>SDNL01000072.1 GCA_004524365.1 Promethearchaeota archaeon | reverse complement strand
TTTCCATTCCATTAATCTTCACTCTTTTCAGTAGTGTTATGTTGATGATCCATTTGATGCCAACAATATGGAGACTCTGACAGAAAATCACCTGTCTCATTCTCTGCATGAATTCGGCAACCCCCGCCACATAACTCGAGATGGTGGCAGTTAGCACACTTTCCTTTAACGTTTCTATCTCTAATCTTCTTGAACATTTCAGATTCCATAATTTTCTCTAAACCATCTTCTAGAATATTTCCCAAGATTAATTCAGAGGGATAATCACATGGGTAAAAATCACCATTGATATCAATTCCAGAAATTGATCGACATGCTTGACACCCAACACCCCATTCTAACGCAGCTCTTTCTTCATCATTTATAGGAGTTTCCATAAATGGTACCATATCCCAAGTATAAAACTTGTTTATGCTTGTTGCATTACCCCCGCGAATTGCATCGACTACATTCCTATACTTAAATTTATAGAATTCTTTAAATTCATCAAAATCTAAACCAATCTTTTCCCAGTTCTTATCCGCACTTCTTTTCTTAATAACAGCTCTAAAATATGGGATCACACCTAAGGAGTCATATAATTTTTGAAGCTCTTCTAATTCATCTTTATTTTCTTGCTGAATTGTAGCATTTCCCAGAGTAAATAATCCATATTTTTTTGCTAACTTAATTGCTTTTATTGCAGATTCATAAGCTTTAGGATGACCTCTAATTTTTGCTGCTCGCTCCGGCTTTGTACTGTCTAAGCTAATGAAAACATGACTCATCTTTACTTCAGCGCATAATTTAGCTAATTCTTCATCAAATAATATCCCATTTGTAGCAACCGCTTGGTAATATCCTTTTTCGCCACAATATTTTATTAATTCTGGTAAATCTTTTCGTATAGTTGGTTCACCTCCGAACCAAATAAAACATGCTCTTCGCCCACGAGCCCTCAATGTTTGTTCAATATTTTCAATAATTTGAATCCATGTATCAAAGGATAATTCTGGGCGATTTTCCATAACTGATGCTGCGCAATGAAGGCAGTTTTGGTTACATCTGTCTGTGATATACATAGTAAAATGATACACTCCAGGTTTAAACGCTCCACTTATTTCATCCCATGTTCTTGAATACTTCTTTCTAATGTCAGATAATTTAATATATCTATCGGTATCAATACCGATTTGATTTAAATCATTTACCACTGCTGGCTGAAATGCATCAGGAGTAATGTCAAAAAGAGCCGATAATAGATCATCCTTACTAACAAATCCTGAATTCCTCAAACGAGCAGTTTTTTCAGCAGCATCCCTTAGCATTGGTTTAATCGAATCTCTAAAGCCTTCGGGGGATAATTCTATGATAGTGTTAAATAGTTTTTCTATATCATTTTTCCAATCCATTTTTAATTTCACCTATTTTTTTTATATTAATTGTTTTGAAATTTAAATAAAATTCTTCCAATAGAAACTGGAAGTTTATATCATAATAAATAAAAGAAGATGATTGAGAAATTGAAAAGAAACAAGCAGATTTTGGAAGCCAAGGGGAAGAAAGAGAGAAAACCAAGCAAAAATTAAAAATGAAAGGAGGATATGTAAAATATAATGATCCTACTTTATTATATAATAATTTTTCTCTACTTTTGAATTCATATTGATTAATATCATAATAGCTTTTATTATCACTAAAACTATTCCTTTTTTCCAATTTATTATAACATTCTTTAATTTTTTCTGGAAAATCCCCTTTTCCTTTAAAAGGATCATCAAATATCGTAAGGATATCATCATCTCTAAGGAAAGGTCCCACTACGTAAATTAATTCTTCTTTATCGTATGCTCTTTTAATATAATGATATACGCTTGTTTCAACATAAAAATACAAGTTGATTATTATGATCGTATCAATTAAATGTCCAACAGTAAAATTCACAGAAGGAGCATATTCTGGTACATAAAAAATTAAATTGTATTCTGGGATAAATGGAAGAAATAGGGATTTACCCGAATCGATGTAATCCTTAAATATTAATGAGAATAAAGGAATATCTCTTATAAAGAATATAAAGATGAAGAGTAAAGATGAAGTAATTGAAAATAAAAGTAAGATTATTCTCAATTTACTCAATATTTTATTTCTTTTATTCATCTTAATATTAAATTTCAAAAAATTTTGAATAATAAAAATATTTTATCATTTGTTAAAAAGTTTTTTATCTAAAAATGCCATTAGAAACATTAATTCAAACATTATTCAACATTTTAAACTTAATCACATTAAGAATATAATAAATAGAATTTATCTATATTTCTTATCAATTCTTTCTTTTTCAGACTCGTTTAATTTTCGAATTACTTTAGCAGGTACTCCATGAGCAATCGAATTAGGAGGAATATCTTTCGTTACAACAGAATTTGAACCTATAATAGAATTCTCTCCTATTGAGACTCCTGGTAAAATTAATGAATAAGCCCCTATTCTTGCATTTTCGCCCACGATTATAGGACCGAATCCAAAACTTTCATGGGTCCCTACTTTCATGGCGTTATGGGTTAAAAGTTTTACTCCAATTCCACAGCCGCTTCCTTGTTTAAATTCGATTAATTCAGGTAAAAGTGGGTCAGGTTTAGTTTTCTGGGAGATATGACAATCTTTTCCAATTTTCATTCCCATAAAACGGAATAATTTGTTTCTAGATCTCGGCCATCCTATAAAATAAGAGATTAATAAAGATAAAAGATGATTAAATGCCCCTTTAACAAACCAAGAAACAGAAAATTCTTTACTCTGCAAATGTTTGGCAATAATCAAAATAGGAATTGGCGTGAATATGAACTGGTCTGTTTCAATATTGATGTAGGTCATTTTTCCTTTTTCCTCGATAGAATATTTAGGTCTATTATTCTTCCAAATTTTTCGGGCTTTAATTAAATCTAAAAAGAATACAAAAAAATCAATACTGGAAAGTAGAAGAAAGAAGGAAAGCATGAATGCAAAAGGCATTGAGAGTAAAAATAATGTTATCCTTGAAGTAAGTACTAAATCTTCTAAAAATAAGAGTCCTAAAAATGAATAAAACAATACAAAAAAAGTAATTGCCACAAATCCAAAGAGACTAAAAACATAAATTATTGAACCAAGCAATTCATATCGCTTTGTTAAATTATAACCGTATACATAGGATAATAATAGAAGAGAATAGACGATAAATACAGTTCCGTAGATGATTAAACTAAACTCATGAAAAAATAATGTTAAACAGTTTATAATATATCTTGAAAAATACTCCACTATAGGAATTGGAAAGAAAAATTCATGTAATACAAATAAAATAAACATTATTACGTTTAAAAATAAAATACCCAATGAAATTGCAATTTTTTTATTCATTTTTCACTTTATATATTCGGAAAATTTAATTTCTGTGGTATTAAAAAGTATATAATAGAAGAAATAATTTTTTAATATATAAATTTTCTATGATAAAATGAACTATACTAGAACGAGTTTGAAAGTGAACAAGCAGCATCTAAAAAAAGAGCCAAAGATATCGATTATCATTCCAACTTATAATGAAGAAAAATATATTAAAAGCACATTACTAGCGGTGAAAAACCAAAAATGTACTTTTTCTTATGAGATTATAGTGGTCGATGGGCAGAGCTCTGATAACACGATTGATATCGCAAAAAATTATGGAAAGGTTTATATATCAGAAGAGAAAGGTAAGGTAGCCCAATTAAACTTTTCTATAACAAAAGCAAATAGCGATTTGATTTTATTTTTAGATGCAGACACATTGATACTTGATACACTTTTTTTGCAGAAAATATATAGAAAATTTCAAAATAATGGAAATCTTTTTGCTTGTAGCGCAAGGTTTAAATATCATAATGGACATTGGCTTTCATTTAATTTAGGCCCATATAAATTCATTATAACTCGTTTTATATTTATTAATATTTTTTCCCATTTATGGTATTTTTTTAAGGATTTATTTGGATATCCAGAACTCACAGGAATGAATTTAATGGTCAGAAAGGATATTTTTAATAAGGTAAATGGGTTTAAAAAACCCCCTAATTCATTAGGAATTGATAAAACATTCTCAGATTCAGTTCTCTATTTAACTAAATTATTAAATAGAGGGAAGGTTAAAACATTAAACTTGCTTTCAGTGTTAACGAGTAGTCGTCACTTAACTATGGAGCGAAGTTTGAAGCGCATTAGACAATATTTTTCAGAGAAAGAAACATATCATAATTTAGCAAAAGAATCGGTGGATTTATAATCCAGAAAAAATATATTTTTTAATTTAAAATCAATTTATATAACTTAGATGGTTGAAATGAATGAAAAAAATGAAAATAATAGAAGAGAGTTACAAGATAAAAGAGATATAAAGAACCTCTCGAAATTATTGCGAAACGGTCGGATCGTTGGGAGAGCAAATTTTATATTTACTCCTGAATTAGCTGCCGAAATTGGAGTAGTCCACGGCTCTATGTTCAATGTTAATGAATCTATTGTATTTGGGAGGGACTTTCACAGCGATTCACGTATGTTGAAGAGAGGTTATTCTTCTGGCTTTATGTCTACTGGAACTAACCTCTTAAACTTATCTGATTGTCCATTTCCCTTGCTTCAATTTACAATAAGAAGATTTGGGGCGGCTGGAGGCATATACTTCTCAGGAGGCCACCTCTATAGTGAAGATGTTGGTATAAGGCTTTTAGATGAACAAGGAATAGAAATTGCGCAATCAGAAATTCAAAAGTTTATTACTCTTTATAATAATTATCCTAAAAATATTCGTAGAATAGATCCCGGATCAATAGGACGCTTAACGGCAATCCCTCAGACTAAAGACATATATCTCCAATCATTACAACAATTTGTGAAAGAAAAAAAGATAAAAAACCAAGACCTAAAGGTAGTAATTGATTGTTCGTATGGACCCGCAGGCAATATAACTCCTTTATTACTTAATGAAATAGGCGTTGATACTATTGCCTTAAATACTCACTATCGTCAAAGAGAGAATCCAGTACCTAATGTGAAGACTATAAGAAATACGGCTGACATTGTGACCGCTTCAAATAGTCATCTGGGCGTATGTTTTGATGTCGATGGATCTAGATTGACTGTAATTGACGAGAATGGATTAGAAATAAGCTTTGAAGACCTTTTAATGCTTTTTATAGCATATGATGACATTATAGGGAACTCAGAGGGGAATCCTATTTTGACTACTCCCGCAATTTCGACTGTAGTTAAAAGGTTTATTGAAGAAAGGGGTCATCCTATCATTACGGTTCATAATGATCCTGGAAATATTTCCAGAGGTATTAATGAACATCGTGCTGCTTTCGGAGCTTCGGACACTCTTAAGTTTTATTTTCCGGAGTTCTCACCGTTTTCTGATGGTAATTTCATCTTATTAAAATTACTTAAAATTATGACTGAACAAAATGATTTATTATCTTCTTTAATTAGAGGATTTCCAAAGGGAAGTAAAGTTAATAAAACAATTCCCGTTTCTACAGAATTACTTAACAAACTTCACAATCGTCTGCGAGAAAAATTTAAAGATTATCAATACTCAGATATTATTAATGAATTAAAAATTATTGATGATGGTGTCTGGTGTACCATAAAGGCAAGCTTAAAGCGAGAAGCCATACTCCTATCCGCTGAATCTGATGATATTGATAAAGCCAGAGATTTACTGGCAGAAGTCGAAACCCAAATTAAAGAAATATAATTTATTCATTTTTTTTAGAATTATCTAAACATTGGGTCTATCTCAATTTTAAAAATAAATATATTAATTAAGTAGAAAATTATTTAAATATACAAATAATAACCTATAAAATTATAATTAATTATAAAATACAGATGATTTTTTTATGCCTATGGATATAACATCTATTATTGTGTTAGCAACCTTAGTGCTCGTGTTTATTGTATTCCTTTTCTTCGATATATTTGGGAGAGAAGAGCGTTATCGATATTTAGCTTATATTGTGGCTTTAATTCCTGTGAATTATATATGGGCAATAGATTTATTTTCCCCAAATACAATAATGATGGCATATATTATTCTTTTCGTTTTGTGGATATTATGCCTATTAAGGGATACATTATTCGTTTATCGCAAAACAAAGGAATACGACGATATATTTCTTTTCTTTGTGCTCGCAGTGATCATTCAAGTAATTGTATCCGGTGTGTTACCAGAGTTATGGACTCCACTAAAAGCTTTAGAGGATACTATCCAAGTGCTTTACTTCTATTTACCCTTTATTTTCGCATCTGATTATACCATCTATTTTCAAGTATTAGTAACAGTCCTAGGGTTATTCTTAGTAATCCCTATGTTATTAGATATCAAAAATGAGCCAGTACCATTTCCTTGGATAGTAATTTTAACACTCATTTTCCTTGGGCCAATCTTATTGTTTAGTTTTATATGGTGGCCAGATGGATTTTGGGTTTTAGGATTATTACTGTCAGTGCTCTTGTTTATCCTCTTACTGGCGATTACACGGAGCGGAAAAGAAAGTTCGGTATCTTGGTAAAATTTTCTTTTTTTTAATTATTATTTTTATAAGTATATTTTCTATTTTTATATAAGAGGAAGCAATTTAATTAATTATTATTTTTTAAATACAAAAAATACATTAAAAGATGAATAACGTCAAACTAGAGGATTTACCGGGTGTTGGAGAGGTAACCATAAAGAAATTAAAAGATGCAGGGATCCTCACGGTAAGATCCTTAGCATTATATCCTCCATCAATGCTGCAAGAAGATGTAGGATTAGGAGAGAAAATTTCAGAAAAATTGGTTAAAGCCGCCCAAGATGTTGAAAATATGGGGTTTGAATCAGCAAAGGAGATCTGGGAACAGAGGAGGAATTTAAAACGGATAACCACTGGAAGTGCTAACTTAGATGAATTATTAGCTGGGGGAATTGAAACTAGAGCAGTCACAGAATTTTTTGGGGAATATAGAACTGGAAAGACTCAAATAATGCATCAATTATGCGTTAATGTCCAATTACCATATGAACAGGGAGGTTTAGAAGGAAACGCATTATATATTGATTCTGAAGGAACCTTCAGACCTGAAAGAATAATTGGTATGGCGGAAGGGCTTGATTTAGACTATAATAAAATTTTGAAAGGAATTGTTGTAGGCCGTGCCTATAATAGTGATCATCAAATTTTATTAGTGAAAAAAGCCCCCCAAATGATTTCTGAAAATAATATCAAACTTGTAATCGTCGACTCTTTAATAGGTCATTTTCGGTCAGAATATATTGGAAGAGGTACACTTGCGAATCGACAACAGATGATCAATCAGCATCTCCATGATTTAATGCGCTTGAGTGAAATATATGATGAACTTGCTGTAGCTTTTACTAATCAAGTATCTTCTAAACCCGATGTATTTTATGGCAATCCCACAACACATACGGGAGGAAATATAATTGCTCATGGGAGCACGATCAGGTTATATCTTCGAAAGGGGAAGGGTGAACAGAGAATCGCAAAAGTAGTTGACGCTCCCAATTTACCAGAAGCTGATGCGATTTTTTCTATAACCGATGAAGGGATTAAGGATTGAAGTCTTCCCGCCCTAAATAAAGGGAGGGGACTTCTTTCGTAATTTAGTTAAAAACGAGTATTTATTGATTCCTCACAGCATATGATAGAATATGGATTCCTTTTTATTCCTGATTTAAAAATAAATAGAATAAAAATAGAACTCTCATTATACTCTTATATAGACTAATTTAAATTTTACATTTATAAATGGTAAAAATCACTATTTTGGTTGATGATATCAACGGATCTGTTGATGATTTTGTATCTTCATATGGATTTTCTGCCCTAATTGAACTTGATGGAATAAAAGTATTATTTGATGCTGGAACTAAAGTCAACCCTTTAATGGATAATCTAAATAGATTAAATTATACTCCCGTCGATCTAGATGCTGTAATACTCAGTCATAATCATTATGACCATACTGACGGACTCCCAGGAATTCTAAAAGGAAATAATGATATTCCAGTTTATGTCCATAAAATGTGGGATACTAAGGTTAGCTTTAAGGGTTTCCAAGTTCCTAAGAATAATAAGAAAATCATCAGTACTCCCAGAACCCTTGATGAAATTTCAAGTGATATATTTATAACAGATGTACACCATTCTCAAGATTATGGTGGTATTCAGGAACATGCGTGTTATATAAAGGCAAAGAATTCCTATATTCTTATTTCAGGGTGTTGCCATCCTGGATTAAATATCTTTCTACAAGATCGAAAACAATTAAATATCCAAATGGATGCTCCTTTATCTATTATGGGGGGATTCCATGGATTTAAATTTTCTAATCAAAAAGCAGCAGATCTTTATCCCCAGATTAATAAAATAATTGTATGCCATTGTACTTCTCATGTTAACCAATATAGACAGCAATTTAAGGAAAAATATTTGATGGGAATAGTTGGAAAGACTTATACATTTTAAGTTTTTCAAATATTAACTGCTTAAAGAATTAATCTTCCCTTGATCGATTTCTTTCTACTCTCTTTAGAAGAAAATGTTTCCATAGATGAAAAAATAGGAGTGGGAAGTAAGCTAAAGAAAAGAGAATATATTCATATGCGAATATTAGCAGAGAAATTATCATAAATAAGAATAAAAAACCCTCTGAAAATAAGCATATTTTATTATTATAATATTTGAAATCAAAAAATGAAGCGGGATTGTTATATTCTTTTAAATAAGATTTGAGGTTCAGTTGCTCTTTTTTTGTAATTAAGAATTTTGGTCCCCATAGTTTTTTATGAAATCCTAAAAAATTTGTACCCCAATCAAGTGTATCGATTGAGATATGTATTATATAAGAAATACCTCCAATTAAAAGGATAGGAACAAAAATAAAAATACCCAATATACATAAAATTATTCCAGGAATAATAGAGTGTGTTATGAGCATCCGATGGTTATTATCTTTTTGAAATTTTGAAAAAAATACATCAAAATCGCAAATAAACGAAAAAAGAACAATTACACCAAATTCTAGTAGATTGAATTGAAAAAAAGAGTTAAATATTGAAGCAATAATAACTCCTATTGCGTAGTGTGAGTTTATATGAATATAATATCCCCTTATTTATTTAAATCCTTTTTATTAATTTTTTACCCTACTTTTTCTAAAAAAAGTATGTATTATCTAATATATAATTATAAAAAATTCTCTTGTTATTTAGATTTTACAAGTAATATGAAATAAACAATTGAAATTATCCAAAATATAAAAATAATTCCTTATTTTAAAAATAGTCGAAATTTATTTAAAAATAAAAAAAAATATTTGTGGTTTTATTATAACTTTTTGTGGCAAAGCCACCAATCTAAGCATTCGTATTCCTTTCCAGCGTTAGCTTTACGCTCCGCTATGGCCTCTACGCTATTGGCAGGATGTATTATAACTTCATCTCCAAATAATTCATTATTGGGCCAATTTGCTGGAATTGCCACTCCATTTTCATCTGCGGTTTGTAATGCTTTTACACATCGAACTATTTCGTCCATATTCCTACCAATTTCTTTAGGATAATAAAGAATAATACGGATAACACCTTGAGGATCTACGATGAAGACACTACGAACTGTAGATGCACCTTGCCCCGGATGTATCATACCTAACGTACTAGCAACATTACCGTGGTCGGCAATAATCGGAAAAGGAATTTTTGTATCTAAATTTTCTTCTATCCATTCTGCCCATTTAAGATGTGCAAAGACCTGATCAATTGATAATCCAATTAATCTTGTATTTAACTCTTGAAATTGATCATTACGTTTTGCAAAAGCATGAAACTCAGTGGTACATACAGGAGTAAAGTCTCCTGGATGACTGAATAGAACAAACCAATATTTACCATTCTCGGTAGCATCTTGTGGTAAATTCATCTTACCATGTGTCGTTGTGACTTCCATTTCTGGAAATTTATCGCCTATAAGAGGAATACCCCCTCCATCTGAATCTGTCATATTTTTTAAACCTATGTTGTTTAGATTTCGTTTTATTAGTAATTATTTATAATTGAATAGGATGAGATATAAAACTTCTTTTTATAAATTATTAAAAAAATAGAAATTAATATGA
>SDNL01000071.1 GCA_004524365.1 Promethearchaeota archaeon | reverse complement strand
TAATGAGAATGAAGAAATGGCGGAAGTGTTTTGTTCCAAATTGTCTGCGAAGCTTGCTACCATTGAAATGAATACGAACATTAGGGCGGAAACCAATATTAAACGCATATTTATTAAGGATTTGCGTGAGGAAAGCCATAAAGTTATTATTTTATTCGGAAAAATCCATAATTTTTCCTTAGATTTTATTGGATTTGGAACTTTTAATCAGATTCATCGAATGTTTCTTAAGTTAAAGAATGAACTCTCTAAGGAAAAAATCTTGAAAAAAGAGTTTATTGGTAAATTACAACCATATAAACACATTTCTCGTTATTTGGAAGAATTAACTGCCTTCATCTGTCCGCGAGAAGATTTAACAAATGTAAAATGGTCTGAAGATTGTATCACGTGTATCTATCATAAAGGAAACCATCGTGGAAACATAGAATTAGATTGTGATTTCCCTAATATTCATTGGCATAGTGGCAGTAAAGAATCGTGGATAAAAATTAAACATAACCGTCGGCTTGACATCAGGGAAGGAAAATATGAGGGTCGAGTAGTTGAAGATAAGGGAGATGCTTGGGAACCTTAATTATATAGTAAAATAGGTAATGTTTAATAAAAAATATAAAAAATAAGAAAATCCCATTAGGGAATTTTTAATATCTGTTTTTCTTTCATAATTTGAAACCACATGTCCCGCAGAATTTCTCATTGCCTTCTAATTTTGTTCCACAATTCGGACATTGCTGGAGTACTTCTTTTTTTGGTGGAGTTTTTGTTTTTACGACAGGAGCTTCATAGTGTTGATCTTTTTCAGGTGTTTTAGGGGAATGTTCGGTGATGTCTACATAAATAGTTGACCAGATTTTCTGCGTTTTGGATGAATGACCTGGAACTTGGCATACACAATTAAGCACTGCATAGGCTCCACTAAACTTTACTGGTCCAGGAGTTGCTGGTTGTCCGCATTGATAACACCGGAACACACCATCACGGATAGGATCAAGAAATTCATCTAAATCTTTTAATGGAATCTTAAAAGTCCGTCCTCCGTGAGTCGGACACCTTTGTTTGACGATAATTTGTGGACCACTCACTTTTAGGAGAAAAATATTACCTATAGCACCACAACTGGGACACTGAAACATTTGGTTGTAATCGGGATAACTCAAAATTTGGACCTCTGAAATATTTATTTTGAATTTATAATAATACAAATCAAATTAAATTATTAAATTAATAGCTTTTTTCCTTTTTATTTTTATTTATTCTTAAAAAGAGTTATAACCTTGATTTATTAACCTAAAAACGAAAGAAAGAATAAAAATTAAAGAATTTAGATTTTTTTAGCTGATAAAATAAATTTTATCGCCATCCCGTATACAAGAAGCATGTGGTGGTAATTTCCTATGGAAAAATGAACATTTATGGGATTTTTGGTTATAATTACTGCAATTTTTACAAATCCTTTGTTTATTAATTGGTTTTTGCAATATTCCCCACCCTTAAAATTTATATTCTTTTTGATTTAATAACTTTTTATCTAAATATATAATTATACTTCACATATTTAAGGGTATTGGTTAATAATTAAATAATATATATCTTTCTAATTGATTAGAAACATTTTTAATTAAAAAGAAAAAGAATAATTCTACAAATATGAATTATCTAAAAAAATAAATTTAGTAATCATTAGAAAATTGTTTTTTAGACTATGCTATCCCACTGAACTTTTTGAGTCATATAAAAATCAATAATAATTCCAGCATAAAAACTTGAGAAATGAATTTGCAGACTTAAATTTGCATCATACAATACAAGTCCTCCAACATATTCAGAAAATATACTAACGGTTATTTCCTCATTATAACTGGATTGTTTTGCTGGAAAACTTTTATATTTAGCTTTATCAACCTCTCCTATCTTTGTATTATCTGGAAGAGCTATTTGAGTAGTATCGGAAGTTTCAAGAGTATAAATATCCACATCTATCACAACATCTGAAATAGTATAAAATCCATAATTCTGTAAATCGAAATTAGCTGTTATATTAATATTATCATCTTCATAATCAAAGGGTGTACCAGAGTTATCATAGGAAGGTATATAATTTTCTCGGACATTCACCCCAATATTAGTACCACTATAAATTATGCTTCCTAAATAGCCAAGCATAAAAATAATTAACCCTATGCCTATAAAAGTAAAAATTTGATGGTATTGAAATTTTTCAGATGTTTCTATTTCTTTTTTGTTTCTTTTTATATTTTCCATTAGATGAACAGCAGAGCCACAAGCTCGAATAATGGCCCCAATTAGTAATAACCACGCTATGAGTTGTAGCCCTAATAATGCAACAAAATTCTCAGTTGTTATTTGATAGCTTCCCCATGTTTTATTTGGCGAAAAACCACCAAAAATATAAAATGTATAGATTCCTGAAAAAACTGATGAAATTATACCTATAATATTTCCTTTTACAGTATTCTTGGAAAAAATGTTCTTTATAATGGTTATAATTACAGAAAAAATACCCAGAACCGTTAATGTTATTATAAAACTGGAATTAAAGGATAATAAATCTAATGTAGAAAGGATATTAATTAATATAAGAGGGATAATAATATAAAAAAAAAGACTTAATGTCCCAAAAATTGCCATTCGTTTATATTCTATCTCCATCCTCATCAAGAATGTATATTTAAGCGTAGAATATAAAGTTGATATTTAAAAAATAAAAATGAGGATTTAGAGTAAATTAGGATCGATCAAAGGAACTACGAAAATTTGCCATACAGGATTGCTATTATAATTTACCTTCTTTACAGCCTTTTTAAGTCTGCGATGATACATTTCGGGAACTTTATCGATAATATTTACGGTTTTCCCATTTCCTATTTTTTTTATCAAAGGCAAACACCACTTTTGAGGAACATTTGCATACATTGCTTCTATTAGAACTAATTTTTGATATAATTCATGCGATTCATCACTAAATTGATCAATAATTTTATCAATTTCTTTCTGAAAAGCCACAAAGGTTTTTGGGGTAAATTTTTGGGATTTTGATTGTTTTTCTAAATCTTTCTCATATCTCTTTTCGAATTGAGAAACAATTTCACTTGCAAGACCACTTAAGATTGGTTCTGTTGAGGCTGTTGATTGGTTATGGGGGTGTCTGATGATTAAAGCAGCAAAAACATAATTTCCTGAGCTATATCTTGCCTCTAAATTTCCTGATCGAATCAAAGTAACTCCTTCTGGGAAATCCATTTCTTTAGCAAAATCTCTAAGCGCTACTAAAAATCCCGACATAAGTTGATCTCGGGAAGTTTCCGCCACATTTACGATAGTATACTTAAGTAATAATAAACCCGATTTTTTGCTAATGATATAGACTTCAACAGGGTTATTTATCACTTCTTTTTGAAATTTACTGACTTTCATAGTTATAATTAAAAAAAAAGAGTTTTTAGAACCTCTTAGTCTCTACATTACCTTCTCCATCAATTGATTGAAATATTAAAGGAGAATCCTCACTATTTTCACTCACTTTAAATACTTCCCTCATAATACTTAAAAATTCTAGTGGTTTTATGCATGCTTCTGGGGGAATCACTCCTTTTTTATCAACCATTCCTCTCTGAATCATTAATGCTCCAATTGCTGCGGGGGTACCAGTACCTTCACCAAGAGCTTGCCCTTCTGCCACACCTTCAGAAACAAGAGAGAAAACGTAGGTTCGTTCTTCCATAGTTTTTCTCCTTTTTCCTTTCACAACAATTTTTACACATCCTTTAGGTTCTCCGAAATCTAATTCTTTAAGTAAAAAATCTCTTTTTTTAATCAAATATCTAATTGCGAATTCATATGGTTCAACTTGACACCAATTTCCATTAATATCTTGAATCTTCAAGGGATCTTTACTATTTAATCCAAGAGAATGAATATTTCTAGTTAATTCATAATATCTTTCAGGCAGTACTGTGCCTTTATTGGTTACTCGCTTCACATCTTTAATATACATTGGGATGGTGATAGGTTCAGGATGAGGATACGGGTATACTCTATATTTTCCCTCTAAATTAATAAATTCCACCTCTTCTTCATATTCTTCACTATCTTGAGGGTCAACCTTTATTGCTTTTCCATCTATATAAATAGGAATAGGATTCGATAAACAATAAAAGCGATGTCCTATAACTGCCGGACCTTCATTTGGTTCGCCGCCATGAATGTGAAACATATCGATGGAATCGCATTCCTCTAATAAATCATTTGCGGCATAGGCTGCCAAAATATTGGTGACGCCTGGACTAGAACCTAAACCAAGAATTGCCGTAATACCTGCATCTTGAGCTGCTTTATCGAGATCTAATGCATCATAAGTTGCACCTGTATCATCACATACATCCACATAATCAATCCCTTTTTTTATTACAGCTTGAAGTATAGGTTTCTCATATTTATAATAAGGGCCAATACAATTAACTACTATATCCATTCCATCAATAGCTTCTGAAATTGAATTGGAATCATTTGCATTGACTTTTACAGCATTTACTTTTTCTCCTAAATCAGTTGCTATTTTTTTAGCTTTTTCTATATCAATATCTCCTATTATAACTTCTGAAAAGTCCGAAGTTTCACTTAAAACATTCACAACAACTGAACCAACTACACCACATCCTCCCAAAACGATTACTCTTGCCATATCTTAGTTATACTCTCTTTATTTTTCCTTTTTGATTTATTAAATTAAATAAGCATAAATTCCAAAAAAAATTTTATTTTATAAGATATTATGATTTATTACTCTTATTTTAGAGTAATCACATAGGTTTTATAGGCCATTATGAACTCTATCGTAAAATTTAGATTGGAAGTTGCCACACGTAGTGGAAAAGAAAAAATTAAATTGCGTTTAAAGGGGAGAATCCAAAAAACTTATTTAAAGTCAATTACTATATCTCTAAACGTATTTGATGTTTTAATTAATTATAAAGATATCATTAAATATTTATCTTTTAATGAGTGAAAAAAAGGAAAATAATTATGGCACGACTTCACAGTAGAAAGAAAGGAAAGTCAGGGTCGACTCGACCAGCTCGTTTAGAAAAGCCAGTGTGGATGGAACATTCAGCTGAAGAGGTTGAAAAATTGGTCGTCAAACTCGCTAAAAAAGGGAATACTAAATCTAAGATTGGAAATTACCTACGAGACGCATATGGTATTCCTTTAGTAAAAATTGTAACGGGAAAGAAAATAAAAGATATACTGGAAGAGAATGGACTTGAAGAAACACTACCAGAAGATTTAAAGAATCTTATCAAAAAAGCACTTAATCTTGAACGTCATCTTGAAAATAATAAACGCGATCTCGAGGCGAAAAAAGGATATCAACGAACAACCTCAAAAATTTATCGTCTTATAAAATATTACAAAAAAACAGGCGAACTACCTAAAGATTTCAAGTACGATTCAGAAAAAGTCAGAACAATGGTTGCAAAATAACACTAATTAAAAGAATTTATAAACAAAATTAGGTTTTTAACTATGAGTCAAAAATCAAGATCTACATATAAAGAAAAAACTTGGTATGAAGTCTATGCTCCTGAATCCTTTGACAATAGAAAAATTGGAGAAATAATTGGAGTCGAAGGAAATCTCATGGATCGGACAGTCGAAGCACTACTCTACAATTTTACAAACAATTATGACGATGTAAATTGTAAACTCGTCTTCAAAGTTATAGATGTAAATTCTGAAGCGGAAACATGCAAAACAACACTAACCGGGCATTCATATACTACAGATTTTACTCGGAGAATGGTTGGGAAAGGAGCAAGTAAAGTTTCAAGTATTAAAAATTATACTACAAAAGACGATTATATATATAGATTAACAGTAGTATGTGTAACAATTAGACGGGCTCGAAGTTCTCAAAAAAGAGTCATTCGGAAGATTATAAGAGAAGTGCTTAAGAAGTTTGCAAAAACACTTGAACATGAGAAATATATTACAGGGATGATTTTTGGGGAATTTGAAAATCAAATCCAAAGAATAGCAAAGACTATTTTTCCGCTCTTTAATTGTAAAATAATTAAAAGCAAATTGGTTTCTATGCCCGAGGGAGGAACAGACCAGAAAGTCGGAGATGATGAGTTCGAAATTGTTGAATTAGACATAGAAAGGACACGAAAATCAGAGATACGTAGAACAGAACGAATTAATGTTAATAAATATGCACAACAAAAGAAGTATAGAAATAGAAAAAAGGAAGAAGAAGAAGAAGACTCTTCAGATGAAGAGGAAGAAGAGGAAGAAACATAATAAAACTATTTATCTCTTTACTACTTATTACTTTTCACAAAATAGATTAAATTTTAGATTAATATTTTTAAATAATAAAATATAATTTCTTAAAGTTTATGTATTTTCTTTTCTTCTAATTTGTTTATAACATTCTCTTACTGATGTATGACCCACATCTCCCCCAGCCCCCTCTCCTCCAACACTATCTCCCACTAACCATAATTTTTCTACATTTTTAATAGTATGTCCTAAACGATTAAACTGGTGTTGTTTAATATTTACCTCCACACCATCTACCATTGGTAGAAATAAACTTCTTTCATCAATGAGATGACTCTCTATCTCAGGAAAAGCTCTAAAAATTACTTTTCTAAATTCTTGATAAATTTCTTTTACTGTATCCTTATTTTTCATATCTTCTACGTTAGCAACTCTTAGGAATGTCATTAATGATTTTCCCTCAGGGGCTACATCTTTTGACAAATTAGAAGGGATAAAACCAAAACTTAAAGGTTCTTCAAAGAAAATTAAACCGTCAATGTCACTTATCTGTTCATCCAAGCAAAAATCTATGACAACTCCCGCTGTAGGTCTTAAATTTTTACATTTATTTATAAATTGACTTTCACAGTATTTTTCATCTAAAATTGTGAATAATTCTTGGACTGGGATGGTTGAGATGATTTGGGATCCATTGAAAATATTATCTCTCACCTTCACTCCCTTACAAGATCCGTTTTCAATCAATATTTCGGTGACAGCTGAATTAAGTTCTATTTTTCCTCCGTTTTCGAGTATAAAATTTTCAAATTGATTAAAGATGGGGCCCCATCCCCCTTGAGGATAATAAGCACTCCCCATTTCCAAGACCCTCTGAATATTTTTTAACAGCTCCCCTGCCGATGAGCGATTAGGAAAGGGATTTACTTGAACAGCGGAGCTTGTCATAGTTAGATAGGTTTGTATCTTGGGAAGGATATTCTCCTGCTGATACCAGTCAGCTAATGAAGTATCATATAATGGTTTCAACTTTTTTTGGTCCATTTTTTTAATTTTTAATAAAAGCCGAATAGTCTTTCCGAAAGGTACTAAGTCACTTCGAACAATATCCATTAAGCTTCCCGTGGGATATAACTTCCGTTCCCCATTTTTTAAAAATGCCCAAGAACGACCCGGTTTAATAAAACTAATTGACTTATTGATTTCTAATAAAGATGCTCCTAAGGCACTTTCCGGCCCAAATCGTATTAAATGAATCCCATAATCTAATTTGAAACCGTCCTTTTCAATTACTTTTGCCCGCCCCCCCACCGTATCTGATCTTTCAAAAATTATAACTCTTCCATGTCTACTTAGTAAGGCTCCGAGGTGCAATCCTGAGATGCCGCCCCCAACGATTATATAATCATATATCTCTTTCATTTCATATCCCTTAAAAAATTATATTGAATTCTTCTATTTTATATTATATTCATAAAGTAATAATAATATGGGTTTTTATCAAAGAATTAATTTATTAATTAAGCTATGAAAAATCAACCTAAATTGTATTTTATTACGGGAAATAGACATAAATTCGCTGAAGTTTCAGAATTATTTGCTCAAGAGGATTTGAATTATGAATTAAGGCAAAAGGACCTTAATCCAACCGAAATTCAAGCTGATACCTTAGAAGAAGTAGCTCGATTTAAATTAAGTAGTGTTAAATCAAAACTAGATGTGTCCTATTTTATTGAAGATGCAGGTTTTTTTGTTGATATCCCCTTGAAAGGATTTCCAGGTGTGTATTCTTCTTATGTTTTTAAAACTCTTGGTAATGAGGGAATTTTGAGCCTTATTAAAAATTTTGACGACACTAAAGCACATTTCAGTTCGGTTATTGCCTTATATTATAAGCCGTCTGAACAAATATATCTATTTAAAGGTAGGGTTGATGGAAAAGTCTCTTCTAAAATTAAAGGGAACCGAGGATTTGGATATGATCCAATTTTTATATCAGATATTCAACCTGATAAGACTTTCGCTGAACTTTCAAAATTAGAAAAAAACCATATTTCTCATAGGGGTATAGCGCTGAGGAAATTAATTGAATTTTTAAAGAAACTTAATTAATAACCAAAAAACTTGTATTTAAAAACAATTTTAATAAGTTCAATTTATAAATTTTGACTTTCTTAAAATATAAATAATTAAACCCTATCTGAGTCTTTATTACATTTGGCTTATAAAGATTATTCTTAATTGAAATCCTATGTTCTTTTTAGGTTATTTATTTTTCAAAAAATATAATAATATTAATTTTTATTACTTTCGAAACAAGATTTATTTATAATTAAAATGAATTTTAAAAAACATAATCTTTACTATAATACTATTTTAGCATTTTTTATGATCTCTCTATGTTTTGGAACAACTATGTTATTAATATCAAGTTCCTCAAATCAATCATTAAAATTTCCAAAATCAGCTAGTAACGGGGTTTCCCATTATGATATTTTACAAAGTGTAGAATATAAGGTTGAAATGAATTATACAGTTAGTAAAGAATCCTTTGGTCTAACAAGATTCTACTACAAAATCCCGAGAATTGATAACAGAACTCCATATTCTACATTAACAAGATATTGTCCTCCTTATCAAGAAAGTGAATTATTGTATAATAATAAATATTCTATATCTGGAGGCTCTTCCATTAGTAAATCTATTAACTTACATGATAGGTTTAATAATACCTATGATGCTGTTAATATTACAATGAGTAGAGGAGACTCTCTCAAATTAAGTCAAGAATATAATGTCACCTTAAATCAAGTATCATTTTCAAATATAAGTGATTCTGATATTGGTACTTATGATACTTCAGATATCATGTTTGAACTCTACTGTAATCAATCGGTTCAATTCTTTAATACAAGTGATCCTGATTTAATTTCAATATCAAATTTAATTGTAGATGGGGGAGATAATCCCGTAGAAAAAGCCTATAAGATTATTAATTGGATTGGTTCCAATATTAATTATGAATCGCAAACGGAAGAAAAAGGGGCTTCATGGGCCTATGATAACAGCAAAGGAGATTGCTCGGAATATGCGGATTTAATGATTACTTTACTAAGGATTCAAAATATTCCCGCTCGAAAAATTGTAGGACTAATTGTATCTAATGATCCTACTTATCGTCCTTCTGCTGGGGATGAACTTATATATACTTTTAGTAATTCTGAAGATACTGTTATGGGTCATGCTTGGATAGAATATTATGTTCCAAATATTGGTTGGATTGCTTGCGATCCAACATGGAATGGTCCATATGATTATTTCAATCGGATTGATTATCTTAGATTTGGGTTTACTGTGGGAAGTTGGATAAGAGATGGTTCAGGGACTCTTGCTAGTGAATTTCCATTTCCGATGGGATATAGCGGTACAGACTATAATTTTGAATTAAAACTTACTGTTTTGGGAACAAAATTGTCTCCTTTACCCCCTAGTATTTGGGATCTATTAATATTGTTGATAATTATATTTGCGATTGTTGGCGTTGTTGGATTCACAATTTATATAATTATTAAAATTTTGAGACATAGAAAGAAAAGCACTGTTAATTACTAATAATTTTTTTTTACATTTTTTTTTATAAAATAAACTTACTTCTATATATATATGATTTATTGAAAAAATAAATTAGAAAAATAAAAAAATAGTTACTTCGATCCTAAAAATTAAGAGAGAAATTAATATATTTAATATATTGAATTTAAAATGATTGTCTGAAGATCTCCACAATATCTTGTTTACTTACTTTCCAGACGATAACATACATTCCGATTATTCCAGCAATTACAGAAATCGAGAATACTCTGAATAGCGTTAACCAAGGCATAGAAAATATAACTGGCATCTCAG
>SDNL01000005.1 GCA_004524365.1 Promethearchaeota archaeon | reverse complement strand
TTGAATAAAAAGGAAGGAGAAGAATTAAAACCTTGGAGCAAGTGGAAAAACCATTTAATTGGTTTTTATCAATTCTAATCCTTCTATCTAATTATTATTTTTTTTATTTTTAATTTTTGCTTTTATTATCTAAATTTAAAGGCTTAATTTACTTTCTAAAAATTCCTAGCTTATGTTTTTCTTTTCTAATTGTAATTTATAGATATAGATACTCTGAGTAAAAATCCAAGCCATTCTAGTAAAGTAAGAAAGCCATTCTATGAAAATCGGAATTGTACTGTTAATCCCTGGGAAATGTAAAAACAAGTATGTCAAAAGAAACATAATCGGGAATGGGGCAATCAAGAAACCTAAGACTGCTACTTTTTTATTAAAGTTGGGAGTAGTTAATTCTGCAAGAGAATAAAAGATAGAAATGAAAAAAGACCCACCAAACGACATGAGGGCACCAACACGATGAGCCAAGGGGGCAGTAGCACTTGGAAAAGACCCCACTAAAAGCCCTCCTATAAAAGAGACTATCCCAAATATTAATCCTAGCCCAGATAATAATGTATTGCCATCATGATTTATTAAGAACTTGGTAAGAAATATATAGAAAAAGATAGAAATAAAGGAGCCAATAATAATGCCTATATTGAAGACTAAATTGGAACCATTTGGACCATCACCCAGATCGCTAATGAAATGGGTAAAAATAGTAAATGAGGGATCTACTTGAATGAATAATATATACGCAATAAAGATACTTAATAAAGAAGTACCCGCACCTAAAAAAGCAAAATAACATCCATTAATCTTTTGGTAAAATGTATCCAAAAAACTCATATTGTACCAAAAATTCGATATAATTTTAAATTATTGATTTTTGTTTAATCAATAGCTCTGCTAATACAATATTGAAATTACCAATAGCTTGTATTATTCTAGTATTATATAAATTAATATTTCAAAATACTCTCCCTAGAATTAACAAAATAATATTTTAAAAAACAATGGGTGTCGAACTATAAAACTCATCACTTGTCATGTTCCTGAGCAGTATATCAAAGGAATTGAGGAATTAGTAGAAAGCAACTATTATCCCAATCGGTCTGAGGCGATTCGAGTTGCGATAAGGGATCTCTTAAAAACAGAACTTAAAAGCCTTGTTCGAAGTGAATAAATTATATTTTTTTCTTTTTTTTCTTATTGTTCTTAAATTTTAATTAGAGCAATGGAAAGTAATTGAATATTCTCTAGAGGCAATTTTTTTATTTGTTAATTCTTATTTTTGTTAAATACTAATTGTATATAGAGATTAATTATGCAAGATTTAGAACCGTATAGAAACTATGGAAAAGAAATTGAGGAATATATTAGACCCACATCCTTTCCACTGGCTATAAAATTAATTAAGAGTGAAGAAGAAATCCCTAAAAATGCTAAAAGACCAAAAAAAGACTTAAATTTACAAAACTTTGTATGTCAAAATTTTAAAATGGCGCGTTCCTATGGATGGACGATCGCAATCACTGAGGAGGATGTAGTATGTAAATTGGCAAGAATGGTATATAGATGGGATGATATATCAGACGAAACAGCTAAATGGGGACATAAATTTAATGTAGGACTTTATTCGAAAGATTTGGAGACCTCTAAGAAACTAAACGATTGTCTTTATCTTCTTCCTGAAAAATACTTCGGTATTGTAATTTCTCCTTTAACACGAACAAAAATAATCCCAGACATTATACAAATTTATTGTAATCCCGCTCAAGCAATGCGATTCATACAAGGCTATCTCTATATGAAGGGGGGTGTGATGAACTTTGCAGCCGCTGGAAGAATGGGATCATGCCATGAGGGGGTGATTAAACCACTCCAAACTAATGAACCACAATTAATCATTCTCGGTAATGGTGATAGAGTATGGGGTGGTGCAGAAGATAATGAAGTGTTATTTTCCCTCCCAGAAACTAAACTTGAAACAATTATAAAAGGCTTGAAAGCAACTCATAAGGCGGGATTGAGATATCCGATTCCGAAATATATGAATTATACACCTGGATTTCAATTACAATTTAAGAAAAAAGCAACAAGAAGGGCAGGAGGGACAATTGTTAAAGATAAGGAAGAAAGCTAAAGATTATTTATTTAATTTATGAATATAAAAAAAGAATAAAGGGTTTTAAAGGAAAGCCAAGCTTAATGCCATTATAAACATTCCCGATACTAATCCAATCATAGACATCTTCTCATTTCCAAAACATTGAGAAACGGGTAGTAATTCATCCACACTAACATACACCATAATACCTGCCACGACTGCAAGTAGCGCTGCTAGGATATATTCGTTAATAAAGGGAATAAATATTAAACCGAATACGATTGCTCCAATTGGCTCACTCATCCCTGATAAAAATGCCCAGAAAAATCCCTTTTTCTCATCATCTAAGGACGCACAAGTAGGAATTGCTACCGCGATGCCTTCGGGAATATTATGAAGGGCAATAGCAATTGCTAAAATAATTCCTAATTCGACATTTTCCAATGATCCGACCATCGTGGCTAACCCTTCTGGTAGATTATGAATGAAAACACCCAAAAACACAAATATAGATGCCCTTGTTAATCTATCATTAATAGTACATTCCTTTTTAAAATAATCCTCTTGAAAATGATATTTATGTGAAATAGCAACATCAATAATGAACATAATCCCCATTCCAAGAAAGAAAAATAAGGAACCAACAAATATTTCATACACAGCTATGGCTTCTTGAAGCAACTCGGCAAAACTGATAAAGATCATTACTCCAGCAGAAAAACCCATTATAGCAGAAAGAAATTTTGGTCCGGGATCCTTAAAAACAAAAGCCATAATACCTCCTATGGCAGTAGAAAGCCCCGCCAAAAAGGATAAGATGATTCCAAAAATAAAGTTCTCAATCATATTTATCCATGATGTTTATGATTATAAAAGTTTTATTATCATATTTCAAAAAGTTTAATTTTAAACCTATTTTTTGTAAATTATAATGAAAGAGGTATCTAAGAAGGACGAGCTTTTCTTTTATGGGAGACATTTCCAAACACTCGATGGACTTTGGATGATTGAAACGGAAAAGGAGATTGGGTTCAAAGATGCGTTAGATATTGATTTAAAGGTATGGATACGATTACTTAAAATCATTTTACGCAGAACTAAACGATATTTAAATCTTAAAGAGAATAATATTGAAAGTTTTTTTAAAATCTTATGCTTTCGTTGGAAAATTGAGGGGTGGAATTTTGAACTTAGGAAGGATGGCACTCTTATAGCTAGATTATGCCCTTATCAAGCTGCAATGCAACGAAACCCTGAAAGACATAATAGAATAAAAGCTATTTGTAAAGATATGTGTATACCTTTTTATAAAAAGATCGCTGAAGAATTTAATCAACATATTGAGATAAAACGAGAGAAATTTAATGGATTAGGAGATGAATATTGCGATTTTCAGTTTTATTTTAAAGGTAAGAAGTTTATTCCTTCCCCAGATTTATTCGATTTTAATCCTAATATTGATGATAAAATATTCTATTTTAAGCATAATTTTTTTACAATGGACGGTTTGTGGATTATAGAAGTTGAAAACAAGACAGATTGGTCCACTGCTTTAAAAATTGATATTGAAGTTTGGCAGAGACTCTATAAAATATTATTTCGACGTGTAAAACGATACTTAGACATTGAAGGAGACACTCTACAAGATTTAGTTAAGGTTCTTTCATTTTGTTGGAGTTGTGAAGGATATGAATATGGAATTAAGAAAAATGAACCTAAAGAGGCGATCATGCATATAACAAAATGTCCTTACGAAGCAGCGATGCAACGTAATCCAGAGCGGCATCAAAAGATCGAAGATATATGTAAGAAGATGTGTATCCCTTTTTATGAACCCGCATTGAAAAAATTTAATCCAAACATAAATTTGGAACGTAAGAATTTTTTAGGAACTGGGGATGAATATTGCGGCTTTTATTTTACATTAGATTGATATAAATAACTATATTTTGAAACTTTTAGTTTTTTAAATTAATTTCAATCAATAAACGAGCTTTATCTTCAGATAAGATGTTTTCCATAGATAATATAAGGCTCTCTGTTGATTTAGTACTCTTTTTTTTCTCTCCTCGATATACATCCAAAAAGGGAATTGTTTCTGGTGCAGCATCTTCAAATTCTTGGAATGCCTTATGTAATGGAATATAAACCTGATTATTTCCTCTCAAATTAAAGAGATAATGAATCAGATGTTTTTTAAAATCGGGCAGAAGTGAGTTGGGAAAAAGGATATCAATAAAGCTTTTAGAAATATCTGTCCCAAATGGATTTATCGAATTAATATCCCCTATCCATTCCCGATCTAAAAAAAGTCTCCCTTTTTTAATTTCCTCTTTTTTGTTAAGATAAATAAATAGATCTATATGTTCTTGAAAACCTCCTGTTTTTAGATGAACTTCTCTAAGCCCCGAATCTAATTCAGCAGAACCTTTCTCAGTTAAATTGAAGAATTCGAAAAACTCGGATTTTTTAAACATAGAATAATTCATTTTTCTTCACTCCTTAAAAAATTGTTTTGAAAAAGGGATTGTACTTTTTTATTTCTTTAATCATATATCGTTGTTTATCGTTTCCAATATTATATATATTAAATAATATATCGTTTAGTATAATTGTTTTTTCTTTTATGGCTTTTGTTAAATCTCCATTAGAATTTTTAAATTCTTTAGTTAATAGGTCAACTAATTCGGCAATTTCCTCCTTTTTTGAATCACTAATTCTAATAATAGGCAAATGACGAATCATATATTGGTTTAAATTGATCGTTGTGTCATTTTGATTATTAATTGCAAAAATACAATAAAAGTGAATGACTGCAGAATTTAAAAGAGCACAGAGATACTTTAATTCAGTTCGATTTTTATGCAATAATGAGTAGATTGAAGAAGTGAAACAAGTGTTTTCTTCGGTATATAAAGCTTCTGGATAAATGTTATTATGTTTAATAAGCAATTTTGGTCCTTTATAATATTCTTTTGATGAACCTTTTAATATATCTGCGCTAATTGATTCAAGGTTAAATGTCTGAGATTTATTAAAATAAAAATACTGAAAATCATACTTAGCATCTAAATAATAACACGATCCACCATTATTTTTTTTCAAAGCTTCTTTAACTCTTTTTAAACCGTTAGCTTCCTCGCCTCTGATTAATTGTGGAAATTTGTTAATATTTAAGTAGTTTAAGTCTCCTGATTTTTCAATTTGGGTAAAAATATCAAAAATCTCTTGATTACATTTAATTCTTATTCTATTTAAAGGTAAAGTATTGGAGGAACACATAGGACACTTTTCCTTATAAGTGTATAAAAAAAATCTCTTTGCTAAATTATTCCAGTTGCATTTAGAATTAATACATACTCTTAAATCATCGAAGTTTTGTTTCCTATAGTTTATTATTTCTTCATTCGGGAAATTATATACTTTTAAATCCTCATTATCGCCTTCCTTTTTTCCAAAAATAAGTATTTGGACTTCATTTGTCGCATGTTTGAATTCATTAGATCCAATATTATAGAGTTCTAATAAATTTGATCTCGATAAGAATTTATTCCGAAAATCTATATAACTTTGTCTTAAAAGAAAACTTTTAGGTACCAAAAATCCCACAATTCCCTTACAAATTTCAAGAGACCTCAGTAGAAATGCACAATAAGCGTCTTTATAATAAATATTCTTTTTTTTTAGGATTCTTTTCTCGCTTTTCGTTAGAATATTTCCGTAAGGAGGATTCCCTATAATTATATCAAACCTATCGGCATCTACATCAATTAAACTATTTTTTATTTGAATTTTTTTATTAAGAATTTTTTTTATTTCGTAATAATGCTTTAAATTAGCGTGATTTTCTTCAATAAACCATCTAATTAATTTTATTCTGCTTAAAGAGACCGCTATCGGATTAATATCAAATCCATGGATGTTTTTAAGTATTAGGTTTTTAATATCTTTTGGAAAGGGCTCTATTTTTAGTTCTTTTATAAAATTTAAAACTATTTTAGCTACTTTTGTGAGGAAATTTCCAGAACCACAAGCAGGATCACAAATTGATGTTTTTAATAAAATTTCCTTTATATTATTCTTTTCTTCGAAAGTTAAATTGCTTAAGTCCTTTAACGAAACTAAATCTATGGAAAATTTATAGTTAATGAATTTGAATAGTGTCTTTTGAATGATAAATTTGGTTAATTTTGAATCTGTATAATATACTCCATGCTTTTTTCGATTATCATAATCTTTAAGAAAAATAGCTTCTTTTTCCTTAATTTTAGATATTAATCTACTCGCATGTTCATATTTTTTTTCGGAGATTAGGGATTCAATTTTTTGGATAAAATTTCTCAAATTTTGAACCTTTCTCTTCTCACTTATTTTCTCGAAAGACATATAAAGAATGTAAATCAGATATAAGTTAATAAATAATACATTTTTCCTTAACTATACTATTTTTAGACTATTGAAAAATAAGTAATAAGTTTTTATAATTAGATTTATTAAAGCTAGTTGAGAATATGAAAAAAGAAAAGATTGAAAAAGAGGACTATCATGGAATTGCTCCAGTCTCGAATGTAATCAAAAAAATGAAGAAAGAATATGATAAGGATCCAAAGGACTGGAGGATAATTGGCTCAACAGATAAACAAGGTAATAAAGATACGTTTATTAAAAAAAAGCCAAATACTTTTTGGTTAAAATCAAGAAGTTTAAGTCCATTCTCTGCACTATCAATGGGGACTGTTGTGAGAAATATTGACAAAGATATTGATCAAGAAATATACGGAAAAAAGCTTTCCAAAGAGGAAATGCTAAACCTATTTGGGATGGTTGTCCCTATCAAGAAAAATCAAAATATAGTTGCTAGTGGAATTGAAAACTTCTCAAAGGAACGTGGAAATCACTTAAGAAAAATTATCAAAGAAAAAAATCCTAATGTGGGATATCAGTTAGCAAAAAAAGTTGACGAGAAGTTCCGTCATTTATATCCTCGCAGGGACGAAATGTATGGGTAAATAATATATTCTCCCACTCTGACTCTTAAGGATTTAATCCTTCCTAAAAATTATCCTCTCTTTTTATTTATAAGGATGTTCGTTCGCTAATATACAACCAATCTCAATTAAAAATAATTTTAAATGGGATTTCTTATTCTTTAAATAAGATCTTAATAAAATTTAACTTATTTTAATAGACAGAGTAAAATGAATCTTAATAAGATTGGAAACATTCTTGCGGTATTTAGTGCTATAATAGTTTTCTTTTTAGCCATTTTTGGAATTATGATTAGCATAATATTAGCAAATATAGGTTTGGAGGAGATTGAGCCAGTTGCAAATGCAGCTAGACCGTTTTTCATTGTTTATTTTGCCTTTAGTGTTATAGCAATTTTATTAGCAGTGTTAAACTTTTTAATAAAAAAGGAACGCATATTAGCTGTATTGAATATTATATTATATGCTTTAATTCTGATTTTTACAATTATCATCACTTTTTTAAATATGCCCTTGATAATTGAAATAGGAGAAGATCTCCCAATATTTGCATTTGCTTCCACTTTTACTGTATTCTTAATCGCTTCAGTATTAGGTATTGTGGCAGGAATTCTTAAGATTTTTCGAGGGCAATAAAAGAAAGAAGTTTTATTGAATCCTCTTTTTTCTTCTTTATTTTAAGAATTAACATTCAAGAGATTAATCAAGTTAAAGATGAGATTTTAAATGATAGCTTAAATTGAATTGATTCCACTAAGAGACGCTGATCAATTAGTTGAGCACTCTAGTGATTTCTAAATATTTAATATTTCAATAATAATTAAAAAAAGAATAAAAAACTATACTTTGTCTTTTAAAACTCCTGATTCTTCTGCGCTTTTTACAATAGGCATATCATCTGAGTATTTTTCCGTATTAGTCTTGAGTTCATTAATCAAAGCTTTAATCTTCTCAGAATCGTTCTTATCTGCAATCGAATCGGCGAAGGTTTTTAGATTATTTACATTAAATGATTTATCGTAGAATGAAACTCCTTTCTCTAACTCTTCAAAAAGGAATTGATAAGATAACATCGCATTCCTTTCTTTGGTACGTAGATCATCTCCTTCTAAAGTGTAGACAACTTCTGTCCAGCGATTTCCCTCCTCATCAGCGGGCATCATCCCATATAGATAATCCTTAGTATATAACCAAATTGGTTTAATATTCTTTTCAAACGATTGATCAACTAACTTTTTAAATTCTTCGCTCATATTATAATACCTTGTTCTCTTTTGCTTAAAGATTCTTTAAGAAACTTTTTCTAATTTACTTGATATATAGTAATAAAAGATTTTTAAAAAAGTTAAACTTCAAAAATGAGATCTTTGAATATTGAGGATCTAAAGCGAGAAATCAAAAAATGGATTCGCCAATACATAGAATCTGCAAATGCAGATGGCATCGTTGTGGGTCTTTCTGGTGGAATAGACAGTGCTGTTACTGCTTTTTTATCCGCTGAGGCGATAGGTAAAAAAAATGTAATTGGCGTTAGTTTACCATGCGAATCATCCCAAAAGGATATTCAAGATGCAGAGTTGGTTGCAAATACCCTTGGGATAGAATTTTTGAAAATTAATCTAAAAACTACCTATGAGAGTTTTTTAAATGCTACAGAATCATTGATCGAGACAAATCAATTAGCAAGGGCTAATATAAAACCAAGATTACGAATGACTATGCTTTATTTTATTGGTCAATCAAGAGGAACTTATTTAGTAGCGGGAACGGGAAATAGAACTGAAATTGCGATAGGATACTTTACAAAATATGGCGATGGAGGGGTCGATTTTGAACCTATTGGAGCTTTGTATAAATGTGAAGTTGAAAGTCTTGCAACATCCTTGAAAGTTCCTGACAAAATAATTGAAAGACCTCCTTCTGCTGGTCTTTGGGAAGGTCAAACTGATGAAGAAGAAATAGGAATAGTATATGATTTATTAGATGAAATCATCTATCGATTGGATTATGGACTGGATTTAGATGAATTTGATTCAAAAAAGGTAGAAAAAGTTAAAAGAATGTTTGAATATTCTAAACATAAGCGTAAAATGCCACCATTATTCAAGATAGAGGATTAAGCTTTTAATTATGAGATTAAATCATTACATCGTTGCTATTTTTCGCCTAATATCTGTAATGTAGGAAGTAATCCGTTCCAAGTTTACTTTAAATTTTTGAATCTCATTTTTAAATTCAAATTCATCAATGCTTCCATTTTCATAGCGCTCTTCCAATTTGTTAATATCTTTTTCCAAGGAATATCTTTTTCCTTCCATTGCAATTAATTCTTGATATAACTGGTCTTTATCATCAGGTAAAGTTTCGATACCTTGTTCAAAAATTTCAATCTCATCTTTTTGCTGTTCTGACCCCTCCTGTGTTAATTCTTGAGCTTCTTCAGCTTTTTCATTAGGTTTTTCTGGTTTTGAAGTGGGTATTAAACTTTTAACGGACTCTTTTAACTTAGATTTTTTACCGCTAGACTTTTTTGATTTTGAATCGTTTAACATTGCAGAGAAAACATTATAAAGATCTTGAGCTGAGGATTTCTTCTTTTTCTCTACGACTTCTTCAACTTTTATTTCTGCTATCCCACTTACTTTTTGAGGTTTTTCTGATGATTCTTCCACAGATACTTCTACTGATGTGGCTTGAGGTTCTGGAGCCGAGATATCAGAAGGTTCTTTCTCTTCACTTATATCATTATCTTGTTCTGGTTCAAGAGGGGTTGATTCGATTGATGGAGTGGTAGAGGGTTTTTCTGGTTTCTCTTCCCCTTCACTTACTGATACTTTGGTATCATTAACTAATTCATCAGGCTTTGGTATCTCTTCCATTCCTGGAGGTGTAGATGCAGCTTCAGATGGTTTTTTAGGTTCCGGTATTTCTTTTGTTTCAGGAGGTGCAGGCGGTGCTTCGGATGGTTTTTTAGGTTCCGGTATTTCTTTTGTTTCAGGAGGTGCAGGTGGCTCTTCGGATCGTTTTTTAGGTTCCGGTATTTCTTTTGTTTCAGGAGGTGCAGGTGGCTCTTCGGATCGTTTTTTAGATTCCGGTATTTCTTTTGTTTCAGGAGGTGCAGGCGGTGCTTCGGATGGTTTTTTAGGTTCCGGTATTTCTTTTGTTTCAGGAGGTGCAGGTGGCTCTTCGGATGGTTTTTTGGGTTCGCTAGCATTTGATTCAACAGATTCCACAAAATCATTAAAACCCTCATATTCAAATTCTTCAACTGGAGGGATTTCTGCTTTATCAAGATCGTTTTGTTCATCTTCCGGTTCTGCTTCATTAGGTATTGGAGTTAAGTCTTGCTCTTTACTTGGTTTTTTTGGAACACTTTTTTCGAGTAAAGCTTTTCTTTCTTCAATTATTTTTTCCATTAATTTTTCTTCATTTATAGGTTCTTCCTCTTTTTCCTCTTCTATTTTTTTTACCTTCTTCTCAGTTTTTTGACTTTTTCTGGAAGAGGGAGGAAGCTCAATTTTAATGGGAGGTAATCTGGATTTCTTTTTAGGTTCGGGTTCAGACTTGGGTTTTTCTTTTTTCTTTTGAATCTCTTTTTTAACTTCCCCGAGTTTTTCGTCCTTTTCTTTTAATTTTTTTGTTAAACTCTCTATTTTCTTTTCTAGATTTCCTATCTCTCCCTTGAATTGGTTGGTAACTTCTGAAATTATTTTAGATATATCTAATTCGGGCGAGCTTGCTTCTGAATCTTTTTTTCTTTCTTCTTCCTCTGTGATTGAATCTTTCTCTAAGGATTTTTCTTCTTTTCCTTCTATTTCATCAATGAATTCCTTGATCTCCTCTGGTAGATCTGTTTCGAAGAACCAATGTTCCAATGTATCCCAATCTTCTAACTCCTTTATAATGCTATTAATTAGTTTCTCTTGTGCTGGACGAGATTTTAAATCTTTTAATTTTTGAAACTTCTCTAATAATACTTCTTTTGCCTCTATTTCATCATCTGGCGTTGGTTTATCATTGATGAGAAAATCGAAAAGCTCTTTTATCTCTTTAAGTATTGAAGTATCTTTATCCTCTTGACTCATTTTTATCCTCTTTTCTAATATTGGTTTTTCTTTTCTTTCTTAATTCTATCCTTATATAATATAAATCAATTACTAATATATTTTTATTCTTAATTCCAACAGAGATTATTATACAATATTATAATAAAAATAAAAAAACATAAATTATTATACAAAATTATAATAAGCTTTTTTTTGGGTTAAAAATATGGCAGATATTGCTTCAAGATTTCACGCGAATGTATACCGTAGAAAGGATATAAAAGAATGGAACCTCCCTACTAATATTTATGAACAAATAAAACTGGAAGCCTATGAGTACTTTTTCCTGGTGTCATCAATAGAAAAAAAATCAGATGATAACCATATACATTTTTCTCTTTATCCTATTCAAGAGAATACCGTCCATCTCTTCGAGATCCAAGCACAAAAAATTGTTCCTCAATTATTAACAAATGCACTTATACTTATTAAAGAAGAAGGTTTTAATATCATATCTTCTACTGGATTTTGCACGAGTCATTCCAATTGTTATTTTGGAATCTTTACATCAATTGATTGTGAATTTCAAGTGGAGGAGATTATACTAAGATTAAGCAACTTGGAAAGAATCGACAATATTAAAGTTTATGCTTTTTCTTGTGAAGGATGTTGTGAATTGAAGCCTCCCCGCCCTAAATAAAGGATGGGGATTCCTTCGAGTCCGCTAAGCGTTGGCTGGTGAACATATCTTAGGGCTGTGTATCGTAGCAAATTCCTTCCATTTTTATTTACTATTATATTGGACAATTAAGCAACTTAATTATTAATTCGATTATAACAACAAAAGAAATTCGTCTAAATGGGGTTTTATTTGTTCTTCGAACTCATTGAAAACCCTTACATCTCCATCCCACTTTTCAATCATTTTCGGGGGGAATGTTTCAAAAAATTTGTTTGCTATAGCTTTTAATTCTTTGCTTACTTCTTTTTTACTATATTTTGGCGAGGAACTTGCGATAATTAAGCAATTATGCTCCTTAAACATAGTAATTTTTTTCTTTTCCATGCTAAAACTATTCAGCCCTCCGTGATCTAATTCTTCGGCAAATGCATTTACTGCACTTAGGAAACTCCCAAAAAGCTGAGCATCGATCTTTTCATCATAAACTCGACTAAAGAGTACAACCCCCGCATCATTTACTATCCATAAATCACGAATTAAATTCATTTCTTAAACACCTATTTATATTTCTAATAACCTCTCCTAAATGCATATCCTTGAGTGCATAATTGCTCAAAAAATATTCTGCATTTTATCCTCTTTCTTATTGTATTTAAACATATTCAAAAATAAGAACTTTATGCTTTTAGAATATTTATTTTGTATAATAAAAATTGGACCCCATTTTATTTTTTAATAAATCAATCATCTATCTTTATAGGTATGATGAGGGGAAAAATGTATATGTGCAGTCAAGAGGATAATTTCGATTATTATGATATGATTTTGAACTTTTACAAAAGTAGCCATTATCAAGATTTTTCTGAAAAAGATATTGAAATATGGAAAAATCAGATGGTAATTTTTTTAATGCGTCATTTAGAACAAACTCATGAGAAAACACGGATTAAAAATGCTTTGATTCTTCTTTTATCGTTGTTTGAGAATGATCCTATTGATATATATCATAATCACGGGAAAACTTCGAAAGAATTATCTCTTAAAGAAAAAAAGCAAATTGTAACTATTTTAGGCCAAGAATGTGCTTAAAGAAACTTTGTAATATTATTAATGCATAGTTCAAATTCGTCAGTATCTCTACATCTTAACGAATTAAAACCTAAAACAATTTTAATTATTACTTTTTTTATAAAAGTATAAAATAAAAAAATGAATTTAGACTCTGCGTCCACGATGACCGCCTTTTCTTCGGCAGTGATCATGGCTTCGAGGTGTAACTTCTTCAATTCTTCCGATATTTAACCCAGAGCGTGCCAAAGCTCTGATACACGCTTGAGCTCCTGGACCGGGTGTTTGAGACTTATTTCCTCCAGGGGCTCGAACTTTAATATGAATATTGGATATTCCTATATCCTTTAATTCGCTTGCAATTCGAAACCCGCATTTCATCGCTGTTTGAGGTGAGGACTCGTTCCGATCTTGCTTTACGATCATCCCACCAGAACAACTACAAAAGGTTTCGGCACCTGAGATATCTGTAGCAGTTACAAGCGTGTTATTATATGAGGCATAAATGTGAACAATTGCTTCTTTTCCACGCATATTTTCCACCTTGAATGTATAATGATAATATTTTTTATTTGAATTTATTAATAAATTAGATGTTTATTTTTCTATTTTGTGCTAAAAGGACTTGTCGGGGCAAACGAGATTAATTCTTCCTCTTCGCGTTTTACCAGATAAGATGGTGCGGCAATTCGTTTGTTTCCCACTTGGATATGCTTATGATTTATTAATTGACGTGCGTGATATATGGTTTTAGAGAGACCTCTTTCATGCACTTGTGTTTGAAGGCGTCTCCTTAATATATCTTCCACAGTTAGATTAAGTACATCATCAAATGTAGCATCATTTTCTAGAATACCCAACCTTATTAACTTTTGAATTAAGGTTTGCTGAACCTCTTTTGCTCGATCTTCTGGTAATGTTCGGGATTGCCGAGCAATTTCTCGCCATCGTCCTAATGTTGAACGCATTTTCCAGAATTCTCGTTTATTGCGTAATCCATATTTTCCAATGAACTCCAACTCTTCCATAATACGATCCTTTTGATAAGGATGTCGGGGTTTCTTAAACTTCTTCTTTAATCGTCGTGGATCTCCCATTCTTAACTCTCCTCCTTTTTCTTCTTTTTCTTGGCCTTCTTCTCCATTTGCTGGCGAATCTTTTTACGTTGGACACCGATAACTAATCCATGTCTTCCCGTACTTTTTGTTCGCTGTCCACGAACCTTCAAACCCAGTTGATGTCGAATTCCTTTATAACTTTTAATGCGTTTCATTCTATCAATGTCTCGCTTAACAGTAATCTCCAATTCGTTCCCTAGAATATGTCTATCCTTGCCAGTCCTTAGATCCTTTTTCCTATTTACCATCCAGCTTGGAATTCCATGGTCAATAGGATTAGTGATAATTTCTTCGAGTAATTCGATCTCTTTTTCGGAAAGAGCCCCAATTCGTGAATTTGGGTCCATATTTGCTGCTTTCACGACTGCTTGAGCAAATCTCTGCCCGATACCTTTAATATTTGTTAACCCATATTCAAGGGTATTATTCCCATCGATACTTTTCCTGAATTGGGTAAAATATACTTGTTCCTTGAAGTTTTGTGGTCGTAACGGTTGCGAAATAATAATCTACCTTTGACTTACTTTGATTAAATTAATTGGTCTTTTTTAATTAATTTTTCTATTTCTAATCAATCTATGGGAAATTGGAGTTTATTCTTAAAAGAAAAATAAGAAAATTAATAGAATAAAAAATAAGGGAATGAAAATTATGTCATTAATGCAAAAAAGGTTTCAATATTTAGGAAATTGCTTTTTTTCTTCACATTTTTTATCGATATATTTCTGACGTCCTTTTTGTTTACCCTTTACTATTTTTTTGAGCATTATAAGTCTCAGTTTAACTTCAGAGATCGCTTTAGATTCGTTCAAGTCATTTTCAAGAATTTCTTTAAACAGTTCCTTTCCCTTTTCAGTTCTTATCATTACACCATTCCAACAGATATTGGAAAAATATAAGATTAATATTTTGATGATTCATTTTGAAAATATTAGCCGAGTTTTTAAATTTTATATTCACTTTATCTTCCTCATGAATTATATATTTTTAATTAAGGGGTGAAATGAATTAAGCAAAGAACCCATAATAAGATTGATGTTGAATGGAGTGGAAAACCATTATTATTAGAAGAAGATTACAGCAAGATAAGACTTAACACAAATGAGAGAATGATAACAGATGATACTGGATTGATCCATGGTGGTTTTATCTTTAGTTTAGCAGATTATGCCGCAATGTTGGCTGTCAATCATCCAAACGTGGTATTAGGCTCAGCAGAAATCAAATTTCTAAAACCTGTACGAAAAGAAGAAAGTTTATTAGCAGAGGGAAAAGTAATAGAGAAAAAAGGAAAAAAAAATATTGTGAAAGTAGAAGTAAGAAGAGATAATTTATTAGTTTGCGAAGGGACATTCGTTTGCTTTATTCTAGAGGAGCACATTTTAAAGAGGGATGAAAGATGAATGGAGGAGAATTATTAGCAGAAGTGATTAAAAAACAGGGAGTTGAATATATTTTTACATTATGTGGAGGTCATATCGCTCCTATTTTAGTAGGTGCTAAAAATCAAGGGTTAAAGGTAATCGACGTTAGGCAAGAGCCCACGGCAGTCTTTGCTGCCGATGCTACTGCAAGATTGACTGGTAAACCGGGGGTTGCTGTAGTAACTGCAGGACCGGGTGTAACAAATTCTGTTACTGCTATTAAGAATGCACAGATGGCACAATCACCATTAATTCTTATAGGCGGAGCAGTCGCTACTGTACTTAAAGGAAAAGGGGCACTTCAAGATATTGAACAAATACAATTATTTAATACTTTAGTTAAGTGGTCTGCTACAATCGAACAAGACTGCGATCTCATTCCGATAATGGAAGAAGCATTTGATGTAGCAAAATCTGGCATACCTGGACCAGTATTTATTGAATGTCCAATAGATTTAATTTATGATGAGCCATTGGTGAGAGAATGGTATGGAGAAAAATCAGGTATTTCAAAACCAGAAGGACTAGTTGATAAAGTAATCAAATGGTATTTACGGAGACATGTTGATAAGTTGTTTGCATGTTCACCAAAAAGTGAAGAGATCTCTTTTTTAGAAGGGATTACCCCTTTTCAGATTGATGATAAGCACCTTGATGAAGTTAAAGAAGCCCTTTATCAATGTAAGAAACCAGTTTTACTTTTAGGAAATCAAGTAATGAAACGAGTAGAATTTGTAAATCAATTGTCGATAGCAGTTGAAAAAATGGGAATTCCCACATTTTTAAGTGGAATGGCTCGGGGATTATTAGGAGCTAATCATTCTATATATTTCAGACATAAAAGATCATATGCTCTCAGAAATGCTGATCTTATTATCTTAGCAGGAATTCCATTAGATTTTAGGTTGAATTATGGGAGAGGCCTTAAAAAAACAGCTAAATTGATTAAAATCAATCGAAGCACAGAAACGATAAAGAAAAATAAAAAACCAGATATGGGAATCCAATCAGACCCCTCCACCTATTTAATTGAACTTTCTAAAATAGTTGAGGATGGTATAATTTCTAATTGGAACGAATGGAATGAGCAGTTGAGAAAGTTAAATGAAAAAAGAGAAGAAGAAATAAAAGAATTTACTAAAGTATCCACAGATTATATTAATCCCCTTACTTTGTGTGAAAGAATAAACGCTAACTTGAATGAAAAAAGTATAATAATTGGTGATGGAGGAGATTTTGTTGCTACAGCCTCTTACCTTGTTAAACCCAAAGATCCCCTATCTTGGTTAGATCCTGGACCTTATGGAACTTTAGGAGTAGGAGCAGGATTTGCAATCGCAGCAAAATTAAGCGATCCCGATTCAGAGGTCTGGCTTTTATACGGAGATGGCGCAGCAGGGTATAGTATCATCGAATTTGATACTTTCGTGAGACATAATCTTCCCGTTATCGCAGTTGTGGGAAATGATGCCGGTTGGACTCAAATAACAAGAGATCAAGTAGAATATTTGAATGATGATGTGGCAACTGTTTTAAGATATAATGATTATCATGTAATAGCAGAAGGATGTGGCGCCAAGGGCTTACTATTGGACAATGCTGATAATATAGATAGCGTTTTGCAAGAAGCCAAAAATCTAAATAAAAAAGGGCATCCCGTATTGATCAATTCAATTATAGGAAAAACTGATTTTCGTAAAGGTTCCATTTCAATGTGAACCTTGATACATCATCTTTCTATCCTAGGTTAAAAAAATAAATAGCATTTTGATTCCTTTTTTTAATTTTTCTATTTGTTAGTCTCTAAAGGGATTAGAAGGCAAAAAAAGAAGCAAATATGAATTTTTCGGAGTGATCGTAGTAAAAGTAATAATAAAGTTATAAAGGAGGAAACCTGTCTTCATAAAAAGATGGGCTAATAACGAGGGTATATTTTATGTTCCTCCCGCTTGGTGTCAATATGCTTTTGACTTTTCTTTCTTTTACCGCCAGCAATTTTCTTGAGTAAACCCAAACCGGGTTTAACTTCTGAAATCGATTTTGACTCGATTAAATCATTTTCGAGCAGAGCATTAAATAATTCCTTTCCCTTTTCAGTTCGTATCAGTACACAATTCCAACCTGAAGGAGCACCAATAGACCCAATGGAAATATCGGCAGATTCAGAGGTTAGATCAAAGCAAACTTCGCAATCTTCTCGTGCTAAGCTTGTTACTTCTTTAATAGGGGCCGCTAACTCTTGCCCATCCTTAGTATAAATGAAAAATTTACCCTTGTTAATATCGGTTTTCTGGACATCATTCACATCTACTTCCAATTTCTCGCAAATTTTTAAAAAACCTTCATTGTAACCAAAAGATTCCATACAGAAAATCCCAATTCTATATTCGACCGCATTTAAGGAAGGAATACCGATATCATAGATTTTGTTTTTTAAGAGTGCTTGCATCTGGCACGGTACCCCAGTGACAGCAATTTTTTTATTTTTTAACTCCCCATTATTTAAGAGGCTCAAATTGGGGTTATTTACATACTTGGTTCCTGCGGTTTCAAGAATCTGGTTCTTATTTTCAATAATAGTTGGCTCCGGTTTCCAAGGTTCATCACCCATTTTAGCCCCAATTGCATAATCAATCAAATCATTACTAAAAAGATAATGTAAACAAGTTGAAGTCACTCCACCATCTTGGCATTTTTCACGTATTTCATCTACTTTTGTACGAGCGGCATAGGCATCCAAGAAAAAACCTATATTCCCGAAATTCTTAATTACAGAACCATTTTCTTGATATATATCGAGAATATCAGTTGGCAAATACGTCCGCGGACAAACGAAATAACAGAGTCCGCATCGGATGCATTTATCATCATCAACATTACCATGACCATTTTCTATAGTAATACAATCCATAGGACATATCCCCGAACATAAACCGCATCCTGAACATATTTCTTCATCAAAAACTAACTGTACTGGCTCATATATCGGCTTAAAATTGGAAATATCCTTATTTTCTACGATTATATTGAGATCTTTAAATTCCTTTTTATCTTCGCTTTCTTTGTAAACATATTCCAAGCTAATTAACCCCTCAGCTTCTAATAACTTTAACAAGCTTAAGGTTTTTTTTAATTCAATCTGTTTTTCACTGGAGAATTCTTGAATGAAGCTGAGATTGTTTACTTCTTTTTGTGATAAATAATTTAAAAGACTATATTTTAGTATCTCTTGGTCTATCATTTGAAATAAAATCTTATCATATTCAGTTTCGTTATATACCTCTGTTTCAAGAATATCGCCTTTTGAATCAATAAAATTCCGAACTCTATAGGAATCTAAAGTGTTTGCAACATTCTTAAGATCTATCCAGTTAATATCTCCTTTCTTGGTCATATTCATTATTACTTCCATTAGTTTTAAAAACTTAGAACTTAATTACTACAGTTATATTTATTGTAAAAACATTTTTAACCGAATAACCTTCGCAAGGTAGTCCTTCTTCGACTATTATTTATTCGAAGAGATCATTCTAATCGGTTTTTTTTGGTAAGGGAGGCAATTTGTGTATTTTTTTTACTATATCATTTACTGAGGTTATATATTTCTCTACATCCGCAGCGGAACAGAAATATTGTTGAACTCGTTCCTTTTCGATGTTTAAATGCTCAAAAATCTTGCTTAACATTTGCACGTGGTCATAGGCCACTAAATTACCCCGTTCAAATTCGCATTCTCCTTCTTTTCAAGAAATGATTGCAACGCCATCCGCACCATTTAGAAAACTCTGCATTATTAAATGAATTCCTACTCGTCCTGTACATCTCACCCGAATGAGGTGGACATCTGTAGAATAGGTTTTCCTCGTTGTGCCGGTTAAATCGGCGGCAGCATATCCTCATTTCCAACAGGCAAATGCAACAATTCTTCTTGATGTGGTTTGTTTAGACAGTTTAATCACCTACTGGTTGTTGTTCTTTTGCTACAGATTCTATAGGAGGAGATTCTAACATTCCAATACCTTTTAATTCCTCCTCAAACTGTGTATCTCGATAATATTTCACTTCAATAGCTCTTGCTGGACACACACTCGCGCATATACCACATCCCTTGCATTTTAACTCATCAACTACGGCGATATCTTCATCTCCAACTTTTATTGAATTGAAAGGACATGATTTCTCACATCTATGACATCCCATACAGAGATCTTTATCTACTTCTGCAATGATTAATTCTTGGCTGATTGTATCATTAGATAATAATGTTGATGCTTTACTTGCTGCGGCTAATGCCGAAGATACTGAATAGGGAATATTTTTAGGACCAGCAGCGCAACCACAAATGTAGATCCCCATATCTTTAGTCTCTTGAGGTTTTAAACACCCATGTATCTCTGACAAAAAGTCAGCAGGTCCTTTTTCTAATCCTATGGTATCAACGATCTCTTGCGTACCTTGTGATGGAATGATACCCGTGGATAATACAACCATATCAACGTCTAAATGAGTCACTTGATCCGATAACGAGTTATCATAAAAGAGACGCATTGTTCCATCTTCGTTTAATTTAATGTCTCCTGGTTTTCCTTTTATGAATCCAATATTAGTTTCTCTGATCTTTCGATAATACTCCTCGTTCCCTTTATCTGTGGTTCTGATATCAATATAAAATATTACAATTTCCATATCGGGATATTCTTGCTTTAACAGTTGCGCATTTTTTAATGCTACACTACAACATACTCCCGAGCAGTATTGATTTCCTCGAAGGGATCGGGAACCAACACATTGGATCATTGCTAATCGTTTTGGTTGTTTACCATCAGAAACTCGGTATACATGACCGTCCGTTGGACCTATGGGGCTAAGCATACGTTCTAATTCGATTTGTGTAATTACATCGGGATAAATCCCGTATTTATATTCATTAGTTTTCCAAATTGGATACTCATCCCAACCCGTAGCGATAATGACCGACCCTACAGTTAAATCCACATATTCAGGTTCTTGTTCGAAATCTATTGCTTCTGCGGGACAATTTCGCTCGCAACTCTTACATTCGATACATGCTTCTCGATCGATTAATGCTAATTTTGGGACAGCTTGTGGAAAAGGAATATATATTGCACTCCGTTCCCCAATACCACGATCAAATTCATTTGGCATATTCATAGGACATTTTGTAGTACAAAGTCCACACCCCGTACAATTATCTTCATTTACATAGCGAGGATTCTTTTTTACTTTTACTTTATAATTCCCTGTAATCCCGCTAAATTCTACTACTTCGCTATAAGTTAGAAGGTTGATATTCGGGTGTTTTGATGTATTTACCATGATAGGTGCCAAGACTCAGATTCCACAATCGTCTGTAGGAAAGATTCGGTCTAATTGAGCCATCTTTCCGCCGATAGTAGGTTCTTTTTCTACTAGGTGTACATTTATCCCTTGATTAGCAAGATCAAGCGCAGCATTCATTCCAGCAATTCCAGCACCCACAATAAGGACTGACCTCTCAATTGAGATTTCTTCTTGAGGAACTGCTTCCAATTGTCGTGCTCTATTAATTCCCGCTAAAACTAATCGCTTTGCCTTTTCTGTAGCTGCTTCTTTATCATCCGAATGGACAAATGAACATTGTTCTCGAATATTAACCATCTGGAAATAATAGGGGCTCAACCCAGACTCCATAAGTACATCACGGTATGTCGGTTCATGTATCTTAGGAGTTCAGGCAGCAACAACTACACGGTTAAGATCTAGCTCTAAAATATCATTTTTTATCACTTGCTGACCAGGATCACTACAAGTAAACTTATTTGTTTTTGCAACAACTACATTCGGTTGGAGCTCCGCAAAATCCTTCACTGCTTCGCAATCTACGACACTACCGATATTCACGCCTCACTTACAAACATATATGCCAATTCGAAGGTTACCGTTGGTCTGTTCTTTATCAGACATTTTATTGTATTCTTTTTTTAGTTTTTTTTTTAATTTATGTATTTATTGATAATTTAAGTTTTATTCAAATGAAACCTAATTTACGATTATGGAAATTAAAAACAAAATATAATTTTTATTAAATCCAAAAATAAGTTTGTAGGAAATTTAAATATGAAGTGATTGAGATAGAAAATTGAACGATCAAATTTGAGAATTTCGGACGAAAAGGTTTTTAATTTAAAATTATTCTTAAATTACACTAATATTATAGTGCAATCTTGCTTTCAAGTGTAAGAAAATTTTTATGGATCAAAATTTTTACCATAGTGTATGTCGGCCAGTAATGAAGAATTGAATGATAAAGAAAGGATCGAAGAATTTGCCAAACAGTATATGGAAAAAAGAGAGCTTCGTGGCAAATCACGCCGTATGAAGATTATGAGAATAATAGAAACCGTTGGGTTTGATGAAAGGAAGATTGAAACAGCTCTCCAGCGAGCAACGATTAATAAACGAATCGAACACGAGTAGAGGCGGGATTAAGGCGGTAAGAACTGATAATTATGAGATAAAGTTAATTAAAGAATGTTAATTTAAGAACAATTGATTGAAAATGGTTGAGATTGAATTAGAAAATTTTGAGGAATATTATTTGGAGAAACTTGATGAAATCTTCTATAAAAAGAAGAAAACTGCCCAGAAATTAATAGAAGATATTCAAGAAGGATTGATTGATATAAGAAAAACAATGAACCATTTTCTTGATATTAAGGACGAACTTAAGAAAAAACCCCTTAGATCTCTTACATTCTTTACTGATAAAATTAAGAAAGAAATCGATCAAATAGAAATTCCTGAGGATGAAATTACATATGATGGGATTATGGCTTTATTAAAAGACCTAAAAAGACTTTTTACTGAAATTAATGATGCAGCAAAAAAAAGTCTGCCAAAATTCAAAAGTAAAGTACAACCTGAGATAAAAGAATTAAATTATCATACAAGGAAATTAGGAAAAAAACAAGCAGTTTTGGAGAAATTTGCGTTAAAGAAATATACAGATGTAAAAGAAGCTGAAGAATTAGTAGATAAACTATCGAAATTTTATAATTTAAGAAATAATATAGAAAACGCACGCGAAGATTTAGATAAACTGGAAAAAGAACAAGAAACTACAAAGAAAGAGCTAGAAGAACAAAAATCAAAACTCTTAACCTTGGAAAAAGATAAATTATTTCAAAAAAAGAAGAAATTCCGGGACCAAGCATTTAAGTTAAAAATGAAGATCAATGGTGAATTAGGTTTTAAAAAGGCGCTACGAAAACTTAAAGTTGAAGTTGAACGCGAGAATATTCATCTCACAAACATTAATGAAAATTATGTAAGAGATTTTATTAAGAACCCATTACGAGTCTTAATGAAAGAGGGTCAAGATTTAACCAAATTTCGAGGATTGCTAGTCCAATTACGCCATGTTCTTGAGGAAAAAAAGCTAAACTTAAAATCTGACAAACGAGAAAAGTCTATAGAACAGATTAATAAGATTTTTGACGAAAGAGAAATCTATGATGAATTAGAAACTTATAAGGAATTACGAGAAAATATTCAGAAAATTAAGAAAAAGATCAAGAAAAAGGGTTTAGATGATCAATTAAATGATGTAAAGAATAAAATTGGGGTCCTTACTCAAAGATTAGAGCACATTAATAACGATCTGGAAAGTAAAAATAAGGATTATCTAAAATATTTAGCGAAATTAAAGCGAGATAGGAACAACTTTCAGAAAACTATCGAACAAATCATTAATGAAGAGATCAAGATAGCTATAACATTCTCCTTTTAAGCTTATTTTTTTTATAATTAGAAGTTAATTACAGACGGTTCATAATCTTATTTTCGATTGGTAATAATATCAAGCTCTCTATTATTATGATTCTTTTTAAGGGAAAATGTGAGATTCTGTTCTAAAAACTGGAATGTATGTGAATCTGTTAAATTTAGTGCCTTTAAATATTCATAAGCGAGTGCCAAATCGCGTTTAATATCAATATCGAATCCTGCTCTAAAGGAATCATAAATTTTAATCTTTTGAATGTCAGCTTTCTGGGCCATTCTAAGTTGACCGAGAAAGGAAGGAATTGAGGTATCAGAAAAGCAGGTTGGCACGATGTCTGGAGGATTTCTCCCTAACACAGAAATCCCAGCCGAATGAACCGAGGGACAAATAACTAATTGATATTCCTTAATCAATTGTGAAAGATCCCTAAGATTCTGTTCTGAAATAAGAACTGTATCCAAAAAAGTAAAAATCGTCTGTTTCGCATTGAATTGATCAATAGCAATTTGGTTTACCTCCTCAATAACCCTATCAAATGACTTTTTGTGGTTCAGATTCTTTTCTTTTAATCCGATTAAATTATATGATTCTGCTAATTCTGCTATGGAATGATCTCCACAATACACAATAACAGAATCAAAAGTATCTAAATGTGCTAATTTTTCGCCGAGATCTTTCACCATAGAGATGATGAGCAGCTTTATCTTTTCTTGAGAAAAGACGCTCCGTAATCGTGACTTAGCTTGCTCTAATGGGCTAATAGGAATTACTAAGATATTCATATGTTAAAATTGGTGAATAATATAGGTAGTAACTTCACATATTTTCTATTATTAAAAAGAAATAAAGCGATTAATAAGAATTTTCCCTTTTATCTTTATTTAAGATTATTCAACACTTTAATCGCGAGGGATTCAAATGCCTTACGAACATTTTCATCTTTCTTTGCGGACGTTTCGAAATACTCAACTCCATGTTTTTCAGCTTTTTCTTCGATAGTATTTAACGCAATTTTCCGTTCTTCTGATAGGTCTGTTTTATTCCCCACGATAATAAAAGGAACGTCATTTCCTGTGAGGCTTTTTATTTTATCGATCCAAAAATCCAAATGGTCAAATGATTCTTTATTTATAAGGTCAAATACAATTATGGCGCCCACTGCGTCTTGGAAATAATATTCATTTTGAAATAATTTATCGTGTTGCCCTCCAATATCCCAAAAATATATTTTAAATCCTTTTTTTCCAACTTCTCGTTTTAATTCATTATCTAAATCCAGTTGACTAATAATATCTGTAAGATCCACTTCCTTTATTAGAAAATTAGCACCAACGGTGGGATTGTAATTATCAGGGAATTTATCATCGCAATACCTAGATAATAGGGAGGTTTTTCCAACCTGTGGGTCGCCGGTGAGTATAATTTTACCACGATAGGAAATTTTGACCGCCTTGATTTTTGAGTAGTTTTATTTATATATTTATATCTAATTTTTAAATTTAATTCTTTTCAAAAAATATATTATGTTTGGCTAATTAAGCCGCTGGAGGTTTTGTTTTTGTAGTAAGCTTAATTTGCTTACATTCTTGAGTGATAAAGTGTCTGAATAAATGTTCATAGCCTAATATTTGTCGCTCATAGCCATCTTCTAACCAAATGCCAGAAGTATATTCGGGAGCCTCCTTTACCTGGTCCAAAGTTGTTAGGAGGAAATCATTATCAGTAATGAGTAATCCGAACGGGATCACATTTTCGCCTTCAATTGCGTGAATTTGAACATCTACATTCAAAAGCTTTTTAATATCTTCTTTCAAAGCATCAAAATATTTCAGTGCAATTACAATTTTAATCTCTGAATTTGCAAATTTCTTATCCCATATTTCATCCATGATCCATTCATGTCCGCCCAGTTCCTCCATCAATAGGTCGGGTGTGATAATAAATAAAACTTTCTGCTCTGCTTCGTTAATAAGTTGTTTAATTCGACTTCTAATCTTACCTTTCGTGCTAATCGCCCAAACCGATGACTCTGGGTTTTCTTCTTGCACTTCTAACTCGGGAATCGATTTTTCTAAAACGATAGTATCATCTATTTTCTTTTTGTACCCTTTCCGAATGCTCTTAAACACTTTATTAATTGAGATTATCTTATAATTTGCCCCCCGTTTTACAGGTTCTTTTCTGATATATCCCTTTTCCATGAGGCGCTTTAGGGAATCATATACTCGTGCGCGATCTACATCGCTCAATTTTGCGATATCTGCTGGAGATAAGACTTTATATTTCGCAAGCGTAAGAAATACTTTAGAATCATTTTTGGTAAATCCCAGATCGCGTAATAATTCTTCTATCTCCCCCTCGTCTAGCAGTTTTCTCATTTGATTATTTATGATCAGAGACTATCTCACTTTGTTCTTTGTTTAGTTAATATTTTTTAATTAATTTGTAATTTTCGGTTTTAAGTTATTAATGAACTTTCTTTCTTGTGGAAATCACATTTTTAAATAAGACTTAAGCTTTATAAATATTTTTATATTATACAATAATTCTTCTTTTTTTAATCTTTCAGCTGTATTAAACTCCTTAAAAAAATATAGTTATTGAACTTTTATGTATCTAGTCTTAATGAGTATTTCCTACTCAGGAATATCGGCTACGTATCTTATGAAATCTCTCGTTTACCACGAGAATAAAGTTCGAATGGGTGAGCATCGACAAAAAGTTCAAACGTGACATTCATATCCATCTATTGATAAAAATTTTCTTTAAACCTAACTTTTTTCCTACTACTTTTTCCTAAAAAACGACTAGTTAAGATAAAAAAGAACTTAAAAATTTATGTTTCATTTTATTTTTTGTCGATTGTTAAGTTATTAACAACTTTTTTCAATTATGAAATAAATCAATTTAGATTCATAAAGATCTTCTTTCGAACCATAACCTTTAAATATTTGAAATGCGTAATAATTAATAAGGAAGTTTATTCCAAAAGTAGTAAACTTCAAATTTTATCTACAAATAAAATATAAACAATTTAAAAATTAGTGGAGGAATGAATAAATATGGCCGATTATATTGCCAAAGCACCAATTAGACGATTAATGAAGCGACAAGGCGCAGATTTAGTTGCTGCTGATGCTTTAGATCGATTAATAGAATATTTGGAGAATGTCGCAGGTGAAACAACTGAGGCTGCTATAAAGATAACCGAACAAGATAAACGCAAGAGAATCACTGAAGCTGATGTACGCAAGGCAGCTGCAGATTGGTATTAATAACGCTTCTCAAACATTCGATAAAAGACACAAATAATTTTATATTTTTTTTCTTTTTTTTTATTATCTCGATGGTAAAATCCTTAATGAGTAAAATAGAAATATCATTAAAGAGCGAGTTAAAACTCTGAAAAGAAGTCCTCATTTAAATAGGTATCAATTCTATGTGCTAATTTTTTCTTAACCGATTCTAAGCTTTCTACCACTATTCTAGTTTTTCCAACAATGTCTATATATCCTAATTCCTCTCCATAACGGGGAACGAGATGGAAATGAAGATGTTCAATGGAGCCCCCTGCAATTCTTCCCTCATTCATACCAATATTATACCCCTTAGGATTATAGAGGTCATCTAATAAGTGTTGGAGTCCTTGGATCGCTCGCGAAATTCGCATGACTTCGATTCTTGTTAAATTGATATATCGTTTCACATGACGAATGGGGACAATGAGTAAATGGCCTGGATTATAGGGATATAAATTGAGGCATACAAAGAGGATGTCATCTTGATAAATTTTTAAGATTCTTACTCGATCATCATTATCTCTGACCGCACATAAAATGCATTCTACATCGGGGCGTTCCTTTCCTTGAACATAATCCAACTTTCCGAGTGCTCTAAGCCAATTCTTAAACATAATTAACTAACATATATTTATTATGTATAGAGTGAAAAATTTGATTTTGAATCAAAATCCCCCGAATCATCCACATCTTCGGGTTGTAATGATCCTGAACAAAAATCGATTAACAGTAAATTACTATAGGCTTGAATATTAAAAACATTTCGAACGAGCCGATAAAAATCATTCTTGGAAAGATGCTCATCATCAAGAAATACTTGTTCGCTAATTTCATACCTATATTTCTGGGGGTCAAGAAAGAAAAACATATTTTTAAGATGAAGAGTTTTCCTTAATTCTTTAAAAAAGGCCATTTGAAGTCCCTGTTGTTCTAAAGCTTCTATATGAGGAGGGCTTACTTGGGTACCAATGGAAATGATGAGAAGATCTTTATTCTTAGGTTGGAATACATTCATCGATTGAACGCGTTTATGCTCTCCCGGGGGAAAGACAAATTGAAATCCAAATTCAACATTTTCACTTTTAATCCGTTTTCTAAGGATTTCTTCATCTAAAAGATAGTTTCGAATAGTATCTTTAATATCTTGTGTTTGATTCATTTGTTTTTTCTCAATAATAACTGTATATAAAGGTTTTATGTATATAAAGAAAATAGATAAAAATGTGATCCTTTCCTTGAATAATCTAAACTCAATAATATTCCTTTTATTTTCTCTTCTTATCTTCCCTTGAAGCTTTCTTTAGTACTTTCCTTTTGGACGGGGCTGTGGTTCAAAACCACGATCCTCGAGCTTCTTTATATTTTCCTCAATTTCTTCCTTGGAGGTAGCATATAAGATATTCAAGGTCTCGGGGTCTACATATATTTTTCCCACAATTCCTAAGCCCATTAATTGATTCTCCTTATTCACAAAAGTATTATCGATGCTAACCTTAATCGCTTCGCGACCGTCTTCCAGCTTAACCAATTGAGGCTTGCAAGGTGTAAAACCTATCCCACGATTTTTAATTAGGAAATTCACAAGTGCAAAATCTAACTCATCGGATATGGAACCTTTTTCTTGCAGCACTTCCTTTATTTTAGGTCCAGACATTTTTAATATCCACTTTTATATATTTGGTGTATATATTTATTTCTATTTTAATCATATTAAAATATTAACTTTCGGACATACTTGTGAAAGGGAAATTTCTCAAGGAATTCTCCATCTTACTTGATTCGTTCAATTACAACTTCATCGACGCTATGGAGGGCACAATTAAGTTCGTCGAGTTTAATGGAGACCATATCGATGTCTATATCCTCACCTTCTAATCGAATGTGCAGAGAAGCTGTCTTTTGGTCAAGTTCATCGACACTAACTCGAACTTTTTTTACACCTTCAATTTCCATTAGTGCTCGGGCAACAAGATCACTACTAGGTTGGTGTGGCTTCAATACATCTAAATTATATTTAACTTTGAACATTTACACTAGAATATTCTTAATTTTAATTAATTTAATAATTATGTAGTATAAAAAGTTTTTATAATAATAATCTTTTGATCTCTTTTTAAATTAATCAGATTGTTCTCTATTTTTTTTCCGACGCAATATTACATCTTAAATTTGGGTATCTAATAAATTTTTGATCGCAAGTATTAAGTTATTTGAAATCTCTTCTTGTGATATAATGATATCAGCACTATTAAATATTTCTTCATTAGCAAAACTGGAACTTTTTGTCCTAATTGCTATAGATTTCGCCCCCACATTTTTAGCCCCTTGAATATCTCGATATGTATCGCCGATAACTATTATTTCCTCAGGAGAAACACCGATTTCTCGGCAGATGGTTAAAAGATGCTCTTTGTGAGGTTTTGGATTTTCTACATCATCTCTCCCTACAATTACTTCGAAATAATTAAGCAAGTCAATTTGTTTTAGGGAAGTTTCGGCATTTCTATGCATATTGAAAGTATATATTGCTTGCTTCAATTCTTTCTTTTCTAGAAATTGTAATACATCTTCTATTTTATCAATCCGTGTTGCTTCTAAAGCGGCTTCATATTCAATTTCGCTGACTCTTTTATTTATCTCTGAAAGTATTGATTCAATTTCGTTGGATAATTTTCCTTTATCCTTAAATAATTCAACCGCGTGTTTGATATTTTCTAATATACTATTCCGTACCGTTAATTCATCTCGGGGGATACCATGATTCCTTAATATTTTTATCGCTTCCCTCCGAGCCCGAAGAAAATCGATCTTAAAATGAATTAATGTCCCATCTAAATCCCAAATAACGGCTTTAATATTCAATAAAATATCCTCTTGAAAATAATCTTATTTCTCCCTTTTTAATTCATAAATTGCATCGCAGCGCGAGTCTCCCGCCGCAAGAGTCCGCTTGATTTTTAAAGTAATCTTTTCATTGACTGCTGTACGAAAATATTCATGGTCGATTTCCATTACAGCTTCACATAATTCCCTCGAGGTTCCTTCCAACCCGAAAGGACATTTGGTACCTTGAATTCGAAAAGTTTCGTCAGAAATGGTTATCACATCAATATCATTAGGATCATAGCTATCCGAAAATGCCTTTGCTACTGTAGATAATTTTGTATTTGGCACTTTATTTTTAATTTTTAATCCCAGAGCACGTCCTTGTCGCCCACACATATCTCTAATGATTGGTAATGCTTCTTTTCCGAACTTTTTATAAAATGCTTTGATTAGCATTCCCTGCGCTTCGATTGGGTTGTTTGGTAGTTCTTCTGCGTTATTATTATTCATAATAAATCAAATTTATTAAAATATATTCTTATAATATTTTTTTTAGAGAATTATAATATCCTCAACAGTTATTATTTAGCATATATAAAAATGAAAGGAATTAAATAACTATTTTCTCCTCTTGTGATAACGATTCAACTCCATATATCTTGATTGCTCTAATGTCCATCATAATAAAAAATGCACTAATTAAGATAATCGCTAAGATTGAAAGCCCGCTTGAACTTACAATATCATAACCTATATGTAAAATAATAACCATGAGAATACTCCCCTTCGATTGATTAAACAAAAATGTAAATACGATGGATCCACTTAATATCAAAGGGAACATGAAAAATATAGCAAAAAAAAGATCAAATCTATAAAAAAACATAGGAATATGCCAAAAATACCAAATAATCGTAAGAATAACTGTGGATTTTAAAGCGTTATAATCCTTTTGTAACTTGGGTAAAAAATAACCTCGCCAACCAATCTCTTCAAAAAATCCATAACTAATGCTTGGTAGGAATAAAAAGAAAAGAGAGACAATATTAGTTATATTATTTTCATTAAGAACATCTAATAAAACAGAAATTCCTAAGATTATTTCAATTAGAAGACTTAAACCGAAAAAAATTAATGGAATGAAGGCAAATATTATTAATTTTAATTGGGGTATATTAATAAGCCCTTTTTTTAGCCACTTGAGATGTTTTTGCTCATTTTTTCTACTCAGAATCAAAATCGCCGCGAGAGTAGGGCCTATTGCTCCAAAAGAATGCCAAATTTCTCTTGCATAGAAATTAATGGCAGAATAAAAGAAAATGAGAGGGAAAAGAATAGCCCAAGTAATCCCATAGGCAATAAGGATGTATATTATAAGATTATTTTTATGTTCATTCCTCATTTTTCTCATATAACTCAAAAGCTCATAAAAGATTTAATTAATAATGACTTAATTAAGGATAAAGAAATAAACCATTAAAACTATTTATTTCTGATAAAAATAATATTTAAAAATATATAGATAAAAGAATTAAATAAATTCTTCTCCATTATACGTAGAATAAATAGGTCCCTTAGGAGTTAAGTCTGACTTTTTCAGCACGATTTTATGGATATTAAATTCTCCAAATTCTTTATTTCTATTTTCTTTAAAAATATTTTTGAACGATTCAAATGTGCTATAATCTCTTCGCTTCTTTTTTAATCGTGCAATAGTAATATGGGGTTTAAAGTTACGGCGATTATCCTTTTTAATATTTAAACGGTCATTTAGCTTTTCTTCAACTGTATCTTTAATGGATTGCATTAATTCTATATTTCCTTCTAGACCAACCCAAATGATTCCATAATTTCGGAAATTTCCAACATGTTTTATTTTATATGTATATTCTTCTTTTCGGAGTATTTTTTCATTAATTTCCTTTTCCAATATTTGATATATTTGAGGTATAATTGATTCTTTTATGTCCCCCAGAAATTTTACCGTAATATGAATATTTTCTGGTTTAATGGGCTTCAGTCTTGATTGATTTTGTTTTAAACGATCTTGAAAGTTTTGTATGTTTTGGAGTGATTCTTTATTCTCCAAATCAAACGCTATAAATGATCTAATCATATTTGTGAAATAACCTCTGCTTAGAATTTCTTTATCTTTAAAAAATAATTGTGAATAAAAAAAATTTTGAAATAGAACTTATTTTTTCTCCTTCCAATATTGAAAGATCCGCCACTCTGTTTTATTGAGGGCTTCTTGATGCTCTGGAATTAAGTGGGCTTTTTCTATATCATAAATATGTTCTGAATTTATCATTTTAATAAAATCTTCTAAAAATAAGATATCCATCTGTCCCCGAGTATCGGCATCTGCTGACGCATTATGCGGCATTAAGATGATCCTCATATTGGGATTCTTTTTCTTAATCTGTTTAAATCGATTTAGAATTTCGGGATCTATTGGCTCCTCAGGATATACATCAAATGCGATATTAATATTTATTTCATTCTTTTCTAACAATCTAAGTAAATCTTCAAAATTAACCACACCTCCCCGTGCGGTATTTACTAATAGTGCCCCCTTCTTCATTTTTTTCAATAATTCTGCATTAATAAGATTTCTTGTGGAATTATTTAAGGGTATATGTAGACTGACAATATCGCATTCTTTGAATATAGACCCTAAATCTGACTGATATTCAAATCCAGGGTGTAGCTTTTCTAATTCTATAGATCTTTCAATATCATAATATTGAATATTTACTCCTAAAACATATAATCGTTTCATTAGCTCTGTTCCAATCTCTCCCAATCCGACGATGCCGATTGTTTTATTATTTATTACTGATGATAAATTTTGGTCTAAATCCCACTTATCATCAGGAGTCCAATTCCCTCCCCATACATAACGATTTAAATCAATTAAATTTCGCAAATTTGCCATAATAAGTGCAATAGTATAATCGGCAACCGTTTCATAGAGAACTCCTGGAGTATGAGTTATGAGAACATTATCCTCTTCTAATCTTTTTATATGATTGTATCCTGCAGTTGATGTAAGAACAGCGAATATGTTTTCGTTTTCTAACATTTCCTTTGTAATCGGATGACTTAAATGACACCCAATAAAATTGGGATTAAAATCATTTATTATATTTTGTATTTGTTCTTCTGTAGGAAAGCGGCCATCAAAAACTTTTAATTCTGCTATAGAATTTAATTTATTCCATAAAATAGTTATCTTGTCTTTGATTTTTTCGCTTATCTTTTCATTAGATCCGATTTGAGTAGGGGAAAAAACATTGCTGGTAAGAAATACTTTTGGTTTCATTATTATTCACAATCTTTAATTTATTATCTTCAATAATTATCGATTATTTTTATTTCCAATTTAAAAATTATCGAATTTTCTAACTATTCATTGAAAATATATCTATTCTTCAAATAAAAATAAATTAAATGAAAATATTTAGTTTATGATTTATAATTAATGTCAATTGATAATGGAAGCTCTCTTGACGATGTACCTGCCCAGATTGTAAACTTTCCTGGTTCTGCCTTAAATTTATGTTCTTTTTCAGAATAAAATTCTAAAGAAGATTTATCTAATTGGAATGAAACAGTTTTTTTTTCCCCTGGATTTAGAAACAATTTTTCGAAGGCTTGTAATTCTCTAGGTGGTCGATCTACGGAAGATTCATTATCTTGAATATAGATCTGGATTACTTCTGCTCCATTTCTTTTCCCAATATTTTTAACATCCACAGATACTTCAAATTGGTCTTCATTGTGAATGTCTTTTTTATCTATTCTTATACTTGAAATCTCAAATTCTGTATATGAGAGCCCGAAGCCGAAGGGAAAGAATGGTTCTATTTCATTTCTATCAAAATATCGATATCCAACATATATTCCTTCTTCATAATAAATTTTTAGCTCGTCTAAATTTCCTGGAAATCTTCGAGGACTTTTATGGGCTGGATGATCTTCCAGACTTTTTGGATATGTAAGCGGCAATTTTCCCGATGGGGAAACTTCGCCAAATAAGACTCGAGCAAGAGCGTTTCCCCCCATCATCCCAGGGTACCAAGCGTTAAGAAGAGCTGGAACATCATCATACCAATCCGAAACATCAATAGGACTACCTGCAATTAGAATAACAATTGTATTCGGATTTTTTTTTAATGTTTCATGGATTAATTGCTCTTGTTCTTCTGGTAATTTATAGGATGTACGATCTTTTCCTTCAGTATCACCTTCTTTATTTAAAAGATAATTCAAAAGAAAATGCCCTCCGTGATTTAAGCCTACTACAAGCAATACAATATCAGCATCCTCAGGATTAGAAACTACTTCTGCTTTTCCAGAAATATATTGATTTAATCCTTTATATGGAGTTATTTCAAAAGGAGGTTTAACTGCTGAACTACCTCCATAATAAGGTTTTCCGAATACCCTAGAAGCATTCGGTCCAAGTATAGCAATTTTCTTGATTTTTTCTAAATTAAGTGGGAGAAAGTTGTTTTGATTTTTTAGTAATACCATACCTTCTTCAGCAATTTGTTGGGCTATTTGTTGATGTTCTGGAATATCAATATTTCCTTGAGGATTGGGATTTTCTTGCTCAAACAATCCAACTCGAAAAAAGGTACGCAATAGTGGACGTACTATATGATTAATATCATCTTCATTTATTTTTCCTTCATTTAATGCCTTTTTAACCTTTTTTTTCCTATAAGTCCTACTTAAAATGAAACTTCCTGGCATTTCAAGATTTAAGCCCGCTTTTATACAAGCAGAGGCTCCTGAAGTTCTTTGAGCCGCACCCCAATCACTAACTACATGACCTGTAAACCCTAGCTGGTCTCTTAATATCTCTTTCAAAAGATATTTATTTTCTGCTCCATAAACTCCATTTACTCGGTTATAACAGACCATTAATCCCCAAGGATTTGCTTTTCTAATTATTCGACCAAAATTTTTAATATAAATTTCCTGAAGCGTCCTTTCATCAATTTCTGTACTGATACTCATTCTTTTGGTTTCAGAATTATTTGTAACATAATGTTTAACACAACAAGCAATTTCTTCTGATTGAATTCCCTTGATTATTTCTGCCCCTAAATCGGAAGAAAGAATCGGGTCTTCACTTAAATATTCAAAATTCCTACCGCACAAAGGAGAACGGATTATATTAACTCCTGGTGCAAGAATTTGATGGCGACCAACAAGCTTTGTTTCCTTTCCCATTGCTTTTCCCATCTTGAAAGCTAATTCCTTATTCCATGTGGCAGCTAATGCGATTGTTGCTGGAAATCTAGTAGTCTTTCCTTTATTACTTGAATGATATGCCACTCCCAATGGCCCATCTGTCATTCCAAACTTGGGTACTTTAAGTCTTTCAATCGCTTCCGTAGTCCAAAAATCCTTTCCTCGAATAAGCCTTACTTTTTCATCCACGTTAAGTCTATTTAAAAGGTAATCTACACGGGTTTCAATATCAAGCTCGGAATCTAAATACTTTTGCTTTTTATTCATCTTTTATTTATACTTTTATCTACTTTAAGATTAAATAATTTTTATGAAATTAAATATACTTTGATAAAAAAATAAAAAAATGGAGAAAATATGAAAAAGAGAATAATAAAATTAAAAATGAACTAAATTCTTTCAAAATGTGATAAGTATGAAAAGAAAATTATTATTGATTGGAATAGACCAGTCCATACCGTATCTTCTTGATAAATATCTTTCGGAAGATAAAATACCCAATATTGGTAAATTGGTACAACAAGGAGTAAGTGGGAAAGCATATTGTTGTCCACCTTGTGACACCCCAACTAACTGGACTACTATT
>SDNL01000070.1 GCA_004524365.1 Promethearchaeota archaeon | reverse complement strand
TCGCATCAACCCTCTTTGAAGGAGGAATCCTTTCTCCACAAGTGGAAGGGATTTGCTACGATACACAGCCCTAAGATATGCCCACCAGCCAACGCTTAGCGGACTCGTAGGAATCCCCGTCCTTTATTTAGGGCGGGGAGGCTTCAATTCCTAAACCCCAAAATGGATAAAATTAAAATTGATATGATAATTACAAAAGGTATATTATTTTCATTTTAGTTTCAAAATAGTTGAGGTTCATATTTTTGACATTAAAGAATTCTAAAACTTCATTTGAACAAAAGCATCGCCAAATCGCCTATTTCTTAACTATAACGTTTGCTTTCTTATTTTTTATTGATTTCCTCTTGATGTCTGTTCTTTTTTCTTGGGCAGATTGGGTTGCGACATTGCTCTTCTCTCTTTTTTTGATTATGCCTTCTTATATTTCAAATGCCGCGATGGTCATTCTAGGGGGTGGAAAGCCAATAGATGGGGGAAGAAATTTTATTGATGGACGACGGTTATTTGGGGATCATAAAACATGGAGAGGATTAATTCTTGGACCTTTATTATTAGGAATCCCTATCTCAATCGCTGTTTTTTTCATTTTCATCATATTATGGCCTTTTATAAGCCCAATTATTGAAACTGCTGCTAGTATAGGGCAATATAAGCTCTATACTAACCCTGAGATATATCGATTTTACTTTATTGGAGGACCTCTTCCAATTGGGATTTTGGTTCTCATTATAAGGATTATATTTTGTAGTTATGGTGCTGCTATTGGAGATCTTGTCGGTTCTTGTCTGAAAAGGAGATTAAATATCGCATCTGGAGCCCCCTTTTGGATTGTAGATCAATTAGACTTTGCAGTGTTTAGTATTTTATTTGCCTTCATACCAGTTGTCTTTTTTCCCACCTTATACTATATTCCGGATTTGAATATCTTTATTTTTCTAATGATATTAACCCCTGCGGTTAGTATAATAGCAAATACTGTAGCCTATATTATTGGTATGAAAGATGTTCCCTGGTAGAGCCCGATATAGCTTTTTTATTGTTAAGATTATTCGATTCATTATATCAATTGCTCCATATTAAGAGGGCATAAACAAGGCATATATTTTAATACTCCGTTAAAAAAAAATTCAGTAGTATTTATCTATTGTTACAATTTATTGTTTCACTAACAAAAATTTTTAAATTAGACGACAAAATATAGATAAGTATTAATGAGATTGTTTGGAAAGTTTACATATTAAACTTTTAACATTTTTTGGACGAATAGATGTTTAATAAGTAACTTTAAATACTTAAGTGATCTATTTTGATATAGTGGAAACGAAACTATTTCCATTGGAGAAACATTTAGTGAGGAGTTAATAATTGTTGAAGAATACTAACAGAAGTAATGGAATATTTAATATTGATGAATTTTATAAAAATTATTTAAATGGTCCACGGATTTTTAAAAATCGTGATGCATTGGAACCTTCTTATGTTCCAGAGGATCTTCCACATAGAGATGAGGAGATCGAGCAGATTGCGGGGAAAACAGCATGTTCATTGAGGGGAGATGCCCCTTCAAATTTTCTCTGTTATGGAAGAACTGGTACCGGAAAAACCGCAACTATAAGATTTGTGTCCCAAAAGCTTGCAGAGTACGCTAAAGAAGAGCAGCCATGGTGGATTTATATCAATTGTAGCATAGTTTCAACACCGTATAGGATTTTGGCCCATATCTACAATACAATCGTTGGAGAAGAAAAAATTCCACCAACTGGACTTCCCAAAGATGTAATTTTTAAAAAATTATTAGGTTTATTAGATTATAAAGTTGAAAATTCAATTTGTTTTTTAGTATTAGATGAAATAGATTTATTAAAAGACAGTAATGAAGTACTATACGATCTAACACGTTTAAATGAGAGTTTAGACTCTTGCAGAACATGCTTAATTGGCATTTCTAATAAATTAAATTTCAAGGAGAACTTAGATCCCCGCGCAATGTCGAGTCTAGGAGAAGAAAAAATTGTTTTTAAAGTATATAACGCAAATGAGCTTGGAGATATTTTAAAAAGTAGAGCTTCTGTAGCATTTTATGATGAAGTTCTAAAAGAGGGGGTTATTTCTTTATGCGCCGCGTTAGCTGCCAAAGAAAACGGAGATGCAAGAAAAGCCCTCCAACTACTTCGAAAGGCAGGAGAAATAGCCGAGAGGAGCCAGAATAAAAAGGTCTCTACGAGTCATGTAAATAAAGCTCAAGATGAATTGGAAAGAGAGAAGGAGGTTGATTACATCAAGGGAATGCCTTTACAAGCTCAATTGGTTTTGATGGCAGTCTATTTAATCTCAAAATTTGGTAAAAATAGGATTATAGTTTCTGGGGATATTTATGAAGTACATGCAGAATTGGCAAATAAAGTTCCTGGAACCAGGACACTCTCTCGACGCAGAATAAGCGATTATATTAATGAATTAACCCTAGCAGGCATTATTACTGCCAAAAAAAGATCAATGGGGTATTATGGACGAACTAAAGTGATTCACTTGAATATTGATATGAGCTTGTTAGAGTCCATTTTAAGTCAAGTAAAAAAGATTAAGCCCTTACTGAATTATAAACCGATATTGATTCAGAAAAATAAAGTAAGAATTAATCAAAACGTATTTAGAAAGCTATAAATCCTCTTATTTTTTTTATATTTCTAAATAATTTGAAAAGTTTTTAAAATCAAGAAGTAAACTCCCACTTATTTATCGAATCTGAGATTTTATTTAATAAATTAATAGTTAAATCTTCGTTTTTTTCTTTGATTAAAAAAAAGAATTTGACTAAATGTTTACAAAATTTCTTATTCGGAGCTCTTCGTGCTATAAAATCATGACAATCGTGTTTCAAGATCATTTCATCTGTATCTATTTTTATAATATAGGGCTTATCCTTCGATCCAGATACTTCAGCCTCTATCGAACCTTCCTCTAAATCCAGTTTGATAATAGTAAATGATTCTTCGGATACGGTCACCATCCGATGCCGTGTTGCTTTATCTGAAAATGCGTTTAAGATCGTGCTAAAATCGGTTGACTCAGTTTGATTATATTCCTTTATTTCAGAGATCTGCTTTTCTCTCAGTTCTTTTTGTTTTATGATTTTACTTTTCCGAGTTTTTTGCCATGATTTTAATTGATTTTCCAGAGTTTGGGATAAGGAAATGGTTTTATCTTGGTTTAACTTTAAGTATCCTTTTTTTAGAGATAAATTAATTAATTTTTTAGCATTCGTAGGGGAAATTAAGAAGAATTTAAAAGAAATATTATATAGTAATTCTTTTTTGGAAATTTTTGGTAAATCAATAATTTTCCAAAGATACAGACAAAGTTCTTGTGGATCTTTTTGGGGGATTTTCAGATTCATGATTAATTTATTTTTTTATATGTTAGTACTTGATATATTTTTCTTAGTTTTAAAAAATTAAAAAAGATTATAATTTTAAATATTAATTATTTTAATGGTAAAAACGGGACCTATTGGGAATTCAAATTAATTGTATGTGGATTTAAAGTATTTAAATCCATAATTTGGATAACGCCTGGTGTGGGATGAATTCCGAGACTTTTCATAAATTCGGTCTGAGATTGAAAACATCCAGAATTAATAAGATGTACTCCCCGATGAATGTCATATCCATTTATATGCATATGGCCAGTATGAAATATCTCAGGCACATCATCAATTACCATCCAATCTTGCTCAGTTGGAGCTATCTGTGTTTTACTTCCGCCTCCAAATAAAGGTGCTAAGTGTCTACAGATCAATAATTCCTTCATAGTTTTTGCAGGATTTTCATTTTTTAATCCTGGAACTGTAAGATTAAGATCAAGCAAGCTATCTCCATGATACACTAAGGAATCTACGTTATGGGTCTGGATAACACAGGGGTTTCCTAAATTTTCTATTCCAATATCTAATAGATCTTGACAATATTTTTTAGGTACTGCGGGGCGGGGAACCGCATTTCGAACGGGTTCATGGTTCCCAGCACTATAAAAGATCTTTATATATTCTGGAATAGCTTCCAATAGTTCTCTTGCTTTTTTGTATTGATCATAGATATCGGAGATAACAAGATCTTCCTTTTGAGAGGGATATACCCCAATTCCATCAATTAAATCACCATTAATTATTATATATTTGATTCGCTGGGCGATTTCTCTCTGTTGTTTATTACCCCATTGACCTTTTAAAAATTCAATAAATTTATTCCATAATCTCTCATTAAATTCTTTACTTCCAATGTGTGCATCAGAAATTAAGGCGATTGAGAGGGGAAGGGGGGAGGTTTTAAAGTTTCTTTCGGTAGGAATATCAATTTTAGAAACTGTATTAGCAAAGATTATCCCTTTTCTTCCTTCTGTTCCTGGTTTATATGTACCTCTTACAAATAACATTTGATCATCAATGGTTTTTTCAGCAAGATTGACTAAATCATGATTTTCGCTATCTTTTCTTACTAATACGTTTATTTTCCCAGTTAAATCCTCCAAAACAAAAAAATAGTGACCGTTTTTTGTTCTTCTATGGTCAAAAACTAAGCCAATAGTTGAAACTTCCGTTTTATCATTATATCTTTGAATATTTTTAATATTGACTGAAGAATGGGTTTCAGGTCTCTTTTTCATCAGTTTTTTTAATCTTTTAAACTTATCAATTGTTACATCATAAAAATCATCATATCCTCCAGAAGTAAATAATTTCCCTGTTGGATCCTTCTTTATTTCATATTCGACCTCATATTCTTTTGCGATGGGATTAAAATGAAACTCGGACTTAGCAGAGCTTAAACTATTCATTTCTTTATTTTTAAAGTCTTCTTTGTTGGATCGATAGTCGGGTGCATTTCTTTCCTTATTTTCTATATTAGATTCGAGATTTGTGGCGTTCTCTACTTTTTGATTAACATAATTTGAATTTTGTGTAATTTGAGGCTTTTTACTAATTTTTCTTTTTTTTTGGACAGGATTGGTATTGTTTAAATTAGAGTGAATTTCTTTCGATGGCTTTTTCCCCTCTTCTTCATTAACCTTATTAGATTCTGTTTCATCTTGATTATCAATCTGAATATCTTCTATTATTTCTCTATCTATCGCTCTTCTTAATGCGAATTTGATCTCTTTATTTGAAATCTTCCTAAGTGTCTCAATAGTTAAATTTGAATTAAAAGAAGGAAGAAATCTTGTTTCTTTTAAAATATTTTCTAATATACCCATAGGATTTTTGGCTTCTATAATTACTTGTAAAGCCGGGGGAGATATATTAATTTGGGCATTAAGAAGTTTATCAACCAGAATTTTCTTTATTTTTATTGGAGTTTGTTTAGTTTTCAAGGGTAATTCTACTATTCTTTATGTTATTATTTAATTGTTGATGAAGTAATTTATTGTTTCTTATTAAAGAAAAAATAATATTATCAATTGTTCCCTAATTAAATGTTGGGGTTATATGCAATATTCAATTTTTTTTTATAAATAAATGGGGTCTTTAAATTTATTAAATAATTGCATCTATAGTAAATTAAGTTCAAAAAGGCTTAATTAATAGAGAAATAACGGATTAATAATGAAATTAATTTAGATAGATTTCAAATAATTATATAATTTGAATTTTTTTAAAGAAAAAATCTTACAAAAGTAGATGAGGTAAAGATCAATGGTTGAAATGAGTGATGAAATGAAGCGTTATTTTGATTCGATTCAAAATAAAGTTGACGAATGCTATGATATAGCTGGAGAAGCACGTGATAAAGGATTGGATCCTGAATTATATGTAGAATGCCCTCAAGCACGTGATTTAGCAGGAAGAGTAGAAAAATTAGTAGGTCCGGAAGGAGTTGCTGAAAGAATCAGAAAATTGAAAATTGAAGGATTATCAGAAGATCAAATCGTATTTAAGGTGGTATCAGATATTTTAGAGAAAAGAATCGGGAATATCAAGGATTTAGAGAGAAGAGTCGAGCGGGCAATACGGGTGGGCCTTGCTATTAAAACAATGGGCGTGGTTAGTGCTCCTTTGGAGGGAATTTCAAAGATTAAAATTCGAAAAAATCAAGAAGGACATAATTATCTCTCAATTTATTTTGCAGGACCGATTAGAGCCGCTGGAGGAACAACAGCAGGCCTTTGCGTTTTAATAGCTGACTTCGTACGGGAAAGATCTGGTATTCCCAAATATATAGCTACGGAGGATGAAATTAATCGTTTTGTTGAGGAAGTTCAATTATATAGTAGAGTTGTCAATTTGCAATATCCTGCAAAAGATGAAGAAATTAAATTTGCCGTTGAGCATTTACCCGTTGAAATCAATGGGGATTCGACTCGAGATGAAGAAGTCTCTGCATATAGGAATTTACCCCGTATAGAAACCAATAAGCTTCGGGGTGGTGCATGTCTTGTATTAAATGATGGTATTTTGTTAAAATCCCCTAAACTTCTTAAAATTGCGGACAATATGGATTTAGAAGGATGGAATTGGTTAGCAAAAATAAAGAAAATCGCACAGAAGGGAGTAGATGAACAAAAAAAGATCAAAGAAGAACAAGATGAAAAGGAAGATACCAAGAAAGTAGCACCTAGTTCTAAATATATTGCAGATATTATTGCTGGAAGGCCTGTTTTTAGTTATCCCTCAAGAATTGGAGGACACAGAATTCGTTACGGACGATCAAGAAATACGGGGTTAGCAGCAGGAGGATTTCATCCTGCAACTATGGCTTTAATGGATAGTTTTGTAGCTATCGGAACACAATTAAGAACCGAAAGACCGGGTAAAAGTACGAGTATATGTCCTGTATCTTCTATTGAACCTCCAATTGTGAAATTAAAGAATGAGAATGTAATTAGAGTAAATTCTGTAGAAAAAGCTAAATCTATATTTCCTAAAATTGAAAGAATTTTATTTATAGGGGATATTTTATTCGGATTTGGAGAGTTTGCCGAAAATAATCAAAAATTAATTCCCTCTGGCTACGTTGAAGAATGGTGGGCGGTTGAATTAGAAGAGAAATTAGATGGGGGAAAGAATGTAGCGGAAAAAGTCAATAGAATAATAAAAGATCCTTTTAATGTTATCCCCACTGCAGAAGAAGCTCTAAAGATTTCTAAAAAATATGATATTCCACTTCATCCTAAATACACAGATTTTTGGGCAAATTTATCAATTGATGAACTTAAAATCCTTCGAAATGCATTTCAAAAGGGATATCAAAAAGATAATAGCAAAATAGTTTTGGAACATAATCTAAAAGTAAAAAAGATACTAGAAAAGGCCTTTATTATTCATAGTATAAAAAATGATCGAATAATCTTTAGTCGGGCAATGAATACCATATATATAGCGATATTCAATCTAACTGAGTTTGAACCGAAACAATTTAAAGAAAACGGAACGTTTAAAGACTTTTTTAGTGAATTAAGCGAGATTAAAATAAAAAATAAAGCCCCCTATTATATGGGAACACGAATGGGACGTCCAGAAAAATCGCAAAGGAAAAGTATGAAAGGGGTTCATACCCTCTTTCCTTTAAGCACTAAAGTCGGGAACACTCGATTAGTTGAGAATGCCATAAAATTGGGAAAAGTTAAGATTGATATTTGTAGAAGAAAGTGTCCCAAATGCGGAAAAGTGACAATATTTAATATGTGTTCAAATTGCAAAATCCATACGGAATTACAAAAGATTTGTACCCACTGTAATAAATTATTTCCGGTTAACACAGATCAATGCCCAAATTGCCAAGGAAGACTTGTGTACTCAGATGAAGCATTATTTAATATTAAAAAACACACGACAAATATTTTAAATACTCTCAAGTTTTCACTCCCCGATAAAATGAAGGGTATTTTTGGACTTACTAATCGATTTAGTATCCCCGAGCCCATTGAAAAGGGTGTTTTACGGGCTAGAAACGGTGTTCTTGTATATAAAACTGCTGAAATCCGATATGATGCCACTGATATCCCACTGACACATTTCAAACCTAAAGAAGTGGGAATTACAATTGAAAAATTAAAGGATTTAGGATATCAAAATGATATCAATGGAGATCCTATTCATCATGAAACTCAAATTATAGAATTAAAAGTTCAAGATGTCATCCTATCGGAGGATTGTGCAAATTATCTCATAAAAGTTGCTAATTTTCTTGATGATGAGTTAGAGTTATTTTATAAACTAAAACGATATTATAATATAAATAAAAAAGAAGATCTTATAGGTCAACTCATAGTTGGTTTGGCTCCACATACGAGCGCAGGAATTATTGGTCGAGTTATCGGATTCAGCCCCGCGCGTTCTATTTATGCACATCCTTATTGGCATGCTGCAAAAAGAAGAAATGCAGATGGAGATGAAGACGGAATTATGCTACTTTTAGATCCTCTTCTCAACTTTTCTAGACATTATTTACCTGATAAAATTGGTGGTCGGATGGATGCGACCTTAGTCATCAGTAGCGTTTTAGATCCAAATGAAATTGATACTGAAGCTCATAATGTGGATATTATGGAAAAATATCCCTTAGAATTTTATCGTTCAACGGAGAGATATGCATCTCCTAAAGAGTTAGGAAATGTTATGACACTAGTAGAAAGTAGATTGGGAACGATCGAACAATATGAAAAGATAAATTATAATATCCCAACTGATGATATCAATCAAGGGCCCACCACAACCGCTTATAAAACTTATGCCTCAATGGATGAAAAGATTCATGCTCAACTATATTTAGGGAAAATTATAGATGCTGTTGATGAAAAAGATGTTGCAAGAAAAATCATCGCCTCTCATTTTAATCCTGATATTTTAGGGAATCTTCGAAAATTCGGTCAACAAGAATTTAGATGTGTAAAGTGCAATACAAAGTTCCGAAGACCTCCTATTTCAAATGGTGGTAAATGTCCGAAATGTGGAAATAATGTCATTCTTACCGTGAATAAAGGAGGGATTGAAAAATATATCCCACGTGCACTTAAACTATGTAAAGATTTTGAGTTGGATAGTTATACAGTGCAACGCATGGAACTCATCAAACAATATGTCTCTAGCTTAACCAATAACCCTAGAGTAAAGCAGCAGAAACTTTCAGATTTTTTTTAATCTTTCATTCATAATTCTCTCTCAACTTAGAAAATATTATCTTAAAATTACTAAAATGGGACTTAGTGGTGATGAAATGCAGGAGATGGGATTCGAACCCATGAACTCCTATGAGACTGGAGCCTCGGTCCAGCACCGTTGACCAGGCTTGGCGACTCCTGCGTTTTATTAAAAAAAGAGAAGATCTAGTTTTTTCTTATATACTTATTACTAATGTTTATGATAATACAGCTAATTTTTTAATATTTTCTTTTCTTTTGAATTTGTAAGAGACGTCCAACAATGGCTAGGAGGATACAAAATTACATTCGTAGAATTTTGCGAAAAAAATTATAATTCTAGTATGTTAAATCCTCATAATAAGCATTATTTATTAAAAAACTTCCCATTCCATTTACTACCATTTAAAGCCGCCAATTTAATTATTTAAAAGTTAAAAACCATATCTTTTTTTCTTATAAAATAATTGATTTATTAGAAACGCGAAATTAAATAATATCAAGAAACAATGATTTAAATAATTTAAATAGATGAATTATTTAAATAATCATTATCTTTTAATTAACTAATGAATATGCATGGATTTGAAGAAATATGAGTGTGGATCGAGAAAAATTAAATGCGCTCTTGAAATGGTATAGAAAGGAAGTAGGAGATGATTTAGTCGCCGCAATTATCGTTGATCGTGAAGGCTTAACGATGGGTGCCATCTCTGGAGAAGGAGATAAGTCTGTAGAAGAAGAGATCGTCGGAGGATTAAGTGCTCTCGTAGAGCCGGTCTTAGAGCGAATCACCAAAGAATTTAGCTCTGGCTCCTTTGGAACGGGGACCTTCGATACAGATGAATATCGATTGATTTTTTGTGAAGCCGGTGAACACGCAGTATTTGTTACTGTTTTAGACGCCTTAGCAATGGTAGACCCCATTTTTCCTTTAGCATATTTAACCGCCGAAAAGATATCACGGATATTTGACGGAAGACCTGTTAGCCCCGTAATCCCTTCCATCAAAACAAATGAAACTGAAGTCAAAATAGAGAGAGAACTCAATAAGCTTAAGAAAATTAAAACTGAAACGGGAAATTATGCCTTTAAGCTTATTCTTGGTGGAGATGGCGCTGTGGGTAAAACTAGTATGGTTCATCGGTTTGTAGAAGACAAATTTGAATCCAATTATAAAGGAACCATTGGAGTTTCAATTATGAAAAAGCAGTGCAACTTTGAAGGCTTAAACACGAACGTACGCTTCGTAATCTGGGATTTAGCGGGCCAGACG
>SDNL01000069.1 GCA_004524365.1 Promethearchaeota archaeon | reverse complement strand
GCCCTAAAGGGCGATGGATTCGTAATTCATCGAGAATTGCTGGCTCAATGTCAGTCTTACATCCTCTCCAAACGCTAACCCCCGTAGTCCCTACGGTTGATGATGAACTTGGTTATCGTTCATCATTTTTAATATTGTTTTTATTCTTTATAAATATATTGGGGTGTTGAATTAATCATTTATGAAATGTAGGCGAATCATCACCGCCCTAAATAAAGGACGGTGCTTTCTCGCACTCTAGTGGTAAAAAATATAAAACTATTCCGTTTATTAATTGGATATTATTTCATATCGATAAGAAATAAATGGCGAACTAGTATGGAATGATATAATATTATGATTAGATTAAAATTTTTTTTAATTAAAGGAAAAGTTTTAACAGAATTTTTAAAAAATATTTATATCTAATATTCAATAGACCTCTCGAAAGTTAAAATAGTCTTTATATTTATAATCTTAAAGTGAGATTAATATATGAAACAAACGAATTTTCCAATTTTAGTCGGAGCATCTCAATATACTCAAACAAAAAAAGTGAAAAATCGCCTTGATCCGCTCAGTTTAATGGAAAAGACGGGAAATATGGTGATAAAAAATTCAACTAATAAGCCTATTAGAGAATATATAGATGCAATCTTTATGATTAATATAAATAGTTGGTCATATAAAGATGCCCCCTCAGAATTAGCAAAAAGACTAAATCTTAACCTTAAAAAGAAGGTTTATTTACCTGATGGCGGAAATACTCCTCAAATGCTTATCAATCGGGCTGCAAATGCTATTTATAAAAATAAATTCAAAGCAGTTTTAGTTATAGGCGCTGAAGCAGCTTATTCATTGCTTCTTTCAAAAAAAGGAAATAAGGAACTTGATTGGCCAAAAAGGAGAACTCCCGATTATATGGAAGGAGAAATTTGGGATGGGATTAATGATTTTGAAAATAAATATAAATTCAAATTTCCCCCGTATACATATGCTGTTTTTGAAACAGCGGTTCGCGCCTCATTGGAGCATACCTTAGAAGAACACGAAAAACACATGGGCAAACTTTTTCAACATTTTTCAGAAGTTGCTGCTAATCATCCCTATTCTTGGTCCCAAAATGCGTATAATGCAAATCAGATAATCTCCCCCACAACAAAGAATCGAAAAATTTGCCACCCATATATGAAACTTATGTGTTCTAATATGTTTGTAGATCAAAGCGCAGCTGTTCTTCTAACCCAAGAATCTTTAGCAGAAAAACTAGCCATCCCTAAGGAGAATTGGGTATACTTAATGGGAACCGCAGACTTCAAAAATATTCATGAAATCACTCAAAGACCCGCACTTCACACATCTCCTGCATGTCGAGAGGGTTCAAGAATTGCGTTGGAACAAGCAGGACTAAAATTAAGTGACATTGATGCATTTGATCTTTATAGTTGTTTTCCCTCAATTGTAGAGATTATGATGGAAGAAATTGGAATTTCAGAGTCTGATTCTCGAAATCTTACACTTACTGGCGGTTTACCATATTTTGGAGGACCTTGGAGCAATTATTCACTCCATGCAATCGCTACTGCTGTGGATTTAATACATAAAAATCCCCACTTCACTATTATGGTTGTTGCAAATGGGGGTTATAATTCAAAACAGAGCTTTGGAATATACGGAAAAAGACCCCCAAAAATACCATTTAATGAATTAGATTTAAAGCCAATACAGAAGAGAATTCTTAATAATAAATTAGATCCTCCACTAAAAATAGCGAACGGAATTTTAACTGTTGAAGGTTATACTATTATCTTTAATCGAAATCAAGAACCAAAGGAAGGCATAGTAATAGGAAAGTTGGATACTGGTAGACGAACTCTTGCTTTTATCAAGGAAAATCAGGAAAAATTAGAAATTCTTGCAAAACAAGAATTAGTAAATAAAAAGCTACGCGTTCGTTATAATGAAAAATTAGAATGCAACATTATTCTATTTGATTAAAGAAAAAATCACAATAAAATATTTAGAATCATTTCTGCCCCTCCAGCATTATCTAAATATTTTGCATGAGAATCCACATTAATATATTTCTCCAAATAATCCTTAAAGTCTATCTTTAAATAATTTTGAATATGCAAAGCATCAAAGGTATATCGGTCATAACAAGATGTTGGATGGGCACCAAATGGCATCCGAACCACTGCATCTGTTGTTTGCATTGGCAATTGGGCTTTTCCAGGTAAATGAATGATATCTTCCATTTCAACTAATTTTTCACATGTAATAATTGTTTTTTTTGCTGTTTTTGCCATATCATCATCAAGCCACACTGCACCAGTAATATTTCCATTGCCATATTCATCGGCATAAGGAACATGCAGAATTGCGACATCCAAGTCTATTTTGGGAAGCGCCATTAATTTCGTACCAGACCCCAGCGGGTCCTCGAATTCAGAAATATCATCTCTTACTTTTTCAAAATCTGTACCGATTATTCCCTTTAAGGGCATAAAAGGCACATCTAAATAAGCGCATTTTAAACCTAATGCAATCGAAGCTTCACTTTCTTCAGAAATCTTTATTTTGTTAGTTTCAACACTATTACGATAATGTGGTGCCATCCCAAATACTTCCATCCCTACAAAAGATGCTTTTACCTCGGAGACGCACTTCGCAGCAACTAAAATATCTACTTCCATTCCCCCAACAAATGTACAGAGTGTAAGATCTTTCTTTTTTTGTTTAATGATTTCCCTACAAATACCCATCGGTTTTCGCCAGAAGGATAGACCACCAATACCCACTACATCGCCATCCTCCACGTAAGAGGATATGGCATCATCTAATGACATTAGTTTACTCTTTCTCATTGAACATTTACCATATTTTTTTCAGATATTATAAACTATGAATTAACTAATTAATTAATAATAATTAATAAATTAAATAAGCTATTATCCATCTCAATAAATAATAAATATATTCTAACGTGGTATTATTTGAGTCGAAGAAGATTAAAACAAGGATTAATTCAAGCATATTTTGGAAGAGGTAAGGGGAAAACGACAGCAGCGCTTGGACAAGGCTTTAGAGCAACTGGACATGGGTTTAAAGTATACATGATCCAATTTATGAAAGGTAATACTAAGTATGGCGAAATTGAAGCCATAAAAAATACACCTAATTTCGAAGTAAAGCAATTTGGAACTACAGAACTAATTGAAATCCCTGGGAAAATAGATCTGGAAGAAGGTAAGAAAGCTTTAGAATTTGCCGATAAAATAATAACGAGTGATGAATATGATTTAGTCATCCTTGATGAGATTGGAGTGGCGATTGAAATGCATGTTGTTCGTATAGAGGACGTTATGGAAGTAATTGATAATAAACCAGAGAAAGTGGAATTAATTCTTACTGGTGGAAGATCAATGCATGCAAAAATAAAACAGCGGGCCGACCTCGTCACTGAGATGAGAATGATTAAACATTATTTTAGTTCTCAAGGAATTACTGCAAGGTTTGGTATTGAATATTAGATTGAGAAACAGAAAGTAATTTTTATCTAACAATTTAATAAAGAAAGAAAAAGAAAAAATTAATTCTAAGGTTTGTAAATATTTAAATCGGGTTTATCTTAAGGGATTAATAGTTTTACATAAATAATATTTCGGCTTCTCCGTCGGTTACCACTTCATCATCTTGATTATAAACCTTTGTATCAACTTTAATGAATTTTAATTTGCCATCTTTTTTAGTATATTTTTCTGCCACAGTTGCAACCGCAGTGAGTGTATCATTAATATATACCGGTTTTTTAAACATTAGCTTCTGGCTGCCATATAAAATGCCCGGACCAAACAATTTAGTCCCCAATACTGCCGAAATTAAGCCTTCACTAAACGCACCATGAACTACTCTTGTACCAAACATCTGGGTTTTTGCAAATTCTTCATTTATATGTAGGGGGTTAAAATCTCCCGTGATCCCCGCAAACAGGGTTACATCTGCTTGAGTTACCGTTTTAGTAAAGCTTGCCGAATCGCCTTCCGAATAATCCTCATATTTTACTGGTTCTAAATTCGAATGACTCATACATATAAATTAGATAAAATAAGATAAAAAGGTTAAGATTTTATCTAATTATAAAAATTTTTGAAAATAAATCTCAAACAAATCCTTTTTATAGCGCAAAAATGAATCTGATTAGGGTAAATAATCCAATTAAAATAGATAAAAATCCAATAATCTTTTTAGTATTCTTTTTTTTTAACCTTTTGGTTAAAAATGCACCCAAAGGCGTTGCGACAATCCCAGAAATTATCATTATTATACTTAGTTCCATAGTAATCAAAAAATTGAGATTACATATTTGTTGGCAGATAAGATATAATAAAAAGCCATATCCGGAAAGAAAAGCCTCAGAAAAATCGGTCACAGCTACTGATTCACGTGCATCTCTACCAGATGTCATCTGTCCAATTGTCATAATAGGCCCATAGCCACCGCCTGATATTGCCTTATTAAATGATGCCCAACCGCTTAAAATTAGCATACGCTTCCAAGAAAAATTAAAACCAATGTCGGGAAGCATTAAAAGACCGGCGATTATCATTAAAATTCCAATATATAAATAAAGTAAAAAGTCTTCAAGATTTATAGCCAAGAAAACCGCAATAGTCATTCCTATTACTCCCATTCCTATAAAAAGAGCTGTAGATTTTACATCTTGTGTTTCGGGAGAACTTAAATCTACATTGCGAAAAAGGGAATGAAAAATTGTTCCTGTGAAACCTGTCGTCATTTGTGATATCAATAAAACTGGGACTACAATTAAAGGATCCAACCCAAGAGCAATCAAAATCGGGGATAATAGCCCATATCCCATCCCCATTGAGCTATCTAAAAAAGCGCCTAAAAATCCTAAAATAATTATCAAAACTAATAAACTACTAGATAATCCTTGTTGTAATATCATTTTTTAATAATCACTTTTTAAAAATGGAATTATGATTAAATAGGGAATTTAAAGGGAATTAACAAGATTGTTAAATAGGTATGATTATTAATTAAAAAAAAGATATAAATTTTTTATTAGTTGATAAAATTGAGTATTAGCGACTATTTGAAGCAATTCTAATGAATGTATCATTTATCTTTTTCTAAATTAAAATGAATGATTATTTAAAAAAGACTGTTAATTTTACTACACAATATTTTTGTTTTTTGAAATCTTTTTAAACATAATCTAAAATTATAAAGAAAAATATATAAAAAGTGAAGTAAAAATGGGAAAATTAGCACGAAAAGTGGCAATGGTTGGAGCAGGTATGTGCAAGTTTGGTCGGAACTTCCCAGAAAAGCGTAATCCAGATATGTGGATTGACGCTTGGTTAGATGCTGTTGATAAAACAGATAATGGAATAGAACCTAAAGATATTGATGCATGTTACGTAGGAAATTATTCCTCCGACCTTTTCAATCATCAAGGCCATTTAGGACCACAGATGGCAAATTTGGTTGGACTTACTCCAAAACCAGCAGCAAGATTTGAAGGAGCTTGTGCCAGTAGTGGAATAGCACTTAGGCAAGCTGTTTTAGCCATTGCTTCCGGGGTTCATGATGTGGTTGCTGTTGCTGGAGTAGAGTGTATGACAGAGCAGCCAACAGTTAATGTAACGGATGTATTAGCTACAGCTTCGGATTCTTTATTCGAATATCCTGCAGGAGCTACATTTCCGGGATTATATGGAACATTAGCTTCAGCTCATTTCAAAAAATATGGTACTACCGCTGAAGATTTAATGCGAGTAGGAATAAAGAATCATGAAAATGGGGCAGAAAATCCATATGCTCAAATGCAACAATCAATTAAGGATTTAATGGACAGTAAGAGAGCAAAATATGAAAAACAAGGAAGAGATATACCTGAATGGGAAGATGAGTTTGATTTTCTCAAGAGTTCTTCAAATCCAATAATTGCATATCCTCTACGTTTATTTGATTGCAGTCTTATTACGGATGGAGCAGCTTGTATCTTTTTAACTGCTGAAGATGTAGCAAGAGACTTTACAGATGAGCCAATTTGGATTGCTGGAACTGGACAAGGTAGTGCCGCACTTTCTTTACATGATCGTGATTCATTAACTTCTTTTATCGCAACGAGGGAAGCTTCCAAACAAGCCTATGAAATGGCAGGTATAAAACCAAGAGATGTTCAAATTGCGGAAGTTCATGATTGTTTTACTATTGCAGAGATTCTTGCGATGGAAGATTTAGGTTTTTATGAAAAAGGCAAAGCTGTAGACGCAATAAAAGAAGGAGAATCTAAATTAGATGGCGCATTACCTATAAATACCAGTGGTGGCTTAAAATCAAAAGGGCATCCAGTTGGAGCAACAGGTGCTGCTCAAGCAGTGGAAATCTTTAAACAAATGAGAGGTATCGCAGAAAGAAATAGACAAGTGAAATTTGATGTAGAAACAGCTTTAACCCACAATTTAGGAGGATCGGGCGGCACATGTGTCGTTACGGTGTATCAAAAATAAAGGTGATATCAAAATGTCAGAAAATGAAAAATCGTTTACAATAGAAAGTTATTTAGAGTATATTCGAAATAAGAAGCTAATGGGTTCTCGATGTAAAGAATGTGGAGCAACTTATGTACCCGTGAGAAAATTGTGTACAGAATGCAACACCGCAAACATGGAATGGGTTGAAATGTCAGGAAAAGGAAAGCTTGCTGCTTTTACCAGTATTACTGTAGGGACTCCTTATTTTGTAGAGAAAGGATATGACCGGAAGAATCCTTACTGTTTTTCAGTTATTGAATTAGAAGAGGGTCCTATGGTGAGCGGTCAACTCGTTGGAGTTAATGAAAGCGAACCTGATACCATTAAAATTGGAACTCCATTGAAAGCAACATTTTTAGAAACCGATATCAAAGGCGAAACCAAAGTTGACTTAGGCTTTGAACCGCTTTAAATATTCTTATCTTTAATATTTTTTTATTTTTTATCTCATACTTTTTTAGTAAAACCATATATATCTAATTATATATTAAAAATGGAAATTAAGCATTTTTTAGATTTATTCTTTTAGAAAAAAAGAAATTTACTATTATGGAAAAAGAAAAGATTAGACAGAAATCAAAGGGAGAAAATCAACCGAGATCAATTAAGAAGATCGTAATTTCCATTGTTGTTATCATTGTTGCCATAGTGAGTCCATTTCTGATCTATTTTGGAATGCAAATAGCGCTTAATACTAATTCTCCTCTTACAGTGGTCGTATCGGGATCAATGGAACCCACATATCATAAAGGAGACCTCTTAGTCTTATATGGAGAAGATCCTGCAAATATCAATGTAGGCGATGTGATTGTTTTTAATGCATATCATTGGCCTAGTCCCCCTTCTGAGCCAGTGGTTCATAGGGTAGTGGATAAACAATTCAATTCTGCTTTAAATCGATGGGAGTTTCAAACGAAAGGCGATGCAAATCCCACGGAAGATCCTGGATGGGTACCAGAAGATAGTATAATTGGTAAAGTAGTGGGCTGGGTGCCTTTTATTGGCTGGGTAAAAATATTTCTTACCGAGGGAAATCTATTGATTCCACTCATCGTAATTATAATTATCATTTTAATTATTAGCCTTTTGTGGGATGTTATTAAAAAAGAAGAAGATGAGGAAAATCAAGAGAAAAACCAAAAAGTTGAAGGAAAGGATTCTTAAATCTGAAATTAATCCTCATCTCAAAACTTAGTTTATTTAATATATTTAGATAAAACTAGAGCCCCTATTATCTTCGCTTATAACTAGATTTTTACTTGGAAATGAATAATGAATACATAAAATTTAATAGATTAAATATATTTTCAAAAATTACTTAAAATAGATTATGGTACAACATTCTACTACTACATTCTGAATATAAACTAAATTTAAAAAAGTCAAATAAAAACAACGGAGGTATAACTTAAATGCCAGAAAAAGATGAAAATGCTGTGTATGTTGGAAGACGCCCTACAATGAATTATGTGATGGCGACTATGATGATTCTGAATAAAGGAGAAGATTGCGTAGTAAAAGCACGTGGGAGAGCTATTTCACATGCAGTCGATGTATGTGAAATTCTTCGAAACAGATTCTTGAAGGGAACAGAATACAAAGATATTCGATTAAGTACAGAGCAGCTGGAAGGCGATAATGGAAAGGTTAACAACGTAAGTTCCATGGAAATCGTCTTATCACCACCAGAATAATTGTAATATTGCTCGATAGAAATAGAAGTGTACTCATACTTTCTATTCTACTTTCTTTTTATTTTTTCTATGATCATTAATGTTAATTAATAGCTTGCTTTTTTTTATTTCAAATCATAAAAATTCTATCGGAAAATTTCGATTTTAGGACATAAATATAAAAAGATTTAAAAATAAAGTGGATATAATATTAATTAATCTCTAATGTGAATTTTAATCTATAAGATATTATTAAATCATTAATATAAAAAATAAAAAAGTTAAGGTTATTGAATATGGACCCCTTATATGTAAAGTCAAAAATTCGAGAATATATCAAAGAAAAAGGGCTTCAAACAAGCTCAAGTGTTATAGATGGCGAAGTCTTAAATGAGAGAATTGTAGAAATCCTTGATCAAGCTATTGATCGAGCAAAAGCTAACAAAAGAAAGACTGTAAAGGCTCGAGATATTTAAAAATTATTATCCTTCAATTTTTTTTTACTCTTTTTTCTTTTCTTCATCATCTTATATTCCAAATTCAATATCTTAAGTTATATGATTTAAATGTTTTAATAAATTGTAGATCTCATAGGTGAATTATATGTTTTATCTATTAGTAGTCATGGTTGATTTTATTATTGTGGGTTTGATGGGATATTGTATATTTCGTACATGGGATAGAACAGAGAAAACAATATTCAAAAAAGTAAATGAAATTGTTCATACAATACTCACGCTGGCAGTTGGATTTTATTATCCTCTTTTTATTTATCAATTTGGGAATTATCATTCAGGAATTCTTTTTTCGACAGCGATAGAGGAATTTACTTTTTTTGGAAACATAATTATAGTGGGAATCGCAGTTATAATGGTTTTATGGGCACTTTCTGCAAAAGTAAGGACAATTAGAAATCCTAATTTACTCAAAACCAAGAACAATTATGAATTATTTTGTGAAGACTTTTTAGAACACTATGGAGAGACGAATAAAGTTAGGAGAAAATATATTCATACAATTCCTTTCGGAGTGGTGGGACTCATCGTTATAATATGTTATCTTTTAAATCCTTTTCTTGGGAGTAAATGGTTTGACTACGCACGCTTTACTATAGCTGTTGTGGGGATCTCTTTTGCATTTACTTTTTTAATTGGAGATCTGGTTAGATTATTAGATTTTAGTTTTATGCCGCATATTGTAGCAGGATGGTTTAATAAAGCGATGACTAGTGATGAAATAGATACATTTACGAGCACATCGGTAATGGTATTTGGTTTTGGGCCCTTTCTTTTTTTTAGTTTCCCCATTTTCCTCATAGTACTTCTTATTACTGCCGTGGCAGATGCGTTTGCTTCAATATTTGGATTAGTCGCCAAAAATAGGCATTATTTTCCTAAAGGGGCGGATTCCAAGAAAACAATTGAAGGTTATATAGGGGGGGTTATATCAACATTTCTTTGTACTCTTTTTGGGGTTTTCTTTGCTTGGGTTGTGGGACAAGCTAATTGGTCACTATGGATCACCTTTATCATTGCAGGTATAATGGCGCTCCTCTTTTTAGGAATAGATTTAACTACAAGTATCATTCGCTTACAAGATAATTATATTAATCCCTTAATAACAGGCGCTGTTTTATTGGTAATTCTTCCTTTATTTAACATACCAATTATATAAATAGAATCGACCAATATTTTCTTAACAATGAGCCTATAAATAAGTTTTATATAATCTCTGTTATGCATTGAAGCCTCCCCGCCCCAAATAAAGGGAGGGAACTTCTTTCGCAATTCCGTTAAACAATTGAGGCAAAAAATAAAAAATGAATGTTAGTATTGGAATTTGTTATTTCTAAGCTTCGAGATCAATCTTCCTCTACTAATCAATTGAATCCCAAATCTCTCAGCAAATTCCTCTGAGAAATCAGTAATGCGATTGCATACCAAGATCCCACCATTAATATCCTCAATATCATTACAAGCCCGGTGCAGTTCTCTTAGTTGTGTGACAGTAATCTCTCTTTCCCAATCCCTTATAAACATACCGAACTTTTCTGCATTTTCATTCTGAATGATGACATTAAATTCCCATTTTTTCCCGGATTTACCCTGTATTTCCTCCGGATTTTCAATTATCTTATATCGGTCAAATAATAATTTTGTGAGCTCATATAAGTTCTTATTTGCTATATCCATTAAACTCCTCTTACCTTTTTATTAGTATTATGGTTTTTATATAATATTTAGAACTATATCTATATATTCCATTCTTCCTATTAAGGGTATGTGATATGAAGGAAATATCAATCCTCTCAACGTATTTTAACCAATAATTAAATGTAGGATTATATCTTTAAATAGTTTAAGAAAGTAATTTTTCAATGCAAAGATAAACAATAAAATTTTTCGTTGATATAATTTTTTTTTCCATTTTTTATTTCTAAGTTAATAATTATTTCATTTTAGAGGATTTAGAGTAATATAAGTTCTGAAAACATCAATTAAAGCATATCTTTAAATTATATTAAATTATTATGT
>SDNL01000068.1 GCA_004524365.1 Promethearchaeota archaeon | reverse complement strand
TTTTGTATAGCTTTTCATTCATGAATATCACTTTATCTATACTAAAAGTTTGTAACAATTGAATTTAAACTTGATTTATATGATTTTTAAATAATATCCGCATTTATATTGAAGTGAGTAATTTCAAATTCAATAATTTCCTTCATCCGTGAATCTTTTATAAAATATTGGAAAAATCATCTAGAAATTATAAATCTAAAATATAAATTTAAGAAATAACATCTTCAGTTTGTATTAAGAATGGTAAGTGGTTTTTTAGTTTGCAAGAAAAATTATAAGTTCACTCTCGATAATTTTAGGAGTAATAAGTATGATCAGATCACTATTTCCAAATAATTCAGCAATTAAAATTTATATTTAAATGAAGGTTTAAATTTGATTTTTCAAAACTTTATAGAAGATCTCTTTGGATGGTTTTTAGAGAACTTAGATAGACTAATCTCCGTATTAGCAGTTATAGTTATAATTTTTCTTCTTTATTACGTTTTAAAATCGCAAATTAATCGCTTGAAGAAAAAAGAAAAATTAGATGAATCTAATGCCAGAAATTTAATCCGTTTGTTAAAAATTATTAGTTACACCATTGGTTTGATAATATTTTCATTATTATTTGCCCAAGAATTAGCATATTTCACAGGAATTATCTCCATAGCAGGCGGGACAGTCATCGGGTTTGCAGCAATGAATACCCTGGGTAACTTAATTGCGGGAATCATTATAGTAACCCGTAAACCATTTCAAGTTGGTGATAGAATTCTATATAAGAATCGAGTGGTTGATGTTTTAGATATAAAATTAGTATTTACGCAAATGGAAGATCTAAATAGGGTAAAGATATTTGTCCCCAATCAGAAACTCATAAAAGAAGAGATTGAAAACTATGGAAAGGATAAAATTCTTAGGAGAGAAATTTTTGTATCCCTAAGTTATGAGGAGGATCCCCGTATGGTTGAAAAAGTTTTATTAGAAATAGCAGAAAGATTTACTAATTTACTCGATAATCCTTCCCCTCGCGTTGATGTCTATGAGTTTTTAGACTACGCTATTCAATATCGCTTATTAGTCTTCATTAAAAATAGTAAACTCATACCTATGATTGATTATGATCTAAAAAAAGCTATTTATTATTCATTTAAAGATTATGATTTGGAACTAGTAACTCCAACCATTATTCAACAAGTTCGCGAGATTGAAAAGAAAAAAGAGAGAAAAAAACAACAAGAAAAACAAGAAAAAGAAGAGATACCAAAAAGTATTGAGGAATAAAGTCTATTTCCTTTTAGCCTTTAATCATTAATTCATTACATTCAGGACACTCAATCTTATGACAAGGAATGGATATATCCTTTAATGGAGTTCTATTGCCACATTCGGGACATATACAATATTGATCGTAATCACGTAGCTCTCTCTCTTCTTCCATATCTCCTGGAATAGGCTGTTTTGAGCCTCGTTTATATCTCAAAAATTTACACCTCCGCAAATCTTAATTTATATTTTTCTGGTTTAGATTCTTTTTATCTATTGATCAATTTCTCAAGAGACTCATTATTCATTAAAGAAACATCTAAATCCCTATTTAAATTTAAATCTTATAATATTTAATTTGTTAAAGTCGTAGTTTTTATTGAGAACTGAAGTTACCTTACTTTTCCTTTATATCTTTAGTTCTTAATCTTACAATATCTTAATATGTCAATATTTAAATATTACAATATCTTATATTAAATATCGAAATATAATGACATATGCTAAACAAAATACGACTCAAAATTATTTCCAGACAGATAATTTATGTTGTATGAATCAAAAAATAACCATTAAGGATTGTTATTATGTGTGTGCAAATTGTGGAACAATTATTTCAAAAATAATAAAAAATTATCCTAAAGGTAATTTTTCTCAATATGAGAGAAATACACGCAGGCAAAACGAGAAAGTTTTTACTCCTGTGGGACCACGCACTATTTTTAAAGCTTATAGGGATGGAAATGGGAATACTTTATCTCCTGACTCACACAGAAAGTTTCGAAGGTTAGCAAAGATAAACCGGGGTTTAAGAACAAGTTTAGAAAGAAATTTATGGATTGCTTTACCAAAGTTCAATATTTTGAAAAAGAAACTTCAAGTACCAGATTACGTATCAGAAGAAGCTTATAAAATTTATTTAGAATCTGTGAAAGAAAGAATTACGTTAGGAAGAGGTATTGAGAATGTTTTAGCAGCCTCATTTTATACTGCAATTAAGATTTATAAGATACCTCGATCAGTAGAAGAAATCACAAAAGCAGCACAGATCACGAAAAAAGACCTAATTAAGACTTTTAGTGCAATAAACCAAGAAATTTTACCTTTAATTAATCTTCAATTAAAAGTTATTTCATCGAGAAAATATGTAATTCGATTCAATAAAGAGTTGAAATTATCGATGGAGTGCTTAAAAGAAGCCTTACAACTAATAAATCGATGCAAACAAAATGGCATGCGCACAAGTGGAAAAGATCCTAAAGGCTATGCCGCTGCTGCAATATATATGTGCGCAAAAGAAGTTAACGATCCCCGGACTCAAAAAGAAATTTGTGAAGTTTCTAGTATATCAGAAGTCACATTAAGGAACAGAATTAAAGATCTTCAACTCTTTAGCTAATTTTCATATAACCTGAATATTTAATATTAATTATCATTAAAAAATAATAATTTAGAAAGGACTGGGTTCAGGACCTGGTTCAGGCCCTATTGGTTCAGGTCTTTTGGTTGAACTTGCTGAATAAGTGCTCCTTTGTTGTTTTAAGGTTTTTGCTATACTAATTCCAATTAATTGTCCTCCAATAAGTAGTAATATTGTCGCATGAATCAAGCTAAAGTCTAATATGATAAATATTAAACCAAAAACGATGTCAATAAGCCCTATGATGGCAGAATATAAATTAATCTCATTATTATTAGTAAGACAATCATATGAATTTAATCCAGCAAGTAGTGTTCCAAGAAATATGTTAATTATCTCAATATAAGGTTCATAACCAATAATTTCTATTATGAGTAAAAAAATCGACCATAACAGAATAAGTCCTTTCAATAAATATGTTCTTAACAAAAAATTCATTTTTAAATTTCTTTCTAGGTTAATTAAAATTGTAAACTACTTTCTTTTTCATATTTAGTATGCTCAATATCAAATTTAATCCAATTATCTGCAGCATCTTTATCTAATTCTTTCAATATTCTTAGAGTTTTTTCTCTAATAGTTTTACTTTTAATCTTATGCAAATCTTCAACAACTAAATCAGTTACTTTTTCAGCAATTTCTTTTGTTGCCCCTGCGGATTTACAGGCATTAAAAATTTTTTTTGGATTAAAATCTACTATGGAGCCATCTTTTTTTACTACTTTGATATCATTCATTTTGTTCAAAATTTCTCATTGATTTTTGATTTCATTACATGCATCTATTCAAATTTATTTAAATTCTATTATTATAAATTCTAGAGCCTTTCGCCTTAAATCTAAAAAAAATTAATTTAATATTGAGCAATCTCTTTATTCAAAGAGTAACATAATTTTTCATACACTAATTTTTTTAGAGGTAAGGTTTTTAAAAAAACTCAGAAATATTATGAATAATTAATTATAGTATTCGATAATCATTTATTTGAGAATTTCAAAGGAAAACTCGAAAATTTAGGAGAATTCATATATAATAATTTGTAGCAAAACTTAATAGTTAAAATTTGCGATTGAATATGAAGATAAAATTAAAATATAAATTGGAGGCGTTATTTGGGCTTTTTAGTACCATGATTTTTAGCATTATGTTAATCTTAGCATTATTATTCTCTCCTAATTATTCTTTTTTTGAAAATTACATAAGTGATTTAGCTTATTTTTCTGGGAAATTATTTTTTGCTATAGGTTTTTCAATTTTTGGAGTATTTTTGGTACCCTTCTTCATAACTCTTGAACGAGAATTGGTATATATAAACGAAAACATAAGAAGATTAGCAACAACTATCGCAATACTAACATGTACATGTTTTGCATTAGGAAGTATTATCCCAGAAGAAAGTTATTTAGAAATATTTAATATATTTCATAGCTTAATAGCAGGATTTGCCTTCTTCTTTTCAGGAGTTTACATTTTACTTTTTAGCTATTTAATGTATCGTAGTTATGAAATAGAAGAATACTCTGGGCCAAAGTTCCAACTTTTTTTAGTGTCATTTGGTTTTATTACCGCCATAGGAGAATTTGTTTTAATTTTCATTTTTGTCCCCATTTTAGAGTGGATTGTAGTTATTTCAATGGTAGTATGGATAATTATTACTAATATTCACCTTCTAATCCATAAATTTATTAGATTTCCACTTGCGGAACTTAAACGATTAAAACACTCTGAATCAATAGAAATTTTTAAAGCAATTCAAAAAAAAATTGACGAACTCAATATTAATGATAAGATATTATCAGATGCAATCGATAATAATCTTTTTCTGTTAAAGAAAAGAAATGATGAGAATAGATCTTGAATACTGATAAATAAAAGAGTGGACTTATGAAAATAGGAATTGTGGGTGCCGGTTCAGCGGGCTTATTTGCTGCAAATGAACTGGGAAAAGCCAATCTACCTGATGTTGAAATTAAAGTTTTTGATCAAGGTCCTCAAGTAGATAAGAGATATTGTGCTATTAGTGAGGGATTGGCGTGTGCAGAATGCTATCCATGCAAGATTATGGCCGGTATAGGAGGTGCTGGAGCCTATTCCTCTGGAATCCTTAATTTAAACGAAAATATTGGTGGCAATTTAGGTATTCTATGTAAAAAGGTTGGTCTTAATGCTAATGATGTAATTAATGAAATCGATGATTTCTTTGTGACTAATGGAGCACCAGATAATATTTATGATCCGTATGAGAATAAAGAGAAACTTAATGAATTGCGTCAGAAGTGCGTATCTGTTGATGTAAGATTCATTCCTATAAGACAAAGATTACTTGGGACTGAGAATACCCCCGAAATTATTAAAACTATCCAAGAACATTTAGAGAATGATTATAATATTCAAATTTATCCTAACACCAAAATTTATCGTTTTGATGAGAAAAAAAGTCTTTATTTTAATAATAACCCTAACGGAAAAAGCGAGAACTTCGATGTATTATTGATAACTCCCGGGAGATGGGGTATGTTATGGTTAGCAGAGAACTGTGAAGCTTTAGGAATAAAAACTTTTTATTTGCCTTTAGACATCGGTGTTCGTGTTGAGATTCCTTCAATAATTATTGCAGATATTTGCGAGAAAATTCAACGTGATCCTAAATTCCACATAATTACTCCTACTTATCACGATTTTTTAAGGACTTTTTGCGTAAATCATAAAGGATATGTTGTAAAAGAGAATTATGAAGAAAACATTGTTGGTGTGAATGGTCACCAGTTTACTTCTGAAGGAGATTCAGAAAACTCAAACTTCGCGTTTTTAATTCGGCAGAGGCTTACTTCTCCTCTAGAAGATACAACCGAATATGGGAGAGCTATTTCAAAACAAGCTTCCATTTTAGGTGGTTATAAACCCTTAATTCAAACTTTAGGTGATTTACGTAGCGGGCACCGTTCAAGAAATTCACTCATCGATAAAAATCCAGTTCAACCTACTTTAAACGACACAACTCCCGGAGATATCGCAATGGCCTATCCTTACCGGTTTGTGAAAGATATATTAGAAGGGCTTAAAATTCTTGATAAGATAATCCCAGGTGTAAATAACGATAGTACATTAATATATGCACCCGAGTTTAAAAGAAGTGCAAAATTAATTGATATGAATGCATTTATGGAATCGAAAAAGATAAAAAACATGTTTTTTGCAGGTGATGGAGCAGGGGTCTCAAGAGGGATAGTAGGAGCCGCAGTCACAGGTATTATTGCTGCCAAAGGTATTATTCGAAATATCACCTCATCAAAATAAGGAAAGTAAGATCAATTTAAGCTCATCCTTATCACTTTTCTCTTTATAATACATTAATTAAGTGCTGCTATGAGATTCTTATAGATTGATAATTAATGAAATTAAAGTATTAAATTTAAATACCAATCGCTTGAATATATTAGCGAGAATAACTCGTAGTGAGAAATGCATCGTATGATAAAAGAAAATATAAAAAAAGAGCTTAATAATTATTTAAAGTCTATTCTAAACTCAAATGCAAAAATTAAGAAAATATATCCCTTACAAAAGCAGACCATAAAAAAAGAGAAATTAAAAGATTTCAATTATGGAAAATCACTTCTAATAGAAACAAATATTGAAGGGAAAAGAAAGGAATACATATTAGCAACTATGGAGAAGAATAGGTTTGGACATGAATTTTTTTATGATAGGGCCAAATCCCTTCTTTTCGACTATTCAAGTTTTAATAAACTTCCTAAACATGTGAAAGCTTTAGATATCGGGGTTTATACAGATAAAAACTTATTTAAATCTATTGGTGATGCTATTGAATTTTATATTCTAAGAGAAAAAGCAGAAGGAAAAGAATATATTAAAGATTTACTTGCGATTCAAGAAACTGGCTCAATTTCAGAATTAGACTGGGATAGATTAAAAGTATTGGTTCAATATTTAGTTTCTATTCATCAAAAAAAAAATGATAAAGGTTATTTGTATACAAGAAGAATTAGAGAACTAATTGGACATGGCGAATGTATAATGGGTTTAACAGACAGCTATCCAGAAAAATTGAAATATGTGGGGTATGATGATTTAGAAAAAATTGAGAAAAATTGCATTGAATGGAGATATAAATTAAAGAAGAAAAATAACAGACTTTCACAAATCCATGGAGATTTTCACCCTTGGAATATACTTTTTCGAAAGGGACTTGATTTTTCGGTACTTGACAGAAGTAGGGGTGAATGGGGCGAACCGGCAGATGATGTAGCTAGTATTACCATTAATTACCTATTTCTGTCGTTATTAAATAAAAATAAGACAGCAGAATTATTTTTAAAAATGTTTGATACGTTTTGGGATTTGTATCTCAAAGATACTAATGATAGTGAGATTTTATCTGTTATAGCTCCATTTTACGTTTGGAGAGCTTTAGTTTTGGCGTCTCCTATTTGGTATCCTGACATTCAACTAAAAATTCGAGAAAAATTATTTAGATTTATTGAAAATGTGCTTACGGATGATAAATTTAATTATAAGTCAATTAAGGAGTATTTTATATAGAAATGATGGAAAGCAATTTTGCAGTCTGGATAACTGGTTTACCTGGTGCTGGAAAATCCGTTATCTCTGATGAGTTAAAAAAGAAATTCGAGAGCATAAACTTAAATATAAGAATTATAAGAATGGATGAAATGCGGAAAATTGTCACTCCGGATCCAAAATACACTGACGAAGAAAGAACAATAATTTATAATTCATTTGCATTTTTAGCTAAAGTGCTAGTAGAGTCAGGTATTAACGTTATAATGGATGCCACGGGAAATTTAAAAAAATATCGTAATTTAGCTAAAAAAATTATACCTCATTTTCAGCTCGTATATCTCAAGTGTCCGTTGGAAGTAGCAATTAAAAGAGAAGAATCCAGACAAAATACAAGAAACGCCCCGAAAAATATCTATTCTAAAGGTTTTCAAGGGAAGAGTAAAACTGTACCAGGAATTCAGAGTAAGTATGAAGAACCTCAAAATCCTGACTTAGTGATAGAAACAGATAAATTAAGTATATCTGAAAGTGCTAATAAGATTTTTAATTATCTTATAAAAAGTGATTAGGAAAAGAAAGGATTTATTCCTAACTCTATGAAAAAGATTCAAGAAAATTGGGTCTTAAGCATTATCATTTTTGATTAATAGGTTATTAGCATTAAAATTAAATTTCTAATTATTCGAAGTATAAAATAGAAAAATAAACCATATTGAGAGGTGAAATTTCATAGTATGGTAAAATTGAAAAATTTGAACAATAATAATGAATATGAATATAGGATTATTGATTGCGAGGAATATAACAAACCTCTAGTAAATGTAGTCGAGGATACTGATAGTTATAAAATATTTGTAGCCACACCCGGGCTAGACAAAGAGGAAATCATAATAAATATTACCAATTATATTCTAGAGATAAAAGGGGAAAAGAAAGATAAGTTTATAAAAGAAATAGGCGGCTTCAATCAAGAAATTAGCGTTGGCCCTAATTATTATCTTATTTTCAAATTGCCAGAATTTATTATAAAAGAGAATGTAGATGTAACTTATTATCAAGGACTTTTAAAGTTCAAATTTAAGAAGAAAGAATTGTCAAATAAACAAAATATTTCTATTACTTAATTATAATTTCAAATGAAAATTACATGGAAAATTATAACCTCCCCGAAGATATTGAGAAAGCAAGAGAAAGAATTGATGAGTTGCGACAATCAATAAGACATCATAATTATAAATATTATGTTGAAGACAATCCAGAGATTACTGATTATGAGTATGATAAGCTATTTGAAGAGTTAAAAGCTCTTGAAGAAGAATTCCCAGAACTTATTACTGAGAATTCCCCTACTCAACGCATTGGTTCTGAAAAAATTGAGGCTTTTGAAACCGTAGAACATAAAGCCAAAATGTTAAGCTTGGATAAGTCACACTCAGAACAAGGTTTACGTGATTTTGACAAAAGAATCCGAAAAAGGCTTCATAATTCTCAAATTGAATATATAATTGAACCTAAGATTGATGGTTTAGGAATAGCATTATATTATGAAGACAAAACATTATTACGTGGAGCTACGCGAGGGAATGGAGCTAAGGGAGAGGATATAACCGCTAATCTCAAAACAATAATGACCATTCCCCTCAAGATTTCTACTGAAACATCTTTAACTACTTTTGAAGTTAGGGGTGAAATATATATGCCCGTTGATGCTTTTCAAGAATTAAATAATTCAAGAATCGATAAAGGAATGGAACCTTTTGCAAATCCTAGAAATGCTGCTTCTGGAACGGTACGCCACAAGGATCCTAAAGAAGTCGCAGAACGTCCATTAGATATTTTTATTTATGCGCTTTCTTATAATGAGGAGCAAAAATTTAAAACCCATTTAGAAACTCTGAAAGAATTAAAAAAAGCTGGATTTAAAGTAAATGAATATGAAAAAGCGGAGGGAATTTCTGCAGTTATTCATAAGATTAATCAATGGGAGCATAAAAAAGAAAGATTAAACTATGAGATAGACGGAATTGTAATTAAAGTAAATGATCTAACTTCACACGATATTTTAGGTTCAACCACCCATCATCCTCGTTGGGCAATTGCATATAAATATCCTCCAAATCGTAAAACAACTAGAATTAGTGATATTGAGATAATGGTTGGACGGACAGGAAAGCTTACGCCTGTTGCAATTCTCGAACCAATACATCTTGCCGGCACAAAAGTTTCTCGTGCATCTTTACATAATGAAGATGAGATTAAGAAATTAGATGTTAGAATTGGTGATGAGGTATTAGTCGAAAAAGCTGGTAAGATTATCCCTCAAATTATTAAAGTTATAAAAGAAAAAAGACAAGGTGACGAAAAAAAATTTGAGATGCCACATAAATGCCCTGTGTGTGGGAGTGCAGCGAAAAGATTTAATGGAGAAGTCGCAAGAAAATGCATTAACGCCCAATGTCCTGCACAAATTAAGCAGAGAATCCAACATTGGGGAGAAAGAAATGCTATGAATATTGATGGTTTGGGACCTAAACTCTTGGAAAAGCTAGTTGATAATAATATGGTAAGACATTTTGCTGATCTATACAAATTAAAAACATCAGATCTACAAAAAATTGAAAGAATGGGGGAAAAATCATCTGAAAATTTACTCAAAGAAATAGAAAAAAGTAAACAAGAAGGTTTAGCCCGAGTATTATATGGCTTGGGTATACCCTATGTCGGTGAGCATATTGCTCGGATATTAACAGAAAATTTTCATACAATAGATAAACTTATGGAAACTTCTGAAATAAGATTGAAGCAAATTAATGAAATCGGTCCAGAGATCGCTCAAAGTGTTGTAAGCTTTTTTAAAGAGGAGAAGAATCGGGAATTAATTGAGCAGTTAAAAAAAGAAGGAGTTAAAATGGAATCAAAAGAATATCAGCGAGAACAATTTCTAGAAGGTATTTATTTTGTATTTACAGGGGCTTTAGATAAATATACTCGGAATGAAGCCTCCGAGGAAGTAAGAAAATTTGGAGGTAGAGTTAGTTCTAGTGTGAGCAAAAAAACGGATATCATAGTGCGAGGAAAAAATCCTGGATCGAAATTAGAAAAAGCAAAAGAAGAAGGGATAACAATCTTAAATGAAGAACAATTCATCCAACTATTAGAAGATAAAAAAATGCCCAGTCAAGTTTAATAGAAATTAGACTTCATAGTTAAGATTTAATTAATAAAGTTAAAGCTAATCTTGATATTATTAATTAATGATTCCAAATTATTTCTATAATAAGGATTACTTATAAATAATTCCCTAATTTCTATAAGAGATGGGTCATTACTCATATTGGATTGAAATGAAATCATGAGCAACTTAAATGAATCTTGCATCTCCTTTGAATATTTATTTATTTCCTTTTTGATAATAGAATCAAGATATACAAAATGCGATTTTTTAGCTTCAATACCTAACTGTGATGGAAGATGTTTATAGTTTTTCTTTCAATTTTTTAAATTCTAAACAATTTAGTACATCTGTTTTTTCAATCCAACCTCTTCTAGCCGTTGCTACTCCAAGTTCCATATATTTCATGTG
>SDNL01000067.1 GCA_004524365.1 Promethearchaeota archaeon | reverse complement strand
TGATCCCACTTCTTTTTTTCTTGATTTAATTCTTGTAATATTGTAGGAATTTTATTGATTCTTTCATTCCATTTAAAGAAATTGGGATCTTTCTTCTTTTCTAACTCTTTTATTTGACTATTTAAATCGTTAATTTGATTTTCAAGTTTGGTATTTGTTTCTTCTAACTTAACCTTCTGATCATATAAAAGATTCTTTTTATTTGTTAAACGTTTCTTTTGTTTGAAATGGTAAAGAAGATCGTTGAATGATTCTTTCTTTTTATAAATTTCTCTCTGCTTTTGATCTAGTTTAGAAGCTCTAACTTTCATTTCTGAAATCTTATCTGACATCTCTTTCAGTTCATTTTCTAAGTTATCGGCTTGCTCCTTCTGTGTTCCAGCACTTAATAATCCTGTAAGTTTTTTAACATATGGGGTTTCATAAGCATATTTATAAGAAATTATCTGCTCTCCCTTTAAAGTAACGCATTTCCCCTTAAAATTGTGAATTTTATATAGATCCTCTCCATTTCGGTAATTTTCTACTACCAAACAATTCTTGATTTTAGAATAAATGATTTTTCGTATATCTGAATCTTTTGTTTTTATTAATTCTGCTAAATATCCTAATACTCCTTTTGCATTAAATTTACGATATGATTGTATAGATTGTTTTTTGGGAACATAAATATTACAATACGCATCATATTTGTTTTTTAATCTTTTTAAGAGTGTCATTGTCCTCCAGTTATCTGCGATAAAACTATATAAGAGTCTTTCTCCCAATACAGACTCTATGGCATAACTAAGTTTATCATCATATTGAATGTATTCAATTATAGGGCCCTTTACATTTAAACCTCGCTTTTGAATTTCATTTTTAATGATATTAATGCTTGTTGGTAAGACAATCCTTCGCTCACTTAAAGAATTCTGTAATTGTTTGAAATTGTCTAGTTTTTTGGATTTTTTAAATTCCAAACGCTTTAAATCTTCTTCCAAATCATATAATTCGGAGGATATCTTCCGGAGTTTTTTATCTAATTGAGATAATAAGTTTTCTGTAGGATTTTCTAAAAACCATTTATTTTTTTCTAATTTATGATTAATATCATGATAACTTACAAACAACTGATTAATTTGACTTTCAAGATCCTCAATGGTGACTTTATTTTGATTAATATTATCTTGGCTTTTATTCCGTTTCTTTACTAATTCATTATATTTCTCCAAAAACTTTTTATTCTTTTCCACTTTTTCGGTCAATTCTGCTTGTTCCTTAATCAAGTCCTCGATTTTTAATTCTAGCTTTTTTCTTTCCTTTTGGATAACGTTTAAATCCGCATCAATGCTTTCTTTTTGACTAATATGATTGTTAAGAGTTTTTTTTATTGTTTTAATTTTACTGGAAAGTTTATCCAATTCATTCTTCCGGTCAACTTTTTCATTTTGCCACCGATTAATTTTATCTACTAGTTCTTGTTTTCGGTATTTCTTATTTCCTATTTTTTCTGAAATTCCAGTTAATTTTTCCTCTAGTTTATGAATTTCCTCATCTAATTCGTCTATTTTTAGTGAAATATCATCTTTTCGCGTCTTAATAACTTTTATCTGTGATTGTAAATTTTTTATTTCTTCTGTTAAATCAACGATCTCTAATAACAATTTTTGCCTATTTGCATATAATAATTCATCCTCAAATTTCTGTTTCTTCTTTAGTAGGTTCTGTTTTTCTTTCAAACGTTCTAACTTTGGGCGGAGTAAATCGAGGCTAATATTTAAGGACTTTTTTTTCGTATCCATTGAAAATAACTGAGAATGGAGGTTTTCAATGTCATTTTTTTGTTGTATTATTTCTGTTCTTAATCCCTTTAGACCAATACCTTCCTCAAGGAAGGTACATAAAACCGGAGGCTTCAAGTCTTTTAATGAATCGATTTTTCCTTGGCTTACAAATGCAAATTGGTTATCAATTCTATATCCCAAATTATTAATCAAATCATGGACATCTTTTGCCTTTGCTGGTTTGAAGTCTCCATCATCCTTTGTTTTAAGTTCAAAATAGGGAGATTGATCTTTTACAACAGTCCGTCTTATTTTAATAAGGTCTCCTTGGTTCTCAATGTGAATTTCTGCCATAGCATGTTCTTGACCATGTCTAATGAACGAAGACCATTTAGAATATCTTTCACCCCGTTCATTACTGCCCAGCGCGAATTTAATGGCCTGAAATATACTTGTTTTGCCGCTCCAGTTTGGCCCTATAATTATTAGAAACTTGCTATTCCCAAACCTTATCTCATCCCTTTTAAAGGACAGAAAGTTTTCCAATATAAGGCTCTTGATATGTACATTATTTTCAATATTGTTATCCACTACGTTACTCATTTTCTATACCTCTTATTTTTTTCCGAAGCTTTTTTTAATCAAGTCAATTCTTTTCTTGGCGTTTTCAAGATGAATTTGGGCCCGTGAGGGTTTTGACTCATTAAGAATAAATGGATAGTTCGAAAGTATCTTTCTATCATTAGTTTCAAGGGGTTCTTTTTTTTCAAGTTTATCAATAATAATGACTAATTCATTATAATGCTCAGAAGCTGCATTTTCATATAGTTGGTTTAACATAAAATCGGAATATTTTTTCTCTCTTATATCCTCAAGAAGCTCCTTAATTCTTGCTTCTGGACTATTTTCGGACATCTCTTGAGGAGGGGATTTTTTGAACTTGTTGATCTCCCCCATATTTTTTTCTTTGATATCTTTTTGTATTTGAGACTTTTTTCTACTGAGAAGTTCATGTCTCTTATTAAAGGGAATATATTCTCCACTCTCAATTAAGTGAAGGATTATATCGGTAATTTCATTACTTTTAGTATTTAATTCTGCCTGTAAATAATGTTTAAGGATGGCAATTTTTAACAACTTGTAGATCTCTTTCACTTCCCAATTTTTCGTGTGCTCAACAATAGAATCAAGATTGAATGAAATTTCAGGATTTTTTTCCATAAAATCCGAGAGGATTTGTTGCCTCTCCATATCATTGATTAGGGGAATAGAAATGAGAAGGTCAAATAAATCATATATTCCATCACTATTTTCTATAATTTCATCATAATCGTAATTAATCCACACTAGTAAAATATTATTAGCTAAAAGTTTATTAAGGTTTTCCTTTTCTCGATATAGGGTAAGAAATTTACTCAATAAACTTTGTTTTTTAAAATATTTCTTAGATATTTTTTTTTGATCAATTATTATTAATTTTTTCTTATCTTCTTTATTCTTACTTTTTTGTTGTTCACTATCTTCTTTTTCTCCTTCAATAGCACTCTTTTCTGTTGTTATTTTATCTAAGTTATTTAAAAGGGCTTGAAAATTATCAAAAAAATCGGAGGGAGATTCCAATATTATCGATTCTTTTAATTGAATACATCTTATATAAAAATTGGATGCGATAACTTTTAAATAATCAATGATATCTGTTCCAGGATTAATATTTATCAAAAGATTCCCTTTAGGTTGGAAATATTTGTAAATACTTAATTCTTGAGAATTAGTTAATAATAATTTTATATATTCGATGATCTCTTGATATTTTTCCCGATAATAAATATCTTCTCTTTTTACTTCTATATCCGATGGTTCTAAAACTTTAATAAATCTTGAGAGGTGTTTATTTTCATTCATTCCCATTTTTATCTCAGTATATTATGTATAGAAATTTACTATATTAAATCTTTTTACCGAAAAAATTACCTTATAAATATCTCCTCGTCCTTACCGACAAAAATGGTTTAAGACATTTAAAGATCATCCATTTATTAGACTTAACAAGATTATCGCCAATGAAGATTTTTTCGAAAAAAGAATTATTGGAAATTTTATTAGAAAACTTATCTCTTTAGGTCTAATAAAATCTCATTTTAAGATATAATGGAATTTATTAAATTTGTAAGATAATATTTAATTAAGTTTAATAGCGTAATTCTTGATATATTTACTAAAAATGGAAAGCAAAGCTTCATCGATTGCTAAAATAAAAATTGAATTTCCAGAAGAAATATGGATCTCAGAGATTTTTAACGCATTCCATGATATTAATATGAAAATATTATATTTTTTACCTTATGACTTAGAGGAATATATTGGAAATGCACTGGTTGAGATTAAACATTATGATATAACATCGATTAGGGAACTAATTCAAAACCATCCTTCCGTTATGGATTTTAAGTTAATAGAAAAAGAAAAGAATCGAATTAAATTTAATGTTCAGACAAAAGATCCCTATTTATTATATGGAGCGATTAAATGTGGAGTTCTTATTGATTTTCCAGTGAAAGTGAAAGACGGTTTTGCATATTGGAATCTAATCTCTTCAAGGGAGAGCATTGACAAATTATTATCATTATTCGAGGAGAAAGAACTTAATTTTGAACTTTTACGTATCGGAAATTCAGAATTAGACTTAAATGATGAAAAATACAATTTAAACTTAGAAGAAATGAATATATTGCAAGAAGCAATAAAACGTGGTTTCTTCGATGTACCAAGGAAAATCTCACTTGAAGAATTAGGAAATATCTTGAATAAATCAAAATCTACATTATCCGTGAAGTTGCGAAAAATCATTAAGAAAAAAGTTTTGGTAAATAGTTAATACCTATTTCATCTAAAATTAACAGAAATTTAGATTAATTTTTAATTTCCCCTTCGCGACTAATAATAGTTACTTGAACCTTAATATCTTTTTTTAATTCATCCAATATTGGGTTAAGGAGTATATGTAACTTTTTACAACAAGGTACATCCATTAAAACAATTTCAAGAGATGAAATTGGATTTTTTTGTAAAATTAGTTCCAATTTTTGTAGTTCAGGTTCGCCTACATTCAACATTGGACATAAGCTTATAATTGGCCTCCCTTTTAAGAATCTTCTGTGAAAATCTCCGTATGCTAAGGGCGAGCAATCGGAAACGATTAGGAGCTCATTATGATCAAAATATGGCGCATCAGGATTAACCAAACGTAACTTAATAGGCCATTGTCTTAAAGCGGATTTAATATTCTCAGAAATAGATTCTTCTTTCCAAGGTTTTTCATATAAAATTGTTTCTGCAGAAGAACACGAACAATTCAAGCTTTCAAAAGTATTATTTTGAACGTTTTTTTGGATTTCTCCTTGATGTTGTTCTACTAAAGTTTCATCAAATTCATATGCTTCCCGTTCTTCAATACTTAATGCGCCTTCCGGGCATTCTCCTATACACGCACCTAAACCATCGCAAAAGCTTTCATTCACCACCTCTGCCTTTCCATCAATAATTTCCAAGGCACCTTCATCGCATCCGATTACACATTTCCCACAGCCAGTACACAATTCCTTATCTATTTTTATTATCTTACGCTTAGTTTTTCTTCTTTCAGTTGAATTACTCATATTTTCAAGAAAGGATGGCTTGCTTAAATTATTTTAATCGAACATGTTCTAGGAGACTCCCCATGATAAAATTAAGGAGTCGACTTCAATTCTTTATTCATAAGATCGAGAAAGTATAATAATTTTTTATCAATAATATCATAATGAGTAAATTTTCCCTTTTTAAAACCCATAATTAAGCCGACATCTTCTAATTTGCGTAAATGATGTGAGATTGTCGACTGTGCTTTATTTAAAATAGCTTCTAACTCACAAACACATTTATCTTCATCTTTTAATACTAATAATAATTTCAAACGTTCCTCATTACCGATAGCTTTACAAAATGCTAAAATCTCTTGGAAGGTTTTATCTTTATCAAAGGAGTTTCCCAATGCATAAAGTTCATCAAAATATTTTGAAACATCATTTGCTTGCATATCTACGCAAGATTCCAATGTATCTATCAGATCTTGCTTTCTTTTCTTATTAATTCCGATCACCCTTGAGAATTTTTTTATCCCTTTGTATTAAATTAATACTTAATTAAATAAAAAATATCACTAAATTTATATTTATAGATTCGAATCGAAAAGCTTAAATTTGGTAACAAAATAATCTAATTGAATTTGTTGTTTAGATGTATTGCATTAAAAATTTCAAGTGATATCAAAATGAGTCAAGAAGAAGTCTTAAAAAAGTTGGAAGAAAGAAAAGAAAAATTGGGATTTTTTGATAAATATCTTCCTGTATGGGTAGTTTTATGTATTATTATTGGGCTTTTTTTATCTCAACTGGTTCCAGGTATCGGAAATTTTATTGATGACTTACAAATAGCGGGAATATCCATTCCAATTGGGATCTGCCTTTTTCTAATGATGTATCCAGCTATGTTGAATGTTCAGTTTAGCGAAATAAAGAAATTAGGTAGAAATCCAACGCCAATCATATTAACCTTAATTTCTAACTGGTTAATTGCTCCATTTGTAGGGCTCCTTATGGCTAATTTATTTCTAGTGGATGAACAATTGATTGTAGCAATAATATTACTTTCAAGTTCACCTTGTACAGCGATGGTGTTAGTCTGGGGTTGGTTGGCTAAAGGAAATCAAGAACAAAATGTTATTACAACAAGTATAAATACAATTACAATTATAATCGGATATGTTCCTTTGGTTTCATTTTTAACTGGGATTCAAAATATTCCTATCGATTGGGTTCAATTACTAATATCTGCTGGGACTTTTATAGGACTACCCTTAATTCTTGGTGTGATTTCTAGATATGTATTAGTTGATTTTAAAGGTCGTGAGTGGTTTAATGATATATATAAACCAGCTGTAGGTAAATTATCTATTATTGCTCTATTATTTACCCTTATAATCTTATTCTCCTTGAATGGAGAGGTATTGATTACGAATCCTGACTTAATGCTGATTATCTCTATACCTTTATTAGTCGGATTTGCGATTGTAGTGGGAGTTAATGTTTTTATAACTAAAGTAGTGAATTTAGACTATCCCGAGGCAATTATCACAGTGATAATAGGTAGTTCCAGCCATTTCGAAATAGCAATAGCAGTGGCGGTGGGTCTATATGGAGTTGGATCTATAGCGGCTTTAGGTACCACAATGGGTCTCTTTTGGGAAGTCCCCGTAATGTTATCAGTAGTCTATCTGGGTCGATTCCTTGGAAAGAAGGGATTTTGGAAAGATAAAAGAAAAGAAACTTAAAATTCTAAAAAGTGATTTAATATGGCAGTTACTTATATGCAAAAACTTGAGCAAGAGCCCGAATCTTACGATGAGAAGTTTACTTTACTCACAGACGGTATTAATAACGAAGTTAAGAATTGGGTTTTGGATAAGGTGGGATCTAATCACTCGATTTTAGAGGTAGGATGTGGAACAGGTTCTCTAGCCTCTAAAATGGCTCTAAAGGGGAATAAAGTAATAGCGATCGATAGTGAGTTTCAAATGATTAACTATGCAATGAAAAATTATCCAAATAAGAGAAATATCGAATTAAATTATCAGATTGGGTCGGCTAAGAAGCTCCCAGTAGACACAAATTCTCAGGATAAAATCATAAGTACCTTTATGCTATCCGAATTAGGACCTCTGGAGCAACAAATATTTTTACGGAACGCTTGGGAATCATTAAAGTCTGGTGGGCGGCTAATAATTGCTGCAGAATTTGTACCATCTGGATTAAGGAAGGGAACGTTTAAAATTAAAAGGTGGAGATACAAAAAAAAGCTAAAAAGGTTAAAGATAGAGCAAACAAATCCTCTCAAACATTTTTACGATTACTTAGCACCTATTGGGTTTAAAATTATTAATGAACGATATTGGAATCATAGATCTATTCGGGTTTTGGAACTCAAAAAGGAAGAGAAGAAGGTAACTCCCGGATATTATAAACCCGATTCTATAAAGTTTAAGGGGATCGGTTCACAATTGAAGGTTTTACGATGCCTATTGACTGGTCAACTAGACAATGTACCAATTGAACCCGGAATATACAAATCTGGAAATCCCGATAAAAATTCGTCTATAATAGTAACTGCCAATTATCTTTATACCTATATTAAGTTAATGCGAAATATAGAGAATGTAGATGCATGGGTCTTAGTTGTAAATTCTAATGGAATTAATGTGTGGTGTGCCGCCCGAGGTGATGATTTTGGGAATTCCCAGTTAATTGACGCAGTAAAAGCAACTGGAATACATCAAAATACGTCCAGTCGGGAATTAATCCTTCCACAACTTGCAGCAGGAGGAGTTTCAAAACCAGAACTACCAGAAAATACAGAGGAATTCCCATTTAGAGTAAAATATGGACCCGTTTGGTCAAAAGATTTAAAAGAATACTTTAATAGTGAGCCAAAAAAGAAGCCAAAAAGGATGAAGAGAGCTAAATTCACACTATTGCATCGAATTCGTGCCGGAATTACCCATACAACTTTCCTATTAAGAAAAATTTTTCTTATCCCATTTTTTATTTTATTTTTCACATTAGCACTCCTCGATTATGTCAATATAATCAATAAATTCTGGATGGTGGGAGATTTATTTATTTGGATATTGTTCCCAAATTTACTTTTAACATTTTTTTATCCTATAGCAAACTTTACGCGAAAATTTATCATTAAAAGTATATTGTTTGGAGCCGTAAATACGATTATATTAGGTTTTACTACATGGCTCTTAAGGGGCATCCTATTATTTACGTGTTTAAATTTAATGTTTCTCTTTTGGATTGGTTTCTTTACAACTATGTCGTTTAGTGGGTACACCATGAGAACCAATCCTAGAGAAATCCAAAATGAATATAAATTATTTAAAAAAATCAATTATTTTCTATTACCGTCAGCTCTCATCTTAACATTTTTAAGTATTATATTTACTTAAAAAAAATGATATGAATTAATTAAAAATTAAAAAAATAAAATCTAAAAAATGACTAAATCAAACGAAACGAGTTGCTGTGGGACTGGAAGTGCAAGTAATCTTCTTAATACTTTGGATTTAAGAATTTTTATTGATCCATCAAAATGTAATGCTTGTGGCCTATGCGAAGAAATATGCCCTTTTGGCTTACCTGAAAGAGAGAATGACCATTATATCATAACAGATCCAAAAGAGTGTATTGAATGTAGTGCATGCCAGAGAAACTGCCCCAACAATGCAGTTATTATGGAAGAGCAAAAAGGTTGTGGTTGTCTTTGGAATGCTAGGGAAAAAGCAAAGGGAAAAGCGAGTCCTAATAATACATGTTGTTAAAATAATTAATCAAAATTGAGGTGAAATTAAATAAAAATGACTAAAGAAAATGGAAAACTTAAAGTAGATATATATGTACCCTTACAGATATGCTCTTGTCAATGGGAAAACTTTATGAACCAAGTTTTTGAAGTTTTAACCCCATATATGGAGTATATCGAACACGAAACTAAATCATTACACTCGGATGAAGCGGCAAAAATGAATCTATTTAATAAATGTGTAATGATAGAGGGAGAAAAAATTCCAAGTGTATATAGGTTGAAGAAGAAATTGCCAAAAATGCTTAAGGAAAAGGGTTTAATTGAAGAAGCAAAAGAGATCCCTGAAAAGGCATCTCAGAAAAAACCAATAGGATCACGTTCTAATAATAGATGTTGTTAAAATTAAAAATCAAAAAAAGTATTTAAATTATCTAATATCATTAAAAAAAAATAATACTATGTTAAAGATGTAATAATAATGAACTCCTATGATAGATTACCAGATGGCGAAATTAAACTTAGAGGAACTATTTCGGAAAAGTTCTTGGATTTAGGTATTAGTTCGTTTAAAGAAGCGTGCATATATGTTCGTAATCAAAAATATGGATATAACTCTGATTATGATGATAAGATGATTTTTTTCAAGGAAAATAAAGGGACTTGTACTACTAAACATGGCGTAATTGCCGCTTTAGCAGAAGAGCTCGAAATTCCTATTTATAAGTATGTTGGTATATATAAATTCACTGAAGAAATTTCAAACGGAGCGAATAATATATTACGGAAATATAATATTCCTTACGTACCAATGATTCATTGTTTTTTGGTTTATGATGATTATCAATTTGATCTTACTGAAGGCAATAATAACGGAAAAAAGACATCGATCGACCAATTTATACATACTCAAAAAGTGACTCCCTTCATAAGCAAAAAAGACGAATATTTCATCCTTAAAAAAGTTCTTAGAGATAAGATCCTAGCTTCAAAGGTAATGAAAGATATAAGAGAGCGAACTCTTTTAAAAGCGAGAGAAGAAGCTATTAAATTGTTGAAAAAAAATATACAAGGTTAGCATATTAAATGGTATTTCTTTGGAAATCTACAAATAATAGTTAAAAAATTCATAATCAATAATTTATAGAAATAATATTTTTATTCTTATTCTTATTGAGTTCATATATGGAAAAACCAAACGTTATTTTTCTATGTACTCATAATCAAGCAAGGAGTCAGATTGCAGAAGCTTATTTAAGAAATTATGGTGGAGAAAACTTTAATGCATTTAGTGCTGGTTTTGAAAAGAAGGAAATTCATCCTTTTACCAAAAAAGTGATGAAAGAAAAAGGAATTGATTTGGAGAAGCATTATTCTAAAGAATTAAAGGAATTAATGAATGAAAGAGAATTTAATATAATTGTGACTGTTTGTTCGAAGGCGGAGGAATTATGTCCTACCTTACCAGGAATGGAATCACATATATTTTGGGATATTGAAGACCCTGTTGCTTTTAAAGGAACCGAGGAAGAGATTTTAAATAAATTTCGCGAAGTAAGAGATAATTTGGAAGAGAAAATTAAAGAATGGCTGAAATCCCATGAATTTTAGATTAAATTAACAACATTAATTAGATTCATTTTAACTAAATTGCGAAAGAAGTCCCCTCCCTTTATTTAGGGAGGAGATGAATTTCGCACAGTATACACACATTTTAGCTCTTTTAAGATGTGAGAACACTTACTCCCTTAAGTGTGAGATAAATCGCATAGTAAGGTTTACTAATTGAGGGGACTCCTTGCTTTTAAATA
>SDNL01000066.1 GCA_004524365.1 Promethearchaeota archaeon | reverse complement strand
TTTCGGAAAAATGCCGTTTGATGTACAACTTTGCACTTTCGGAGCGCATCGACAATTGGAAAGCACAAAAGGAAAAACCAAAGAACGAGAGGAACTACATTACTTACACCCAACAACAAAACGAATTACCGGAAATCAAGCGAAAGTATCCTGAATATACATGGGTCTATTCCAAAGTGCTCCAAATGACATTGCGAAAACTCGATGGAAATTATAAATCGTTTTTTAGTTTATGGCAAAACGGAGATACGAACGCAAGACCACCGAAATACAAGGGAAAAGACTTTTTCACTACCCTATGCTATAATCAGAGCGGATTCAAGATTGAAAAGAATACTTTCTCCACAAATGGAAGGGATTTGCTACGATACACAGCCCTAAGATATGCCCACCAGCCAACGCTTAGCGGACTCGTAGGAATCCCAATCCTTTAGGGCGCGGAGGCTTCAATTAATATTAATCTAACAATTTTATAGGTCTAATCCCGAATTCCTTAAAATATTCTTCAACTTTTTTAGCAAGAATTTCATTTGATTTATGTTTTAGCTTGAATATTTTAGGAAGTAAATCAATAGCGTGAGAAAGACTTTTAAGAGGAACTCCTCGTTCATTAATTATATCTTCAACCGTTTTTCCATCATTTCTTTTTTCATCTCTATTTGTTAAACTAATGGCAGTTACTATATTTAAATCCATTTGTAAGAGTTGGTCAATTAGAGATAATAATGATTGTCCTGTTGTGGTAACATCTTCGATAACAATTATCTCCCCTTTGGGTACACCGATATAAGCCCTATCCTTTATTTTACCGTGTCTTTTATGTTTACCACGTGCCATTGATAAAATATATTCATTTTTTTTATAATTTTCTTGAGAATTAGCCCATTTATATTGAGTTAAGATCCCAATTTTTGTAGCACCTTCAGGAACACCGAGAAAGCATGGATTAGAAAGATTTAATTCTGTAGTAAATTGAATTATAAAATCTGTTAATTTATCAATAAGATAAACATCTGATGTAATATCTCTCCAATTAACATAAAAATAAGACTCTCTCCCTGATTTTAAACGAATAGGATTCTCGAAAAATCCAATTACGTTATTTTCAATTATAAACTTATGGAATTCTTCTCTTTCTGTATCATTAAAAGACATATCTTAAACGATTCACCGATTATCTCTAAATTCTATATATTTTTTTCTAGCATCAGCGTATTCTTCGGCACTAATCTTACCTTGCATAAATAGATCCTCTTTTTCTTTCATTTTTTTCCTCCTTTTATTAAGCTCTTTCCGCCTTTCTTCCTTTCTAAATAATTCTAAAATATTATTTGCTTTTTCTTTTATATCTTTATTTTTTTTTCCGATTAAGTCTTCTAAATATGGTTTTATAGGACGTGCCATATCTAAATTTTGATTCGCAATATTCTCAATTCTATCTAAGGCGTTAATAATTTCTTCATCATTTTTGCCTTCTAAAACTTCAATTAATCTAGGAACTGCTACATCCTTTAATACAGAATTTAAATATTTAGTAACTTCTTTTTGGGCATCTCCATAGGATTCTATTCTCTCAGATCGAATATATTCAATATAAATGAGGGGGAGTTCAACAGGCCAGTCCATCATTTTCTCTTTATTTATTAACTGGATGACCCCTCCATCTTTTTTACGGAAAGTTTTCATCGGTTATTCACTTTTGATTATTATTTTTACTTGTTTTATTTTTAATAATGCTAAAATCATAAATTTTTTTTTAAAGAAAAATAATTGATTAAATCCAATCTCCTGTCGTTAATTTTTCAGGAAGATATTTTTCTGCCAAAAATTCAAAACCATGAGTTGAAAGTGCTTGTATTTCCGCTTTCTTCTTATATTTTAAAGCTAATTCCAAATCTTTCTTCCATTCTTTATTCTTCTTAACATAATCTTCTTCCAATAATTCTTTCGTCCTTTTTATATCCCTTTTTGTCATAGGAAGTCTACAATCTTCTGGTACATTATATCTATCTAAATCTCTAGTTAATACACCTAAAAGTTTAATATCAGGAGTAGCTAAAAAAGGAGATTCATAACTTAATCGTTTTGAACCACGCATATATACCGAGTGAATATAATGTCCGTAGGGATCGCTATCTACCAAACTGAAAACAGGTAATTTTAATTGTGTTCTTAAACGTTTTAGAAACATACGAACAGCAACATTTCCAACTCCTTGAGCAGTTAAAATGATACAAGGATAATCTCTCCAAAATCTCGCCTCAGCAAGTCTCATCATAGCCGCATCTTTCTCAACTACCAGTATAAATTCTGCATCAGATTCAATTATTTCAATATTATCTAACATTGGACTAATACTCCATCCTCCACTGCCTAAACCTTCCAAGTTAATAATATCATTTTTATCCCTTATCCGAAGTCGGCCTACACAAGATCCACGGGCAGAAGCAACGACATGTGTGGAATTTCTGGTAGTATAAAGCATTGTTGAAACATCTTCAATACTCTTATCACTATTCTTTTGATCATTAAATAATTTAACATCAGTATAAAAAATCTCACGTTTAGTGGCATGCATATCTTTAATCAATAATTCATTTATTATCTCCATGACCCGCATAAGCCTTGTAAAATCAACTACAGAAGTAAGCGAGTGAAATTGTTTCTGTTGGATTTGTTTTCCAAGCAATAATAGATCACTTTTTTCATCCCAAATAATATTAGAATTAGACCGTGAAGGTAATTCAATTACGGGTTTTCCGGTTTTATATATTCTTTCAATAAGTTCATCGGTCAATGAATATAAGCGATCCAAGGCCTTTCTCTTAGCTAAATTATCTATTTGTATAGTATCTTCTGGAAGATCGACTTCCTCTTTTTTATCTTCTTCTTGTAACATTTTATTCATTATTTCTTTAGTCGCTTTCAAATCCCATTTCTTTTTTTCACTATTTTTTGACATAACAAATCAACCTCATTTCAATTTCCAATATTTCTTCCCTTTTTTAGTTTTAACTAATACTTTATCCCCTTCTAGCTTCTTTAATTTTACTTGAAGTAGTCGAGCATCTAACATATCTTTTATTCTTAATTTAAAAATTAGTTGTTTAATTGTTTGCCATTCATCTTCATTTAAGGCATTGAGAATCCTATCATTAGTAATAATGGGTAATTTTTGTTGTTTTGTTTTTGGTGGTGTTGGAGGTGCTTTTGGCTTTTTAACCTCAGGTATCTTTTCTTTTATTGTTTCCTCTTTCGCTTCATCTCTTTTTTCTTCCTTTTTAATAATTCCAACATTTTCTTGTATAGTCTCAATGATCTCAGCTTTCCTTGCTTTCGAAGGAATGGAAATGTCTTTATCATCTGCTATAGATTTTAACTCTTTTACTGTATAATCCTCCATGTTATCGAAATCAATTTTCTCCTCTTTTTCTGATTCTTTTTTCTTTACTTCTTTATCCTCTTCTACTTTTTCTTCCTTTTTAATAATTCCAACATCTACTTGTATAGTCTCAATGATTTCAGCTTTCCTTGCTTTCGAAGGAATGGAAATGTCTTTATCATCTGCTATAGATTTTAACTCTTTTACTGTATAATCCTCCATGCTATCGAAATCAATTTTTTCTTCTTTTTCTGATTCTTTTTTCTTTACTTCTTTATCCTCTTCTACTTTTTCTTCTTCTTCTTTTGGCTTTTCCGTTTTTATTTCTTCTTGTAGTTCTTTTTCGTCCTTTTCTTCCTTCTTAACCCCTTTAAGGTGTATTTCTTCTCTAACATCAGTTATATTCTTACTAATAGGGGCTTTTATTAACTTTTTTAATTCCTCTTTCTTTATTTGATCCTTATATTTACTTCCCTCTTGTGCAATATTATATAGACTATCAACAAACTTGGGAATATATTTTTCGATTAAATTAGCTCTCTTCTCTTTTTTACGTATCTTGGCCCTTCGGTTAAGATATACCCTCAATCTACGTCCAATAGCCTCTAAACAGTATTTAATTTCATCCATTAAACTTTCATCTTCTGCTAGAGCATTTTTAGATTGAGATTTAAACATTAAATGAACATATGGTCCAGATACATTCACTAATAGTTTTATTGGTCCTTTTGGTAATCCATTATCAAAAGAGTCGAGTTTATAATTTTTCCAATTTACCGATTTAACAGCTTTAGTAATGGCACATCCCGCCGTGTCTCTCAATTTTGGTGTTCGATTGACAAATCTAGATAAAACATCTCTTGATCTTTTAGGAGTTTCTAATTTATTCCCATAGGCCAAAACTCCCTCAACTACATATGCTAAACCCTTTCCACTTGTTGGATCTCTCGTTTCTGCCCCAACAAAGTCATCTTCCCGCGTAAAATTTTCAACAAAATATTCAAAAATCTGCTTATAACTAATATTCTTAGATTCTTCTGAATCTCCTAAAATTTTATCTATATGATCATAAAAATCCTCAGATTTTAAAGAATTATCCTTTTCTAATATTAATTGATTTAAAATTTTTGTATTAAATTCAATGATTTCTTTTTGTTCTAATTCAATTTCATCTAAATCTTCCCCCTCAAGGTCCGAATATTCTATTAATAATCTATTCTTCTTAGTTTTTAAAATCTCTTTTGATGAGGGTTTTAAATCTTCTACAGATGTGCCAAAATCATCCAAATTTTCTGATACTTTTAATCCCAATTCCTTTATCAAGGTGTTCTCTAAAACAACATCTCCTACTGGAACTACGGTGTCCGTTGGGGGCGCCATATAATCAACAGATTTAAATGCATAAAATAGAGAATTAAACTGTTCATTCGTTAGTTCTCCTGGTTTAGCATCTGAAATCTTTACTTGATTAACTAAATCAACAAATTCCTTTACTTTCTTTTTTGTTTTTATTTCTTCTAGGCCATCTTTGACATTTTTAAATATTTTTTTTAATCCGTCTCGAATATTATCCTTTTTTTCTCGTATATCTTCTACATCTTCCCCATAGTCTCTTATTTCCCTTTTTAATTTTTTCTGTTCCTTCTTAGTATCTGCCTCTTGTATCTTCTCTTTTATTTTTTTTACAATTTTATTGATTTTCTTAATTTGATCATTTAATTCTTTATAGTCATCGAGATATTCATTATATTTCTCCTTTAACTCATCAGAAGAAATTTCATAAGGAACTAATTTTGGTCGTAGTTTATTGGATCTTCCATATACTCTATCTTCATATCGTATTAAATAGGGTTTTTCATCCCTTTTTTGGATTAAAGTAATAAAGCATTCATTATCAAGAATTAAAGTATTGAGAGTATCTTGAAGATCCCTCTCTGCTAAATCAACAACTTCTTTAGCCTTATTAAAGCTTATCCTCACAAAGTTATCTTGAAGAAAGGATATTAATGATAAATGTTCAGATTTAGCTAATAAATCTTGAAGATCTCCAATGTTTGTAGATGAAGGATGAGGTTTTGCATAAGTTGGCTCTGCAGGAAAAGATGATACTTTACGAGGATAAATATGTTCTTCATTATACGGATCAATATAAATAATTGTGACATGTGGATTCATTAAAGCAGTTTCCTTAACATATTCATCAACATACCCTCTAACATACTTAATATTTAAGTAATTAAGCTGTATATAAGTGCCATGAAGGAACGGACAATCAATTTCGGTCGGGCTAACAACATATCTCTTTTCATTTTTAGAAGTAGTGAAAAATTCTGAAGCCATTGCATATAAATTTTCGGCTGTTTTAGAAACAGTAATAATTGGTTTTCCAGTAGTATTTTGAGAATCACTAAATGCACTGGGGGCTCCAAATCCTTGACTTCCCCGTGTTTGTTTTAGTTCAATACTTTTAGATGAGGCTAAATATTTTCCATATTTTTCCAGATCAGAAGGGTTCATTCCAAGTCCATTATCAAAAACCTCAAATTTATAGCTCATAATATTTTTTGCGTCTATTTCTCCAGTTAAAAGGGATTTGGCTTCAGTTTCTGTTAAACGGATAATAGCTATTGGTTCCTTATCAATAATATTTATATTATCTACAGGTTTGATAAGGCTTTCCATATCTTCTACAATTTTTCTTACCTCAATCTCTTCGATCTCTTCCTTTTTTTTAGGTTTCTGTTTTTTATCCTGTATTATTTTCTGGGGAGTCGGTTCTTTTTCAGGACTTTCAGGACTTTCAGGACTTTCTGAATCCTTTTTCTTTATTTCATCCATTAAAGTCCGTTTTAAATCATCGTTTAATAAGGTTGATTCTTCTAAATTCTCTGCTTCCTCTAAGAGTGAAAAATTTTCTAAGAATATTTCTTGATCTAAGGTAAACTTTATTTGAGATTCATTTTTCTTTAATTCCGTCCATTGAAAGGTTTCAATTGCATCAAGGGAATTATCTAGAAATTCGGCACAATATTGAATTCACAGCCTCAGAAACTCTGAAGACTTGTATGCTTCCAGTAGCCGAATTCGAACCCAACCAACTGAGTTCTTTTACGCATAAATTGGGCAATAGTCCCTTGTTTAATCCGTCCTTCCTCTTCGGTAGTAATTTTAGTTAGCCTCTCGTTAAATTGATTTTTTATAATATAATAAAAGTCTTACTTTTTTAATATAGAGAAAAAATTATATGAATATACTAATAATATTAATTTATAATTTTACATTTTATATACGATATACATGATATTTTTTATATACTCAACTTTCTAAACTACATGTAATAATAACTTCACTTTTTGAGAAAACCGACTTAATATATAAATTTTTTGCTTCAAAAAGTTTATAAGAAGTGATGTAGAAATTTCCAATAGAATACTAAAAATTCAATTTTATGCTAAAGGTTCTTAATTCTGTAATTTTCCAAGGCAATATCTAAAATCTTTGATGCTACGAATCTCTTAGTATGCTGAGGAACATGTGTAATATGCTTTTCATTGTCAATAATGAAGACCTCATTTTCTAAACTTTCAAACCCTATCTTCCCTCCAACATCATTCGCTACTATTAAATCGGCATTAGATTTTTTTAGACGGGAAAATGCTCGATCAATTAATTCAGTTTTGGAAACATTCGTTTCAGCCTTAAAAGCGACAAGAAAAACATCCTTATTAACTTTTCTAGCTTCATCAATTATTTTAGGAGTTAATTTCATATTTACATGAAGTTCTTTCACACTATCAGAAGATATCTTTCCTTTTATGCATTCTTCCGGGGAATAATCGCTAATCGCGGCGGCACAGATAAACATATCATAGTTAGTTTGTGTTAATTGTTTCTTAACAGCTTCAATAAAATCATTGGTAGAAACTACATTTTTAACATCCAAGTATCCTGGAGGCTCAATAGAACTTTTCCCATTTAAGAGTAGAACTTCCCCACCCCTAGCTGATGCTTCCTTAGCAATTTCAATTCCCATTCTACCTGATGAATCGTTTGAAATAAACCTAATTTCATCAATATATTCTCTAGTGGGGCCAGCAGTCACCAATATTTTCATATCATGGAGATCTTTCTTGGAGACTAGGAAATCAATCGCCCTATCGATTATATCATCTATTCTAGCGATTTTAGCCTTTCCTTCAGAAATACGGGGTCCTAATATTTCAACTCCGCATTTACGTAATTTCTTTATATTTTCTTTAAGAATAGGGTGTCTAAACATACTCTCATGCATTGCAGGTACAATAATTATAGGAGTATCTGAACCAAATGCTGTGGTTACTACAGTCGTTACTGGAGTATCATCAATTCCATTAGCTATTTTTGATATAGTATTAGCAGTTGCTGGACAGACTAATATTAAATCGGCCCTACCCATTGCTTTTGGACGTTCTCCAGCTAAATAAACATGCTCAACAGCGCCTGTCAAATGTGTGATTGTTTTATTACCCGTTGCCCAATGCATCATTTCGGGAGTAACAAGAGTAGCCGCTGCCGGTGTCATAATGGAAATGACTTCGGCACCATATCTCATTAATTCACGAGCAATTATTGGGGCACTGATTATCGCAACACTTCCAGTTAAGCACATACAAATAGTTTTACCTCTTAATAATGTACCTTTTGATTCCATTATATCTTTTGAAGGATGTTTTTCAGTCATAGTAAATTCTACTTTATGAATGTATGTTATATCTTAAGGAAAAATCCATTTAATAAAAAAATTTACTTGAAATCGAAAATCTCCAGAAATAAATAATTTCTATATATAATATTATTATTCTATAAAAATATTTAAATTGTTTAAGTAAGATTCTTAGACCAATTCCCAAAATATTTTTTCCAATTAATTAATGAAGGGATGGAAGAATACTTAAATTTGACTAAAATATTTCTATATCTTTCAACATAATCTTTTACTAATTGAGAACGGTGATAATTTTTGGATGATTTTAAGGGTATTGAATTCTTTAAGGGATCAGAATCTATTTTCCACCACTCTTTTAAGAACATGCTCTGAAAAGTTTTATGGTAATAGTCCATATTTTTATATACGTATGTATTTGGATCGTTTATATAAATTGTTGGGTTTATCTGTACATTAGGATGAAGCGCATATGTCTCTAAGAATTCAATAGTATCAAGAAATGTTTCATTATTTTCTCCAGGAAATCCCGCAATTATATTAAGTCGACAATAAGGTTCACTAATATTTTCATAAAATTCGAGGATTTCTTTCATTTTTTTTATATATGCTGTTGGATTGCTTGTTTTTCTCATTTCATAAAGGATTCCTTTATTGGCGGATTCGAATCCATATCCTACCACCATTTTAGCTTTTTTAAATAAACTCAATAGATTTTTATGATTAGAGACAATTTCTATTCTTGTTTGACACGAAAATCTATATTGATCTTGGAGTTTTCTTTCAATAATGTATTTTAAAATCTTATTACTTAATAAAGCACTATTAAAAGATTGATCGAGGAAGCCTATTTTTGGATTCTGATAATTCCATCTCATAATTAGGTTTTGTAGGTTCTCAAATCGCTCTAAAAAATTCACGAAGGAATAATTCCTGAATTTAGTTCTAGGGATTTTACAGAACCTACAATGAAAAGGACATCCTTCTGATGCACTTATTGTGAAGATAAGTTCTGTTTTATCTTTATATTTTTGTAAATATGTATCATAATCAGGTAAAGGTACATCATTTAGATTGAATACATCCTTTGGTTTAATAAGGAATGGCTTTTTCCTTTTTTTTACTTTATTAAGAAGAGAAGTTGTAAAAAGATTAAGAAATGCAATTTCCGGTTTACCCTCAATAATGATATCATAATTTTTAGATTTTTCAATAAAATTATTAGGAACCGCACTTGGATGATGGCCTGCAACAATTATATTTATTTTCGGAAAATTATTTTTAATAATTTTTGATATTTTCTCAATTTGAAGAAATTCAAAACTCGAAGTTGATATGATGCCAACATTTTGGAGGTCTTGAATGGACTCTTTTTCTAGTACTTTTATAAATGCCTTTTCAAATTGTTGGTCATTAAATTTTGCTTTTGAAAAAAATTTAGTAAGATCTTTTTCAAATCGTAGATCTAAAAAATGAGTTTTAATTTTTTTATTTTTTTTTAAAATAGCAGATAATTCTAAAGCCTTAAGTGGAAAATCTCTATAAAATAAATCTTTATGATAGGGCTCCTGATAAAAGAATGTTGGATGAATAAATAAGAGCTGGGGATTATAATATTCCATATTATATTTTTCGATAAAATTATTAAAACTAATCAAATATTAAGCAATTCTTAATCTATTTTTTGAATGAATTATTATTTTTATTTATAAGTATTAAATATAAAATCAATAAAGAATGTGATTCTGTGAAAATCGCAATCCTAATGAATAGAGTTTCATGGGAAATAAAACAATTAATAAATGAATTTAAGAAAAAGAACATTGATTTTGAGCTTTTGAATAACCAAAGAATATATTTTAAGTTGAATAATGAGAAGGATCTAATTGAAAAATATGATGTTTTTCTTGAAAGATCTTTAAGTTTTCTGAGGGGGCTTTATTCTGCGGCAATTTTAGAGTTAAAGGGATATAAAGTAATAAATAATTATGAATGTTTGAATCTTACAGGGAATAAACTATTAACTTCACTAAAATTAATTGAAAATAATATACCTACACCTAAAACTTGTGTGAGTTTTAGAAATCAAAGTGCTATAGACTCCATTGAAGAGGAAATAAAATATCCAGCTATTATAAAACCAATTATTGGATCCTGGGGCAGACTCGTGGCAAAATTAGAGAATTATAACTGTGCTAAAGGGAATCTAGAATGTAGGAAATCAATGGGAAACGTTTTACAAAAAATATACTACATCCAGGAGTGTATAAAAACTAATAATGCAAATAAACCAACAGATTTAAGAGTAATCGTAGTTGGTGATCAATGCATTGCGGCAATGGGAAGATTTAATCCGAAAGATGAATTTAGAAGCAATCTAGCAATAGGTGGAACTGCTGAGAATGTGAAAATTGATGATGAGCTTGCAGAATTAAGCCTAAAAGCGGCGAAGGCGGTTAATGGTGAAATAGTGGGGGTAGATTTAATGGAACAAGAGGGGGATTTAAAAGTCATTGAAGTCAATGGGACACCACAATTTAGAGGAATCACAAAGGCGACTAATATAAATGTTGCTGAAAAGATTGTTAATTACTTGGAAGAAAAATTTAACTAAATTAAAGTGATAATTAGATGATAATTGTTATTAAAATTGGAGGAGCATTAATAGCAAATAATTTTGAAAATGTTGTAAGGGATCTAACCAATTTATACTTAAATTATAAAGAAAAATATACATTAATTATAGTTCATGGTGGAGGACCCCAAATAAATGATACTTTAAGAAATATGAATAAAGAACCTAAATATTTTGATACACCTTCCGGATTTAAAACAAGATATACGGATCAAGAAGCAATAGACGCGGCAATTATGGCATTAGGTGGGCTAAATAATAAGAGACTAACAGAGGCTTTGCAAAAG
>SDNL01000004.1 GCA_004524365.1 Promethearchaeota archaeon | reverse complement strand
AGAAATTAATTTATAGTTTTCAAACTCCTCAGAATATTTACGATGTATAAATTCACTTAATTCATTTTCTCCAAGAACTTTCAATAAAAGATAATTCAACGCAATTGCCCACTTATATTCTTTTAATCTCTTATGATAGCTTCTTATAGTTTGAGTAATAAACTCTATCTCATCATAGAGATTAAATAAAAATGATTTAAACTCTGTATACTTATCTGGATTTATGAGCATTAGGAAGGTATTCAAACCGCAACCATTGGGCAATTGACGATATGAAGGATACATACTCAAATTAGTTTTCTTTGTTTATATGTAATTAAGCGATTTTTTAGTAAAGTTTAGAATTACAATTCCAACGATTTTTCCATTTTTATCATAATCCCAATTATAACTTCAGATATTTCCTCAGTAGAATCAATATCTTGATGAGAAAGTCGAAAATAGAGAGCATTTGCATCTTTATCAAAATTAAATTCCATGTTTTATTAAAAAGTTAATTAGATATATATTTTTTTCTAATATCTAAACTTATAAGGTTTAGATTTAAATGTTGTCAAATTTAGGAAAAATATTAAAAACATTTAGCTAAAACTTTCATTCCTTTTTAAAATAGTGTTGATATTGTGTTATATTACATTTTTTCGTGAAAGAGCTGTTTCAATAAGAAATATACACATATATATATTATAGAGATATTATCAAATACTCAAACATAACTTTGATGAAAATTAATGTAAGATAAATCTGAGATTGATTTAAATTTAAAAAATTCGTTGATTTAATTTTTAAAAACAAAAGGATTTATTCCCACCTTTATTTTATGTTTTTAAGATACTTTAGGGTAAATCATAGGTTTTTTATTAAATTTTTAGATATAAATTTATTATCATAATATAGAACAATATATTAAGTAGAACATTCTATTTTGAAATATGGCTTCAGAAAACAAAATTAAGTTATGCCGATGCGAGTCTTATTTATTTATTTAAAAATTACAACGGTACGAAAATAGTTTCGTTCGATATTCATTTCGATAATATTATACCTCGTTTATATTGATTAATTAATTCTAAACAATTTCAAAAACGATTTTTTGGTGCTTGAGTTTAGAATTTACTAATTTTAGCAATTTATGCACGAAATTTCGTAAGTTTTCAGCATATTGGTCACGTTTTGAGACCTGATCAATCAAAAACTCATGAATCATTTTTCTAGTCTCCTCAGCACCATGTTTCTCATAATATCTTTGCCAATGTATTGAAATTCTACAGATCTCCTTTATTTTCTCTTTTGGATATTTTGAAGAATTAAAAATCATGTTATGGTATTTTTCAATTGCTTTTCCTACATTTTCTAAATGATCCGCTACAGCCAAAGAATATCTGCATAAACTGATGAAATTAGAGATGGTTCTTTTATTTCGGGTATTTGCAGCCTGTTCGAATGCATTCCAAGCCTCTACCCATTCTCTATCTTCTTCAGGATTTTTATGATTTCGAACCATAGCAACATTAATCATATCACTTAAATCTACATCATGACCTCGTTTAATCTTCTTTTGAAAAATTTCTTTCAAACTAGATCCCTCTAAATAACTACCCGCTCCAAAGTCAAGTATTTGATTCACATTATTGGCAGCATAGAGCACTTCATGTCGTATCTCATCCGTTTTTGGGTTATGCCAAGAAACTCGTTTCTCCCACTCTCCGGTTTTTTTATTTCTATTAAACCCACAATCCGATAAAACCGCATCTAATAATTCAAAATCAAAGCACCAGAAATCAATATCATCAGTAAAGCGCTTTCGACGCCAATCTCTTGTAGTATATTTTTCCATATAAAGTTTTAAGGTTCCTCGGATGATATCATTTTTTCCATTTTTAAAAGCTTTTTGCGCTTGTATACAATATTTAGAATCAGGATCATTAGCTAATGCTTGGATTTTATTGAGTACTTTTCTAGTTTCATCTGCGATAATATCAACAGGAATATTTCCATCTGAGGGATAAGAACGAGAGCCTCCCTCTAAAAAATCTTTAAATAATTCTAAATCATCCTTAGGAATATCATACCATGGATTATCAAATATATTTTTATCAAATATGTAATGAGTAAAGCCCTCATCATCCGTTTTAGTTTTAACTGGAGTAATATCTCTTAATTGATCGCCGCTTTTTTGAACATCTGCTTTTCTATCCCATAACATATATTAAAATCATCCCTATTATTTTTTCCACTAACTTTATAATGATAAGTTGAATTAAAAAATTAAATATTCACCTTCTATTTTAAAAATAATGTCCCTATTTTATTTATTTGGTGTTATTTTATGAGATTATAGAAGTTTATCTAAAAGCTTTTTTGTATTTTAATATTATTTCTATTCAGAAAGCCTATCTTTGGAATAAAAAAGTAAAATGTTTTGGACTCTTTATACATATACCCCTTGGAACCCTCAGAATAAAGGAAAATTAGCCCAAGTTAGATTAAAGTCAATAAAGGACAAATTTGGTTCAACCTATCCTATTATTAGCCAACAATTTTTAAAAGACCTATATAAGAATATTTCAAAATATGATCACTATATCCATACAAAAAGCATAAAAAGAATTATTGACCCATCTAATAAAGATTATTCTATCCAATACTGGAATCTAATCTGGGCAATGGATGCTAAAGAAAGAATTTATCAGTTCCTAGTTCAAAGAAAAGAAGCTAAAAACAAAATAAATATCATTATTGTTGCTCTGGCACCACCTCAAGTGGTTGAATTAATTGAAAAATATCAAAGAGATGCGCTATTAAAAATTCTTTCATTATTAAATAGTCCTAAACAAATTAAATTCCTTAAACTATTATTCGCTCAAGGGAAATCGTTAGCGGAAACCCAACAACAGTTTAAAATTGATAAAGATGACCTTCAGAAAATTAAAATGGCAAATTACTTGAAGCGCCAACCTAATATTGAAGGGCAATGGTTTCCTAACTATGCTCCAAAATGTCCTATTTGCGGTAATTTCATGAAAGAATTGGAAGGATACCGTTTCATGTTCCGAAAATGGGTATGTCCTACTTGTGGGTATGAAAAATATCAGAAATAAGAAATTTTCAAATAAAAAAAATTAATTCTTAGCTTTTTATTTAAGTAAATGATTTATTTTATAGATTCAAATAGTTTTTTATGAAAAAGTTTTAGTAAGAAGTATAAATATTAATAACATAAATATAAATTAACAATTATATAAAGAGAGATTACTTTATGTTTGTTGCAGCTCTTGATTTAGGAACCACTGGGTGCCGAACATATATTTTCGATTTGTCCGGTACAATTATTGCGTGGGATTATGAAGAGTGGGAAAGTTATTATCCCAAACCATCATTTGTTGAACAAGATGCGAATCTATGGTGGAATTCAATTAAAAATACTATTGATTCTGCTATTAAAAAAAGCGGAGTAGATATTCGAGAAATAGTTAGCTTATCTGTTACAAACCAGAGAGAAACCATAGTACCAGTCGATAAGGATGGAAATCCCCTACATAACGCCTTGGTATGGCAAGATCGCCGGACGACTAAGCAAGTTGAATTTATTAAAAAAAAAGTTGGATTGGATAAAATTTATAATACTACAGGCTTAACTATTGATCCATATTTTTCCGCAACAAAGATCCTTTGGTTTAAAGATAACAAACCAGAAATCTATCGGAAAACTCATAAATTTTTGCTTGTCTCTGATTTTATTATTAATAAATTAACGGGACGATATGTAAGCGATTATAGCAACCTCAGTAGAACTATGCTTTTTGATATTAATGATTTGAGCTATTCAGAAGAGATCGCTTCAGAATTAGAAATTGATCTAGATAAAATGCCAGAACCAATTGCAAGCGGCGTAGATATTAGTGAAATTAAAACAGATGAAACTGCTTTTGATAAAAAAACATTGGTGATAACGGGAGCGGGAGATCAACAATCCGCTGCATTAGGAGTGGGTGTAACTAGACCCGGTGAAATTAAATGTACAACAGGCACTGGCAGCTTCATTTTAGGATACTTGAATGAACCCAAATTCGACCCGGAAAGAAGGGTACTTTGTAGCTGTCATGCAATTCCCGGAGCATGGGTTCAAGAAGCCAGTATTTTTACCACAGGAGCTGTATTAAGATGGTTTAGAGATGAAGTTGGACATGTAGAATGTCAAAAGGGTGAGGAAGAAGGAATAGATCCTTATGATATAATGACCGATTTAGCCGAAGACTCTACTCCTGGTGCAAATGGATTATTACTTATACCACATATGGTTGGTGCTGGAGCCCCGCATTGGAATCCGCATTCAAAGGGCCTTTTATTCGGTCTCTCATTAGGACATCAACGTAAGGATGTATATCGTGCGATACTTGAAGGAGTTGCCTTTGAAGTAAAAAAGAATATTGATGTTTTTAAAAAAATTGGAATGGAACCTAAGGAATTAATGTTAACTGGAGGAGGCTCTCGATCGGAATTGTGGAATCAAATCATAGCTGATGTATTAGGTGTTACTTGTGTGAGAAACGTGATTGAAGAAGCTACTTCACTTGGAGCCGCAATCTTAGCTGCTGCAGGTGCGGGGGTTTTCCCAGATATCTCGGAGGCTGCTGAGAAGCTGTGTAAGGTTAAAGATAAATACATACCTAATGAAGATAGAAACCAGTTTTATCAGAAATTATATCAACTATCATATGATCTTTACCATTCTATTGAGAATAATGATATATATAATAAGTTTAATTCCATTTTCGAATCAATTAGCGAAGAATCTTCTTAGGAATTCTTAAGTTTTATTCTCATTTTTTTCTTTTTAGACATATTTTCACATACTCTTATATTCCGTGTTCTATAACATTTCAAAAGTGGTATTTATTCCATAAAGAATAAATATTAAAGCAATATATCTATAATTAAATAAAGAATTAACTTTGGGCTAATTAATTATTAATATAATCGTAGGTGCAAAAGAATGAGTGAAATTAATATGGAATATTCTCAAAAACAAGGAAATGTAGCACGTGCATTCTATTTAGTACTGGTTGGAGGGTGGCTCGTGACTATTACGGGCGTGATTTGGACTTTCATTGACTTTTTTAACCCTTTTGAGAATCTTACTGCTTATTTTGAAGCAAATCCTGGTTATCTTTTTGTAGCTATTTTTGCGATATTTTTATTCTTGTTCTTTTTAATGATTTTCTTTGTTGGGTTCTACAGGAAAGGAAGGAAAAGTCTATTAAAAATCCTATACACCAAAAAGGAACTAGAAGAGAAATATAAAGATAGCCTTGGGATTAAAATAACCGCTGGGGGAGTTATAGCAAGTATTATGGGTCTTTTAATTAGTATCTTAATAGTTTTTATCTTAGAAGCTCTTCCAGGGACAGAAAGTACTCTTTTAATAATGATTCTATCTTTAATGCTAACATCAACGGGGACATTAATTCTTTCTATTGGATTACTAATCTTTCTAATTGTTGGAATTATTCTACTCTGTGTATATAGCATACGAAACGGATTTTATTTAATCGCTAAAGCTATCTATAAGCTCTCAGCTTAAAATAATTAAAATAAGCAACCAATCAATTTTTTATTTAAATATTTAGTCAAACCATTAATAATCTCTTTTTTTATTCTCAATAATTTTTGATTATTATTTTATCCAAATTACTAAACCTTTAGGGTATGTTTATTTTTAACTATTCTTATGTATTTAAACCTAAATAGATATTTTTGAATTTATTATCATGTCATCTCCAAGAAAAATAGGTACAGTATATAATTTTCAACAACTCCCTGATGTTGCTAAATTCCCATTCATTATTAAAAATAGAAAAAGGAATTTATTAATTCAAAAAGGGCTGTTTGTTTATACTCAATCGAGGGAGGGTTATTTAATCGGAAGTATAGATAAAATTATTATATTAAATGAGTATTTCTCCGATGCTCTGACAATCAAATCTTATGAGGAGAATAATAACCCAAATATTCTTAAAGGATTCTTTCCCAGCGATGATTTTGAATATGCGATTGCAATTGTTAATTGTTTTGGAATTATTGAATTTTCAGAGAAAGAAAAAGTAAAAATTAAGAAAATTAACCGCATGACATACCCCGCAACTCCAGGAGCAGATGTATATGTTGTTGAGCAATCAATTTTAAATGAATTTATCGGATTTAATACAGAATATGGATTGAATTTAGGGAATGTTAAAGTAACGAGATGTCCTGCTATGGTGAATATGAACCGATTATTGAATAAACATTTTTCCATTCTTTCAATCAGTGGCGGAGGGAAAAGTTATTTGACCTCTGTACTTTTAGAGGAACTTTTGATGAGGGAGAGAGGAACTCCGAGCATTATTCTAATAGATGTTCATGGCGAATATTCATATCTAAGCGAAATTTCAGAATTAAAGGATAAAATACACGTTGAAGATACTACTTATTTTCAAATTGCAACTTCAAAACTTTCGGCATGGTCCTTTAAAAAATATCAGAGAAAATTATCCTATGTCCAAGTAAGAGAACTTTCACAATATATTCAAGAATTAAAGAAAGATGAAGATAAACAAGGTAAATATGACTTAACAGATCTGATAACTTTAATCGAAGAAGACCCTGAAGGAAATAAAAGTACAAAACAAGCATTAATTGGATGGCTTATGGAATTAAACCGGTTACATTTATTTGGTGGTATGGAAAATCCCAATCTTAATAATATTCTCCGTAGTGGTGAATTATTGATATTTTCACTCGAAAATGAGATTAATATTAGAAAAAAACAAATCATTGTCGATTATCTATGCAACCGATTATTTTTTATGCGTCGCTTAAATAAAATTCCCCCATTCTTACTGATTATTGAGGAGTCTCATCAGTTCTGCCCAGAAGCAGCAGAATCAAAAGCTATCTCTAAATCTATAATAGAAACCATCGCCCGAGAAGGAAGAAAATTTATGGCATGCTTAAGTTTAATTAGTCAAAGGCCCAAAAAATTAAGTACCACGGCGCTTTCGCAAATGAACTCTAAATTAATCTTAAATATAAAAAATCCTTACGATTTAAAACATCTTATGGATAGTTCAGAAGCAGTAACCAAAGAATATGCTGATATGATATCTTCACTTGGAGTGGGAGAAATGCTTTTAATGGGAAATGCGGTCAATTATCCAATATTTATTAGTGTTAGGGAACGATTATTTAAATCCCCATCTGAAAATAATTCTCTTACCCAAACATGTTTGGATTGGGAAAAAAAAGCCATTAATATGGATGATTAATAGAGAGTTTCCAAAATGTCTTTACTGATCTTCTTATTATCTTTGTTGAGTTGGATCATTTTTTTAGATTTACTAACTCTGAATACATTAATTATATTAGAGCTTTCCATCTTCATAAAGATCTCCTGTAACATATAACTATTTATGTAATTATATTCTTTTTTCAACAATTCTTCCATTCGTTTATCTAAGATTTCTCCTTTATTATCAATTAGGATATCTATAATTGAATTAATAACAGGCTTTAAATTCCAATTTCGCGGATTCGTATTTTTTCACCTCATAACAGTTAATAATTAAAATAAGTTAGAATAAAATCTAGTAAATTAAAAAATTATTGTTTAAATTTAAATTAATGTAGATTTTAAACAAAGATATCTTGTTTTTCTCTTTGTTCTGGTCTTTGTTGTTTAAGCCTTTTACCGAACTTTTCGTACCATTTAGCAATTTCTGGGGTAATTGTTGGGTGAATCCCTTCATTTGCATCTTTAAAATGCTTTAAGAATACTTTTCTTGCTCTAACATTTTCTCGAAGAGCTTCCATTGCTGCTTCACGACACCAAGACTTAATATCAGCACCACTAAATCCCTTAGTCATTTTAATTAATTCATTTAAATCAATATTGGTCGATAATGCCATTTTTTCTGTAAAGATCCTTAAAATTTCCAGTCGTTCTTCCTTAGTTGGTGCAGGAATATATAATATCCTATCTATTCTTCCTGGTCGTATTAAGGCAGGATCAAGAATATCAGGTCTATTCGTGGCCGCAATAACAATGATATCTTTCATAACTTCTAAACCATCTAATTCTGTAAGAAACTGTGATAAAACTTTTTCCGTTACTCCAGAATCAGTGGTATATCGGCCACGTGAAGGGGCAATTGAATCGAATTCATCAAAGAAGATGATACAAGGAGCTGCCATTTTTGCTTTTCGAAAGACTTCTCTAATGGCTTTTTCACTTTCTCCAACCCATTTAGATAAAAGCTCTGGACCCTTAACTGATATGAAATTTGCTTTGCTTTCAGAAGCTACTGCTCTTGCTAGTAAAGTCTTCCCACATCCGGGAGGCCCATATAATAAAATTCCTTTTGGAGGTTCAATTCCCATTCTATCAAAGATTCCGGGATTGGATAATGGCCAATCAACAGCTTCGACTAACTTTTGCTTTTGTTCTTCTAATCCCCCAACATCATCCCAGTTTACATTTGGAATTTCAACGAATACTTCCCTGATTCCAGAAGGCATTACCTCCTTTAAGGCTTGATTGAAATCATCTCGTCTAACTTCAATTTGTTCTAATAATTCTGGATCTATTATTTCTGATTCTAAATCGATGTGTGGTAGATATCGACGCAGAGCAGACATAGCCGCTTCTCGACATACCGCTGAAATATCCGCCCCTACGAATCCATGAGTTATCTTTGAAAATTCGGATATTAATTCTTTTTTATCTTTTAGTGGCATCGTACGGGTATGAATTTGAAAAATTTCTTTGCGGCCTCGCTCATTAGGGACCTTTATTTCAATTTCTCGATCAAATCTGCCAGGTCGGCGTAATGCGGGATCTAAACTATTGGGTCGGTTTGTTGCACCAATTACAATTACTCGTCCTCTTGAATGAAGTCCGTCCATAAGCGCAAGCAATTGAGCCACGACTCTTCGCTCAACTTCTCCCGTCACGGTCTCACGTTTTGGGGCTATAGCGTCAATTTCATCAATAAAAATTATTGACGGACTTTCTTCTTCTGCTTCTATAAAAAGTTTCCTCAATTTTTTCTCAGATTCCCCATAAAATTTACTCATTACCTCAGGTCCATTTATAGAGATAAAATGTGCTTCACTTTCGTTTGCAACAGCCCGTGCAAGTAAAGTCTTACCACATCCTGGGGGTCCACGGAGTAATACGCCTTTCGGAGGATCAATTCCTAAACGCTTAAAAAGAGAGGGATGTCTTAAGGGAAGTTCAATCATTTCTCTTACTCTTTGAATTTCATTGTCTAAACCACCCACATCCTCATAAGTGACGTACATCGCGCCTTTTTCTTCTTCTTCAGTGATACGTTCACTAATAGAAAGATTAGTTTCTTGTTTAATGATAGAAATTCCTTTTGGACGAAGATTAATAACTTTAAAAGTGATCTCTCTACTTATTCCAATTGAAATTAAGATAATATCATCTAAGGTAATAGGATAATTATTTAATTTTCTCTTTACAAAACTTTCAAACCGAGGATTACTTCGAATATTTACGCTTGCAGGAGCTAAAACAACGCTCTGAGCAGGTTGTGCATCTACTTTTTTTACGGTAACTGTATCATCTATACTTGTACCAGTATTTTTTCGAAGGCGAGAATCAATTCTCACAATTCCCAGTCCATTATCTTGAGGATAACTTGGCCATGCAATACCAGCAGTTATTTTCTTTCCTTTTAAACTAATAACATCTCCCGTTTTAACATCGAGCTTTTCCATGCTTTCAGGATCAATACGGATGATATTTCGGCCGATATCTCTTTTTTTAGCTTTCTGTATCCTTAAGGAGAGACCTTCCTCCTCATTTTTGTCATTTTCATCAGAATTAGAAGCAGTCATGAAATTTGTATTCTTTTTAATTTAAATTATTATTGAGAATTAATTTTACATTTTGTAAAAATTTTTCTATTTTTTTTTATTATATTTCTCTATAGAAATGCTTAGTTTCTAAAAAAACGAGTCCAATGAAACTTGAGTGGAGGATTGATCTAATTTCCGGAGCCTATCTAATGCATTTTGAACACGCCCGGGAGAGAAATTATGAATTTCTATTAAGAGTTCCTTAATTTTTTCATATTCTATCCCTTTCCACTTTAATTTGGGATAATTTTTTTCAACTAAGGGGTGTAAAAAGATTTCTTTTACTTGGTTTATAACTTCAATATCCAAATTTATGTTCTTTCCAGCCGCTTCTACTCCTTTTTCAATTATCGTTGTTAAATTTCCATACTTTTTGATAAGATCTAAAGCAGTATGCTGACCAATTCCTTTAATTCCCGGAAAAAAATCTGTACCAATAAGAATACCCATTTCTATTAGTTGTTCTCGACTAATTTCATATTTATCTAATAATTTGTTCAATGAAATATATTCTATGTCTAAGGTAACTGACGTATCTTTAACTTTTTTGCTTCGACTTACTGCAAAATTTCTAATTAATCGTTTTCCATTAAATAAAAGCGTATCATAATCTTGAGATGCACAAGCCCAAACATCCCCTTCCTGAACCATAAATGCTGACTGAGCTTCTCCTTCGGAGGGTGCTTGGACTACAGGTATGCCCATATATTTTATAAGTTTTTTACTCTCTTCAATCATATCAGAATCTAGTTTTGAAGTCATTTGCGCGTATTTTCTAGCCTCTTCCATATCTCCTTTCTCTCTTGCCTTTTCCAATTTTTTTTTCGCGTCCTTTTTAACTTCTTTGCGTTCTTTAATAGTATCTAATTTCAATTCGGAAGGCTTTCCGTCGAAAACATATACGGGTTTAATATTATGTTCTAAAAAGTTAATTGTTCTATAGAAGAGCCCTGAAAGATGTGAAGTTACATTTCCCTTATAATCCTTTAATGGAGTCCCATCTCTTTGACGAATTATCGCTAGAAATTGATATAAGGTATTAAAAGCATCAATCGCAATCTTCTTATTAAAGAGGTTTTCAAAAGTAATCGTTCTTCTAACTTCTTTAACTAGATCATTAATTTTTACACCCATTTTGATTTCAGCTCGGCAATATGATATCTATATCCTAATCAATAAATGTATACTTCATATATATTTTCCACGATATTCTCTTACGATTAGCAAAATAGACATAGAAACTTAAATTTAAAAAAATAAATTAGGTCTAACAACCTTCAGACCATTTAATTGGTTGATAAGTTGTTAAAGGTAACTTTATGGTTTTGTTTAATCGCTGAGATTCATAGGCAGCTAAAACAACTTCCAAACCTGCCCTTCCATCATATATTGTTGGCACCCATTCCAAAGGAAACCCCACATCTTCATTCGAGCGCCCCAAAATCCTATTAATAAATGTGCGAAGTTCTCGAGCATAAGGTAAGTCTTGGGGATCTTGGGAAAGGGAAATATGCTCTTTTGAAGGTTTTGATAATTTGGTTTTTTTCGCAAATTTCTGAAGTTCCAAGGGTTTTTTCTTATATTCGTTAGGTACGTTAAAATAAAAGGTCCCTTTAGTTCCGTGTATTCGGCCCTTCTCTTCGCCATAAACACCACCAAAAAATGCCTCCGAACGCTCAAAAACGGCTATAGCATTATTTTCTTTAAAAGATAATAATATTGTGGAATGATCCTCATTTACTCGATTTTCATTTATACGGCGGATTTTAGCACTTACATCCGCTACATCGCCAAACCACCAACGAAATAAATCAAAATAATGAGGGCCGTGGTCTAATAGGTCTCCTCCCCTACATCGATCATCTGTCATCCTCCATAATCCTACCTCTTGGATTAATTCTTTCCTTGGATTCTCTCCCAAATCGGGCATTGAATGATACCAAAAGACCGACACGTGGAAAACATCTCCAATCACTTTTTCAACTATTTTTTCCTTGATATATTGAAACCCAGGATCAAACCGTTTTTGAGTAGCGGTTTGAAAAATGATATTATTTTTTTCAACTGCTTTAATCATCTTATCAACATCGTCCAAATTTAATCCTATGGGCTTTTCACACAAGATATGTTTCCCATTATTGGCAGCCCGGATTGCCTGTTTGGAGTGAGCCCAGTGAGGAGAACATATACTTATTGCATCAATCTCAGGGTCATCTATTAAATCATTGGGATCTTTATACACCTTTTCTATATTATAACTCTTTTGCGCCTTTTTGCAATGGGATTCAAGTGGATCGGCAACAGCCCATATTTCTGTATCCGGAGAACGATGGTAAGAGGGTAAATGAGCGATATTTGCAACCATCCCCAAGCCGATTACTCCTATTTTTAACTTATTTGACGACATTATTATAAAAACCTATTTTTCTTTAATCTTTAATATTATTTCAATTTAAAAATCTTTGTTGCTTCGTTTATGTAAATAAAAAAAATCTTTTTCAATAAATGAACATCTGTTAGTCAAGAAAGATCTGTTCCGCAATTTTCACACCTCTTCTGTCCAATCGGATTTCTTTCACCACAAGCGGGGCATCTTATATCTTTTCTAAATCTGATCTTGGAGATTCCATCCTTTCCTAATGGAGAAAATGAGACCCCTAATTTTAAGCACACATTTTCCATTGAGTAATCATTTGTAAAAAGAATTACTTCTTCTTCTAAATTTAATTTTAATTCCAAGGCAAGAGCAATCAAATTTATATCAACATCTGAAAGAAGAGGAAAATCATTTGTGATTTTTGCTGCTTTAATTACTTTATCTCGAAAAGTAGTTTCAGGGATTTTTATGGTTAAATTATTTGATTGAATCCCATAATTAATTCTCTCCAAAATAAATATATTTTCAGTTTGATACCTATCAACATTTAATTCATCCAAGACACCTGGGACCGTATAGATTTTATTATCTACAATATTAAAGTCTATCCCCATTAAGAAAATATTCGTATCAAAAACTAAATTAGTATCTTTTGAAATATTTATCTTTTTGAACATCGTTGAATTAATCCATTCTATTAGTGTTAGGAGAGTATTATTCCTTCTTGGTTAATCCTAAATATAAACTCATTCTTAACGTTATAAATAAGATAATCCGTTATTCTTTTTTTCTTTTTCCATCTGTGGATATATTGTTTTTTGCTTCTTGTTTCATATTCTCATTTGTGATTTTGTATAAAATATTACGAATATGAGCGATCTTCCGTTCGTTATAGGTAATTATATCCGCCAATTCCCCTAATGATAATTCTTCTGCCCATTTCCTTAATTTTTCTTCTCCCTTTTCCTCAGATAATTCTTCAAAAACTCTTTGATTTGATTTTTTTATATCTTTAATTTGCATAGCCTCCCATTCTTTAAATCAAATAATTTTCAACTTTTGTCTATATTATATAATTCTTCCAATTCTATAAATAGTTAATTAAAGGAAATTATGACTTAATCTGAAAGGAAAAGAATGAAAAGAATAATTTTAAATATTTAGAAAGTTAAAGGGTTATATTTTTGTTGACTATTCTTCCGGACTATCTTGAAGGGGGACTTTAAGAGCGCCAATTATTTTTTTCTTTAAACGCTTAAAATAACTTTTATCTAAATCTTTGGATAATCGAATAAATCTGAAGGAACTATTTGCTTTGGTTACTATTATTCTAGTATTTGGTTGAATTTGTTCATAAAAATGTCTCCCATCAATAATCACCTTGGCATTTAACCTGGGCCTTAATAACTTTATTTCAATTTCACTATCAATAGGCACCACTATTGGTTTTAATCCTGATCTTCCAAATGCATTTAAAGAGGTAATTTGAAGGACATCTAAGGTCGGAAAGACAATAGCCCCTCCAGCACTTAGGTTATATGCAGTCGAACCAGTTGAAGTACAGATTATAACCCCGTCCAAATAGCTTCGATTGAGATATACTCCGTTAATCTTTATACTTACTTGAAGTACTTTGGAATGAGTTGATGATACAATTAAGACTTCATTCAAGGCATTTCTGAGTTTTGATTTTTCTGAATTTGATTTAATTAAATAGGCAGTTATTTTAGAGACTTCTTCAATGATATAATCTCCTTGCAATACTTTTTCTAAATCTTTAAACACTTTAATTTCATTTGTTTCATCTAAAAACCCAATAGACCCTATGTTTACTCCAAAAATAGGCGGCGGGTTTTCTTGGTTTACTGCGCTTGCTACCCTCATAACGCTTCCATCACCTCCAATAACAATAATAAATTTAATTATATCATTAGTGGCGGAAATTATGCTTTTTGAGTGATATCCATCAAATTTTGGAGAAAGTCGGGTTTCATAATAAACCTTTTCTCCTCTTTCCCTTAGGAAATCAAAGATACCCCGAGCTAACTCAATTGCCTCTGCTTTATCCATTCGGGCGGCGATTAAAATGCCTTTATCGTCCATACTTATTATTACTAATTGTATAATCCTAATTAAAATTATTTATACAAATTAATGTTTTTTAGGTATAAGCTTTTTATGTTTATGTGCTAGATTATCATTTCAGACAAAGTTTTATGAAAAAATATAATAATTTTCTCATAATAATATATATAAGACGTAAGTAACAAGAATATAAAAATTAAATAAAAATAAAAGAGTGTTTGAACGCGATGTCTATAAGAAGAGATGAAATTCAAAAGCTTAAGTCTGGAAATTATATTATGGTCGATGGCGAGCCTTGTGAAATTAAAAGCACAGAGCGGAGCAAATCAGGTAAACATGGACATGCTAAAGTAAGAGTGGTATGTGTTGGTGTTTTTGATGATAAAAAGCGCAGTTTAACCTTTCCCAGCGGGGATTTAGTTGATGTCCCAATAATAGAGAAAGGAAACGCCCAAATTAACTTTATTAATGATGATAAGATTAATATCCTCGATTTAGAAACCTACCAGTCAATTGACGTGGATTGGCCAGAAGAAGAGGGTTTACGGAATAAATTAAAGGAGCTTCAAGGGGATCCTGAAAAGATGAGTAATGCAAAAATGGGATTCTGGAGATTAGCAGGGAATATAATTATAAAACGTATTCTGTAAAAAAGTTTGTTAAATAAATCCTCCCCATCACCCTAAAAAGTTAGAAAACTATTTTTCTATGTATTTTCTTTATTATTTTTTCATTTTATATTATCAGAAATGAAATTAAATAAGAGAATTCATTTATCTTAAATAAGAGTTTTTGAAACTTAAATTATAAAAAACAGAATTCTTTTATTAATTAAAAAAATAAATCGTGAGGATATTTAAATATGGTTCTTGAGACCTTAGGCCGAAAGCTCGATCAAACCATCCGACGGATTCGTAGACTCCCTAAAATAGATAAGGATGCAATAATAACCCTCATTCAGGATCTACAGAGGGCTCTGCTAAGTTCGGATGTAAAAGTTGAATTAGTATTCGAAATGACCGAGAATATTAAAAAAGAGGCCATGAATACGGAACTTCAACGAGCAAAGCGAAAAGATTTTATTATTAAGCTCATTCATGATGAATTAATAAGGACTTTGGGTGGAAAACCAGCACCATTAAGAATTAAACCTGGTAAAAAGAATGTAATTTTATTGGTGGGAATTCAAGGTTCCGGAAAAACTACAACCGTAGCAAAGCTGGCAAAGCATTATAAGAGCAAAGGTCTAAAAGTTGTGACTGTTACAACAGATACTTGGCGACCAGGTGCATATGAACAGCTTGATCAATTAACTAATCAAATAGATGTAAAAACTTTTGGAGACCCCAAAGAAGATAACCCTCTTAAAATTGCTGTGAAAGAAACAAAACGAGCACTCAATAAAGGATATGATTTAGTAATTGTAGATACTGCGGGAAGACATAAAGAAGAGAAAAAATTAATGGATGAGATGAATAAAATAGAAAAGGTATTAAAACCTAATGAAGTAATTTTAGTGATAGATGGTACCTTAGGGCAACAGGCATATTCTCAAGCAGAATCATTTTCTGAAGAAACCAATATTGGAAGTATTATTGTTACTAAACTAGATGGAACCGCCAAAGGAGGTGGAGCGCTTTCTGCTTGTGCTGCAACCAGTTCTCCAATTAGATTTATAGGAACTGGGGAAAAGCTTGATGATTTTGAAGTGTTTGAACCTAGTCGTTTTGTAGGGTCACTTTTAGGCATTCCAAATATTGAGGGGTTAATAGAGAAGGTTCAAGAAGCTGAAGCGATGCCCGATCCTGAAATGGCAAGAAGAATGATGCAAGGAAAATTCACATTGGATGATCTATGCACCCAATTGAAAGCTATTAGAAAGATGGGTAAGTTTAAAAATATTCTTTCAATGATGGGGGGAGGAAATATTCCTGATGCATTAAAAGACGATGCTGAAGAGAATTTAGAAATGTGGGAAACCGTTATTTCTTCTATGACTCAATTAGAAAAGGAAAATCCCAAAATAATAAAAAGGACAAGGAAAAAGAGAATTGCTATTGGTTCGGGGGTTGATTATTCTGTTATAAATCGAATGCTTGGGCAATACAATCAAATGAAAAAATTAATGAAGAATCTTGGTCAATTAAGGAAAAAAGGAAAAGCAATGGGTGGCATGGGAGGTATGAACAAACAAGCAATGGAAATGATGAAGAAGTTAGGAAAGGATTTTAGATTTTAACGAAATTGCGAAACAAGTTCCCTCCCTTTATTTAGGACGGGGAGACTTCAATCTTATAATAGAATTCTCAAAAAAATAAAAAAAGGAAAAAGAAAAGAAAAATATCTAACTTCTCATATCTCTCCTACGTGTTCTATCTCTAAACTCTTGTGCTTTTTGTCGTATAATTTTTCGCCTATCAACAATTCCAACACGATGTTCTCTTAATAAAGCAACCAAGCGGTCCTTATATTCTTCAAGAGTTATATTTTTATCGAAAATACTCTCATAATCTATGTTTTTGTCTGACATTTTAAATCTGTTATAGATAAATACTTATTAATAAGAGTATAAAAATTAAAGTATAAAAAAATTTTGTTTCCCTATACTCTGTTAAAAATATGATTTTTAATAATAATAATACTTTATAATCTTTAGAAACGAAGCTATGAAATTCTTACTTTTAAGCAAAAAAATCACGGAATATACCAAAAAAGATATCGACCGTGGTTTCTGTCCAGATGAAATTTATCAAATTTGTTGCTGTCTAAGGACATGTTTTTGTTTATCTTATGCAATAAGAAAATATAATGATTTCTATATATATTTTATTAGAAATAATATTTGCGTGAAATTTATTGGTTCGCAATTACGTTTTTTAGGGCCAGATGAGCGTTCTCAAGCTCTTTTATTACAGAAAGCCTTACAAAAGCGAGAATTAAGAATAAATATGAATATATGGAGAGAATCTACGCCCGGGATTTATTTAAAACGATTTAGTGATTTTAATTCATTTTTTAAAGAACTTTGGGAATTAAATGATAAAAATATTTATGTGATTGATGATAAAGAGAGATCTGTTATAGATGATCAAAAATTACACGTAATTGATAAACAGATGCTTGATAAGGAAGGTATATATATTTTATCTTTATACGATATGTCAACTTCAAAATTCCTTTTAAACCATTCTCTCTACGAAAATATAAACATAAAACAATTAATATTAAACAATATCAAAAAAATAGAAGATCAAATTTTAATGATTAATTATTGGATTGATAATAAAAATATGAAATGAGTTAGATATTATGATTCTAAAGAATGGGAAAATATACAATGAAGGTACGTTAAGGAAAGGAATCATTTTAATCGAATCAGGAATAATTAGCCATATAAGATTTGATTCCCAACCTGAATCTCTTGAGGAATTGAAGAGGAAAAACCAAGATAACCAAATTATTGATTGTAAAAACAAGATAATATTACCTGGAATTATTGATATTCATGCACATTTACGTGATATGGGACAAAGTTATAAAGAAACCTTTCAGACGGGTACTAAAGCTGCTGCCTATTCTGGAATAACTACGATATTTAATATGCCAAATACTGTACCACCTGCTACAAGTCCATATCAAGTGAGAAAATGGATGAAAAAAGCAGAGAAAAATATTTTTTCTGATGTTGGATTTATAGCTGGAATCCCTCCTGAGATTAATTATGATCAAATGAAAGAAATCGTAGAATTGGGAGTCATCGGCTTTAAAATATATCCATTAAGTCCACTCAGTCCCATAATTTGGACAGATTCGGAAAATATCCAGCAACTGTTAGGATTTTCATCTGAGTTTCAAAAACCCATCTTTATTCACCCAGATTGGCCGCTTACACACGAAATGAAGGAGGAACAAGTAGATATAGACATTTTAAAATTACATAATAAACTTTATCCTCCGAAAAAAGAAGCAAAATATGTTAATTTCATCTTGGAAAACTATTATACAATTATATCCGATAAAGATTTAAAGGGCGATAAATATCCACTTGTCCACTTCTGTCATATTAGTTGTAAAGATAGTTTTGTGTTAATCAGAGATGCATTAAATAAATATCCTCTTCTAAATATTAGTTTTGAAGTTACTCCACATCATTTATTACTTTCAAATGAAATAAAATTAAAAAATAAGAATTATGGGAAAGTTTTACCACCTCTTCGTGCCCCAGAGCATTCGAGATTTTTATTTGAGCAATTAAATAAAAATAATATATCCTTAATTGGTACAGATCATGCGCCCCATACTATAAAGGAGAAATCCGAAAATTATTATAAGGCTCCGTCAGGTTTTCCAGGATTTGAAACGTATCCCTTAATGCTTTTAGATAAAGTTTGTAAATATCAATTATCACTTAGTAAATTTGTTTCTGTGGCTTCGGAAAATCCTGCTAAACGATTTAATTTGAAGAATAAAGGTTTCATCAAAGAAGGCTATGATGCTGATTTACTTATTATTGATAGAATATCATCATATCCAATAGAAGCTACAACATTTTATTCAAAAGCAAAATTTTCCCCATTTAATGGTTCTTATACTGAAGTCCAAGTTTGGAAAGTGTTCCTAAGAGGTATAGAGATAAATAAGAGAGATCAAGAACCCACGGGAAGAATTATAAAAAAAACTCATTAAAATTCAAAACTATATAGGAATTTAATTTTTAAGCAAAAAATATTAATGCGATTGAAAAATACAATTAGATGAACATAGTAATATTGAATAATTAAAGAATTAAAACAATATATCTTATAATTATTATGTTAGAGGATGAGAAATTTACAAGAGAGGATGGGGAATTATTAATAAAATTCGCAAGAGATAATATTAAAAATTATTTGAAAACAAATAAACGAATGATAGTTCCAGATAAGATAAAGAAGAAATTTGGAGAAAAATATGGAGCTTTTGTTACGTTAAATAAAATTGGAATAAGCGGAAATCCGTTAAGAGGTTGTATCGGCCATATAGAACCTAAATTCCCACTTTATGAAACTGTACATAAGGTTTCAGTAAGTTCTGCGACTGAGGATCCACGATTCCCATCTGTATCTCTTGAGGAATTGGATAAACTGACCATTGAATTATCAATTTTAACGCCCCCAGAATTAATGGATGTTGATAATCCCCAGGAATATTTGGAACAAATACAAATTGGAAGAGATGGGCTTATTATTGAACGGGGAATGCGACGAGGTTTACTACTCCCGCAAGTGCCAGTCGATCATGATCGAGATTGGGATAAGAAAACGTTCTTAGAGCAGACTTGTCGGAAAGCTTGGCTTCCAAAAGATTCTTGGAAGGATGAAAGTACGAAAGTATATAAATTTTCAGCCATTTTATTTGAGGAAACTGAACCTAATGGGAAAGTTGTCAGAAAGTATATTGGAACCAACGAAGATTAATAGATTCAATATAAAGATTCAATCTTTTACTTTGTACGTCAAAATTCCTAAACATTTTTTTAAAATCCATTAAAAACTCTTTTTTATATCTCAAAATTTAGCTATTCAATCCCTAAAAATGTGTTTTTAATGATTTACTATTCTTAATTATAATCATAAAAATTTATAAAGTAATTAATCCAATTTATATTAAAATTTACAAATAAATACAAAAAATAAAAAATATTATAATGTTGAAACTAAAAAACGGAAAATCGACGTTAATTATTATTTGTATCATTACATTGATTTTGACTGGCGGAACATTTTTCTTTTTATTTCTCACACCTTCAGTAGGACAATCTGGGAGCCGATATGATGTTTTAGTCGTTTCTAATGGAGACGATTCGTACTTTTATGAACGATTACATATTGATAACCGCTTTAATATAAGTAAGATAGATGATAGCGAGGCTTTACCAAGTCTTGCTTTATATGATTTAGTTGTTTTATTTGATGCGAATTTAAGTTCTTCTGAAATTAATTTGATTGAAACATATGTTGATGGTGGTAAGGGCTTAATGATTTTTATGGGTCCAACTCTCCAAAAAAATGATACCCTATTAAAAGAATTAGATCTCATCAAACCAACCGCAACACTTTCAAATAATAGTCAAAATATGCTTTCATTAATCAGATCCTCTTCGAAAGCAATTAGTGGAAATATAGATTGGAATTCTGCACCGGATATAAAACCTGAAACAATGAGTTTATTAGATTTGGATGAATTGAATGAATCTGTCAATAGAATTATTGATGTCTATCGTTCGGATAAGAGTTTAAACCGTGAAGCATATAGAAAGCCTTTCATTGTGGAAAAACAAAAGGGAACTGGAAAAATTTCATTATTTTCAGCATGGTTGGAAGGAGACTCTACGGAGCAGTACAACTATGAGTTTATAATATGGCCATATTTTAATTATCTCCTATATGGACTTAGCTTGGAGACTTTAGGAGAGCCCATTGAATCTTATGCTCAATGGGCATATTCACCAGTACCCCATTTTATGGATCAAATTATATTATTGATAATTGTTGTAGTATTGGGTTGTCTTGCTATTGCACTCTTTATTACAGTACGGAAAAAATCGAGATCTACAATGGATAAAGAAACTATTGAGACTCTCAAACAGAGGGCTGAAGAGGAAAGAAAGGCTGAAATAACTGAACGAGAAGAATTAATAAAGAAGATAGAAGAAAAGGGAAGAGAGGACTTAAAGGATGACTGGGAAATACTAGGTATTCATCGTCAAGTTGGTGGGTTTTTATTCACATTCTTTATTGGCTTAATTTTAGTTATCCCTCAACTTCTTCTAACTTCATTCCTTCTCCCTATGCTATTAGGCGAGGCATATGCACAAGCTTCGGGATGGTATAATTTTGCTTATAATCTCTTCCAGATCGCTTGGCTCTTATTTGATTTTGGAACATCCTTCAGTCTAGCCAAACATTTTGCCGAATATAGGATACATCAACCAGAAAAAGCGATACACTATATTCAAATCTTTGTTTGGTGGCAATTGTTCACTGGTTTGGTGCAAGTCTTTATCTTTGCGTTCTTGGGTTCAATAATATTTCCCTTAACGAATTTAGCACACATGACATGGATTTTCGTTATCTTCTCACTTGTTCAATATCCTGGCTTTTTCTTGGTATTTATGTTTACCTTCCAAGGGCTTCAAAGGGCTGATCTTCATCTTATTACCTATGTATCTTGGGAAATTTTCTGGCTTTTAATTGGACAAGGAATTTTTTGCTATCTTGGAAAAATATGGGGTGGAACAATCCCCATAATTGGAGAAGCGCTAGGAGCGGGAGTTGGTTATGCATTTGCCCGCTATTTTGACTATTGGGCTACCTTTTTCTTCAGCTTGACCATTTTTAAGAAATTGGGCTATTCACCAAGTACTTGTTTCAGAATTGACTTTTCTAAAGATGAGTTCAAAGAAACTATGAATTACGGTTCAAAATTGGCTTTTGGCCAATCTTTTGTTCAGATTGGATGGTTTATTCAGACATTATTGACGTCTCTTTTAGTTGCAAATTATTCTACAGAATTGGGATATTATCAATTAGCTTGGACAGTAGGTATGATGATACAGGTTGTCACACTATACGGACAATCACTTTTGGGTGCATATAGCGAATCTTATAATCATGATAAAGAATCATTGACGAAGTTGTATATTTATCAAGGATTCCGGTGGGGTAATTATTTCGGGTATTTCTTACTTTCTGTGCTTTTTGCTGTTGGAAATATCTTTTTAATTGGAGCCGCCGGACCAGAAATAGGTGGTGGCGCAGCCACATATCTTCCCTTGATATTAATATTTCATTTCTTTGGAATTTATTCATGGTTGGTGGATGCAGTATTCCAAGGAACAGGAAAAACTGGATTGGCAGCCTTAGTTTGGATATTAGAGCAAGTTATAAGAGGGGTAATAATGTGGGTATTGCTTATCATAAGTCATGATATGAGATTTGTAATAATTGCCTACTGGCCCGCAGTGCTTACAAAAGATATTGTTGCGTGGATTTTAGTCAAACGTATAATCTCAGATTATAAACTCTATCCTTTCAAGACTTTCATAACACCCATTGTATCAGCATTCATTAATTTTATAGTTCTCTATTTCTTAGGCAATTTAGTTTTTAATATTGATTTGGGAGATAAATTGATTAACACTGCACTCATATTTATAGTAGGAGTATTCCTATTCGTGTTCTTTTATGCATTCTTGGACGGGTTATTGGGAGGATATGATGACAATACATTGAAGGAATTTGAAAAAGCTTCAGAAATGGTGACCCTTCCATTAATCAAACAATTTGCCAGAGGGATCTATAAATCTGCCGAAATTGGTGCGAAAATAAGTCCCCTGCATAATAAATTCTCAATTGGAGTCTATGATGAGGGGATGGAAGAAGCATTCGAACTCACACTTGAAAAGCAGAAATTAGAAATCTAATATCTTAAATTTTTTTTTTTATATTTTATAAATACGTAAATATATTATATTCAAGTCTATGTTCTTCAAAAGTCGCGACCAGCGTGGGCTTTAACAAAATATTCTCTATGTTTTGAAAGCTCCTCGTGCAATTCTTTTAAATCCTCGTTTTCTAATAATCCGTCATAAAAGTTTAAAATTGCTGTATATATTGACTTAACAAATGTATCTAATCGACTAAGTTCATAAGAAAGCTCTTTAATCGAACTGTAATTCACTTTTAATTCAATTTCTCTTTCCAGAAACTCTTTTCTAAACTTTTGACGAAGTCGTTGTCTTTCATAATAACTCCAAATAGTCTCAAATATAAAATAATTAATGAATTGAACAAATTCAGTAGCAATACCTAAGCTTAGGGCCTGGTAAATGTCCCCCGTAACGATTAATGCTGTTAAAATTCCTAAAAATACTGTGATGATTCGGTATACGATACTTTTGAATAGACTTCTCTTTATATTTTCCCCTTGTCCCTTCATACTAAGACTTAATTTTTTCTTTACCTTGTCTGACATCATTTCTCACATCATTAATTTTTTTTACTTTATATGATTCGCTAATTTAATTCTAAACGTTATACAATCCAATTAATAACATAATTAGAGTTAACATCAACCGTATAAATATTTTTAATTAAATTAAGAATCATATTTAACAATTTATATTCTTAAAGTCTTTTTTGTTCAAATCTTATAATTGGTACAAATTCACATTGGAATGATAAAAATAATGGTTTAGAACATAAAAGATTAAGGTAGAAAGAAACTTAAATAGACGAATTTCTCTTACAAAATAAAAAAATTAGATATTTGAAATAATAAAAATTTTATTTATATAATACGCACGCCATAAGAGTAAACTTCCATGGAGCTTGATCTTCATCATAAATCAGAACTTTTACTTCATCAGAAGGGGTAATTCCAGAATGTTGATTAAAAACTTCCCAAGCAATACTTCCTATAGCTTCATTATCTCCCAGAGTTTGTTCGAAATCCTTTTTAATGCCCCCCCAATAAATCTTTTTCTCATCCATAATTTCTTTTAATGCGGGTAACCCCAATAAATCTTGATTTACCATATGTTTCGTGATCTCGGAGAAATATTTACTTAATTCCTCTGAAACTTTATCTGGGGAGCCTTCTTCCTTATTATATAAAAAAACCATTCCTATTGCAGTATCTGTGGACATTTTCTAGCTTTAATCAATTTTTTTAATTTGATCTATTTAATCTAGTTAGATTAAAAAATATTTTATTAATGAAATATAATAAGAAAATAATGAAACTATTATACGTCACGGACATACATGGAGTTAAATGGAAATATGAACGCATCCTTCAGATCGCTAAAGCTTCCGAAATTGATATTGTAATAAACGGGGGAGATATGCTTCCTACTCGTCCAAACTTTTTCATTCAAGATGAGTTTATTGAGAATTTTCTCGACAACCATTTCCAATTATATGAAAAAGAAGGTATTCACTATTTATTCATAACCGGGAATGATGATTTAATTGCTAATGATAAATTAATAAATGAAGTAGCAGATGAATATGACTATATTCAGAATATTGCCCAGAAGCTCTATAAAATTAATGGGTTTGAATTTATCGGAATGAATTGGGTTACAGACTTACCTTTTGGGCTTAAGGACAGGGCGAGAATGGACAAGGATAATTTTATATTTCCCATGCAAATTGGAAAAGCCTTTATATCAACAGAAAAGGGGTTAAAAAAAATTGATGATTGGATTGGCTATGCAACCCAACTTCCTACTATTGAAAATGAGCTAGAAGCTTTAAAGTTGCCTGAAAATATGGATAAAGCTATTTATGTAATTCATATGCCCCCAGCAAATGTTTTACTTGATGTATGTGCTGATAAAAGCAAAGTGGGATCTGAAGCAATATATGAATTTTTAAAAACTCATCAACCTCTAATTTCTTTACATGGACATATTCATGAAAGCCCTTCTATATATAATGTTTGGTGTACTAAAATAAAGGATACAATATCTATACAACCAGGGCAATCAAATCACAACGAAGAATATCTGGTTTATGTCGTAATCGATCTTGATTCAATGGATTTGGAAAGAAAAAGAGTGGAAAAATGAATTATGTTTTTATGGTTTCTATAATATTTTATTAGTAGAATAGAGAAAATTTAAAGAGTGATTTTGAGATATGGAAAAAAAGGAAAAAACTATTCTTGATCATTTCCAAGGTCGTTTATACGAAAAAGAGCAAATAAAAAGATGGAACCTACCCAAAAGTTTACAAGAGGACTTAGGAATTAAAAAATTTAATTATTATTTCCTAACTACTTCAATTGAAAAAGAAAAGCATGGACATGAAAATCATATCCATTTTTGCTTATTCCCAACCGAAAATGATCCGGTATTCTTATTAGAAGTCGAAACTCCGAAAATTCTGCCAGAATTATTACATAAATGTCTTCAAATTATTAAAAAAAAAGTAAACAATATCCTTACATCGACAGGATTTTGTAAAACTAATGAACTTTGCTATTTTGGCATCTTTTTTTCATTGCTTGATTCAACGGAGGATCAATTAAACGAATTAAATCATCTAATTGGAAAAATTGAACCTGTTAGAGATGTTAATATTTATAAATATACCTCAAGTTCTAAAATAGCAATTAAAATTTAGCTAAAGACTTACCAAAAAGCCTTTTCAAATTTATTTATTGTCCCCTCAAGAGAATCCTCTATATGATTTTCGAAGTTGGAGAAAACATTAATATCTCCTTGCCATTTATCTAAAATAGTCCCATAGATTTGAAAAAATTTGTCTGCTATTACTTCTAATTCTTGAAAAATTCTTTTTTCCTTTATTTTATTGGCTGAATTTCCCACAAATAAGAATTCACTTCGTCGATATATGGCAAATCGTTTATCGGATAATTCAAAACTAGTAAGTCCTTCTTCAGATAAGTTTTTGGAAAAAGAGTTCAATGCGGACATGAGACCCCCAAATAACTGAGCATCTAATTCCTCAAATGTACGGTGAAATACTACGATTCCCGCTTTATCCAAAATCCATATATCTCTCAATACTTTCATAAAAAAAACCCATCTAAACAAAAATTAATTCGTGTTATTATTAATATAAAAAAAACAAAATTAATATATATATTAATCTAATTAATATTAAAACATAATATATCATTAAGATTTATAAAAATTAGAGAGACCAATTATTATTTTTAAATTTTTATTTTATATTTCAGCCAAATAAATCATATAAATAAGATGGTAAAAACCGATAATTTAAGGAATTATGTAACTATTTTTTGTTATATAACTAATACAAAACTGAAATCCGATAAAAAAAATAGATCTAATGTTTTAATATACAAACATTTAAAACACACAAATTTTTTATTTTATTAATATTATCGTTTTTATCTAAAGCATTGAGCGGTTAAGGTTAAATTTCTTCTTATTTGATCTTAAGAATATATAAAAGCATTAGATACTAGAATGAAGCATAAAACAAATTTGAGCTCACAAGATGGATAAAAGATTACACAGTTTAGACTTTTTACGTGGTGCATGCATTATATGGATGTTGTTCCAACATATAACCCTCTGGTTAGCGAATGCAAACGCATTTCCCTTACTTGATCTAATTGTAAATATTTTTGATGGGTTTGGTTCTGGTGCGTTTCTCTTTGTTTCAGGATTAGGAATCACTTTATCTCATAGAAAAAAATACCAAAAGACGTTTAGCAAACAAGATAATATTTATAAAAAACTGCGTTTAAAGTACTTTTTAAAGGCAATTTTACTTTTAGTTCTTAGTTTTGGGTTTAATCTATTTATCTATTTCGTAGTTTCAGGACAAGACCCTACAGTAATATGGATATGGTTTATTTTACAAACATTACCAATTTCAATGATTTTAGCATGGCCCTTATTAAATAGGAATAAATATTATAAAATTCTCGCGGCTTTATCTTCATTAATTCTATATCAAATTCTTATCAGTTTTTTATATCCCTTTAAAGCCGAATATAATCATCCCCTATTCATTATTCAATTTATCTTGTTTAATGGAGATCATTTAAGCCCGATCCTCGGATTTTTTCCATTTTTCATTATAGGCGCCTTTTTTGGAGATATTATTCATGAACATTATAATAATCCAATTATAAATAATCCAAATCTTACATTTTTTAAGAAAAGAATTATACCTTTATTTTTAATAGGAACTTCATTAATTTTAGCAGGAATTTTTCTTATTCCCCCTGGAATAATCTCAATGGGAGACAAATCATTTTTATTTTCCTTCCGTTCAATAAGTTGGCTCACATATTCTTTAGGGATGTTAATAAATGCATATACTCTTATGTTAACAATTGAGAAAAGCCAGTTTTTGAAAATAAATGAAAAATATCGATTTGTATATTACTTTTCTTATTATTCTCTTTCAATCTTTCTCTTACACTATATTTTTGATATATTTTTTATTCCAGCTCTGGATTTATGGCTTGTATTTATATTTTGGTCTATGATAGTGCTTGGAGTGGGACTTGTAACAAAAGGGATTCATGGATTAATTGGAAATCATTTTTCCCTAAAACATCAATTAGGTGTTGCAGCGAATTTAATTGCGAATCTTATATATAAAGAGGAAATAGTCCAACCCCCATTAAAATTGGAAACTATGCCTATCCTAACTTCGACCGAAACACAGAAAAAAGTTATATGATTATTTATAATAATTCTCTAAAATAAATTCAGTTGAGTTCTGAAGATTAATAAAATTTATAGAGTAAAGGAATAGATAAAAAAACCAGTTTTCTATATAAAAAGAATCAAATAGTTAGATGTTTATTAATGATTTAAGTTTAGTTTTTTTTTATATAGAATTAATGAGAAAATAATAGTACTCATTGCTATTGGTACAAATAGTATTAGTGGAAAGCTAGGAATGTTTGGATAATAAACTCCCCCATAATCTCCATAAACTTGGATAGAAAATTTGTTTATCCAATCATTTTGTAAACAAGTGATAGCTAATGTAAAGTTCACTCTTCGACCAAAAGTTGATGGTTTTATTGAGAATATATAATAATTATCACATAACTCTATGGAACCTGCATGAATATCTGGATATGTTTCATAATTATCCGTAATAGTAATTAATGAATCTGAGGTTGATAAAGTCGCACTTACACCATAAGCTGTCCCACTCCCGGTATTTTTTAGTGAGATTCTTAATTGAATAGTTTCACCAGTATCAGCAACTCTATCATTATTCCCTGATGATTCACCTGAATTATCATCATCTATATAACGCCAATCAAATTCTAAATGAGGGTCTTCATCAATTATTGTGTCATTAAAAGATGAAAAAATAGAACTTGATTCATATATATAAAGATCTGTAGTAAGAGTATTTTTTTCCTCAAATTGATTTTCATTACCAATAGCAGAAAGTGTCAAAATGCCGAGGATTATTAATAAAACAATTATATTCCAAGTTCTTATGTTTTTTCGGAATTTAATTACCATTTTCAATGATGATGATGATGAATGGTTTTTTAATGAATTTCAATGAAAAAAGGAAAGAAAGTTAGATATATAAATCTATTCTTTTAATTTTCTATGATTATATGATTGATTTAAATGATTAATATAAGACGTTTCGCCGAAAATTAAATTTTTTTTCATAAATATATTAATGAACACTGTCCAGAATCGTATGTATTAAATCTTATAAGCATAAATAAATAGGAAAACTACATATGAAGCTTAAATGATTGTATTATATAAATTAAAGATTCTACCCGAAATAAAAATTAGGAAATCTCAGATTAATCATCAATTAGAAACATAAAAAGAGTTAATAATCGTTTTTGAACATTATTCAATTTTAAAGAATCAACAATTAACAAACATCATTAGATTTGTTTGTAAAATTTTTGGTGTTCTCTCAAAATTAGAGAATTTGACCCCAATTAAGCGAACCTTTTTAAACATTTTAGAAAACTCCTCATAAAGATCTACTATTATTTCCAAAGCTTTATTTTGATCACATATAGGGTAGTCTAGTGAATAGGATCTTGTATAAGTTCGGAAGTTTTCAAATCTTATTTTTAAAGTAATTGTGCGATAGGCAATATTTTTTTGAATTAATTTTTTGTGCAATATTATATTGAGTTTCTCAATTGTAGAGACAATTTGTTGTTGGTTATTAGTATCTTTGTAAAAAGTTCGCTCTTTACTTATCGATTTTCTTCCTTTATGACCTTCTTTAACTTTTCTTTTATCTAATCCGTTAATAACTTTCCAAACCCATTTACTATGCTTACCAAACAGATTCATCATCTTATATAGGGGAAAATCATACAGATCTCCTATATTTCTAATTCCTTGTTTATAATAGGGGTTTTTTGTTTTTTTCCCAATTCCAGGGATCCTTGTTATTTTCATTGGACTTAAGAATTCTTTAATATCATTGGGTTTGACAATACATATTCCATCAGGTTTATTTTGGTCTGAGGCGATCTTTGCGATGCTTTTAGAATTTGAACCTCCTATTGAACATGTAATTCCCAAACATCTCTTTATTTCTTCCTTAATAGTATAAGCTAATTGTTTTACCTCATCAAAATTAATACAACTTTCAGATACATCCAAATATGCCTCATCAACACTCACTTTCTGAAATTTATCGGCAAAAGATTCTAAAATTTCCATTACTTCATCTGAAACCTTAGAATACTTTTTTCCATCAACCCGTAAATAAATCCCATGAGGACATAATTTATATGCTTTTGAAATTGGCATAGCAGAGTGTAACCCATATTCTCTAGCCTCATAAGAGCATGTTGATATAACTCCTCTTCCCTCACCTCCCTTAGGATCTGCTCCGATAATAACAGGCTTACCCTTTAATTCGGGATTATCCCGCATTTCAACTGAGGCAAAAAAACAATCAAGGTCAGCGTGTAATACAAAACGAGGCATTTTATCCTATTTTATCAGGGAAATATTCTTAATAAAAAATTGTTTTATAACTTAATTGAAATAACAATTAAATATATTTAAATAAATACCCCCTAATAATTAATTGAAATCAAATTAGATTTCTTCTGTTTTTCTTAATTTAAATTCCAATAAAGTATAAATTAGGAGACCTATACCCGTTATAATTGCAGCCATTATGAATGACATTTGATAGGAAAAAACTTCCGTAAAACCATTTAGGATCAAGACATCTATGAGAGGTCCTGCAATAATTGTTCCTGCCAATCCCCAAGAGAGAAAAAATGTAGTGTTATAAACTCCAAATAATTTTGCCCGTATTTTTTTTGGAATTAAATTTGATGCTATACTATAAGAAGAGGAGTAGATGATTACTTCTCCCGTTCCGATTAAAAAACTACCTACAAATATAAAAAATAAGGAGTTTGTCAATGCAGTCATTAAAAGGGCGATTATAGCTATTAATGTTCCAGAGATTAATGTATACGCATATCCTATCCTTTTACTTAATGCACCTACCAGTAATCCAATAGATAGAACGGCAAGTGAACGTGTATTTGTAATAAAGCTTAAAAGAATACTGTCTACATTAAAACTTGAATCTAGAATAAGGAATTGTGAATAGGTCACAGAAATACTATTCCTCCCAAAATTAATGAAAACTAATGAAATTATAAAAATAAAAAAGATCAGTTTTAATCTTGTAGTTAAATTATTATTAATAGTATTTTTTAATTGGCTCTCTTTTTTTAACTCCGGTACATTAATTCCTCCTTCTGGGGCAAAAAGCATAGGAATAGTAGAAATAAACATTACAAATGACGCCGCAAAAAATAATAATCCATTTCGAAAACCCCATCCCCCATCATATAAAAATCCACCAATTGTAATACCAATAATTCTTCCAAGACCACCAATACTAGATAATTGTCCCATTATTTTACTACGCTTTTCTGATGGATATAAATCACTAATAAGAGCAGTCCAACCAATATTAGACATACCCCAAAAAGCTTCCGTGCAAGAGAGACCAATTATTATTATATAACCCGCGATAAGTAAGTTTGAAACGAGAAAATGTACACCCCAAACAGATATAGTTCCAATACCTGCTAATATCTCTCCTAAAATAATAAATGTTCTGCGTTTTTGAAGTTTATCACTAAGTGGGCCCCAGATAAAGTTTTGCATCAGAACACTAACAATCATTGGAAGAGTAGCATAAAGGGTCGTTGCTGTTACAGATAATTGTAAAAAGTCACGCATATAAATCGATAGATATGTATAGAATAAACCTCTTCTAAACATTATAAGACTTTGAAATGAAGATAATCCAATGAAGTATCTACTTGTACTTAGTTTAATTTTGTTTAAATCCAATAAAAGTTAACCCCAATAAAAAACGATTATTATCATAGAAAGTAAATTTTTTTTATTAAAAATTCTGGAAAATACGGAAAAAAAGAGAGCTAATATTTTTCTCTTTTGTTTAAATAATTCTTCCCTTTAAAAAATAATTTTAATCAAGTTTTTCTCAATAAATTGGTGGAATAATAAAACCCTCTTAATTGCTTCTGGTCCAAAAAAACTTATTTTTGAAATATCCTTAATCTATATGAGTTAAAATAAAAAATTAGAAACTTCAACTAAAAAAGGGATAATTATATGGTAAATGAAGAGAAAATTAGAGAAGATATAGTAAGAGCTGCAAAAGCTATATTTGAGAGAGGATTAGTGGAAGCAGGAGAGGGAAATGTCTCTATAAGGGGAGAAAAAGAAGATGAATTCTATATTACGCCATCATTTAATCAATATTTTGATTTGAAACCAGAAAATGTGGTACATATGAACTTTGAGGGAGAAACGCTAAGTAGTGGCAAATTACCTTCAACAGAAGCAAAAATGCACACTGCAATTTATAAGGCTCGGAAAAAAGTGAATGCGGTAATTCATACTCATTCAACTTATGCAACTATGCTATCTGTGCTTCGAAAAAGTATACCAATAATAATGGAAGAACAAGTCGTCTTTTTAGGAGGTGGAGTAGACGTAAGCTCTTATGGGGAAGCGCATACTACAGATTTAGGTAGTGTGGCATTAAATGCTTTAGATTATAAAAATAGTGCACTTTTAGCAAATCATGGTTCTATTTTATGTGGTCGATCTATTGACCATGCTGTCAAATTTGCAGAATTGACAGAAAAATTAGCAAAGATTTATTGGGGTGCCCTCCAAGCAGGAGAGCCTTATGTTTTAGATGATGAGGATTTAAGCAAATTTAAAGCAATGTTTAAAGGTTTATTTTCAAACGCTCCTAGGAAACAGTTAAAAAATCTTTAATCTCTATTTATTTTCCTTAATTTATACTAAATTTGAGATAAAATGATTATATTTTTTAATTCATCTTATTAGAAATTCTGAAAAAAATTGTTTTGAAAGAGTCCGTTATTGAATCAGAAGAAGGATGAGATTATAATATGTAATTTTATCAATCCCGAAAAGTTTACTCAAAACGAAGAGAAAGATCTACTTTTTCGGAGGGAATAAGAGTTAGTTCGCTCGTGCTAATAATATCAGGTTCAGCATCAAGGTAAGTTTTGATATTATCAATAGTTATACCGCCTGATATTTCAATTTTAACTTTATCTCGTAAATCCTTTTCTCTGAGCAAATTTACAGCATCTCTCGCCTCTGCTGGAGACATATTATCAAGCATAATGATATCAACCCCATTATTAACAGCAGAAACTATATCTTTCACATTTTCGATTTCCAATTCGATTTTTTTAGAAAAACTCGCATTTTTTCTAACCTCGGAAAGTAATTTTTTAATATCACCATTATAGAATTTTAAATGAGTATCTTTTAATAAGATCATATCGTCTAAAGAATACCGATGTGTGTCTCCTCCACCAATTTGAACTGCCAATTTTTCAAATATTCTTAACCCAGGAGTTGTTTTTCTCGTACAAGCAATTTTTACTTGTTTCTGAGATTTTTCAATAATCTTAGTAAACTTTTTTGTTGTAGTTGTTATAGAACTCATTAATGTTAGTAGATTCAACCCAACTCTCTCTCCTAGCAATATATCTCTTGTATTCCCTTTTAATTCTATAACTGTATCACCAGGATGAATTGGGTCTCCATCCTTCTTAAGAAGTTTAATAGAGACATCTAATAGTTGAAAAAGGATTTTAATGACTTCTAATCCAGAGATATAACCATCGCTTTTCGCGATAATTTTTGCAGATGTGGAAGATTTAGGCGGAATAAATTCCGAGCTCACATCCTTGAAACTACAATCCTCTCTTAAAAATTCCTTAAGTTTATGCTCGATAAAAATTTTATTTATTCTCATTTTATTCACACCCTTAAAAATGGGTTGAGTTTAAGGTTAAATTTTCATTAATTGCTAGTTAGTTCATAATTAATTATCAAATATTTTATTAATGAAATATAATCTAAATTTAAAATAGTTATTAAAAAGTGTATAAGTAGAGCGAAAGATGTCAAAACTTACATATAAGGATTATTGGTTCAATTATGTTGTAGATGAAGAGCCAGAAAAGATTAAGGAGTTAATTCACGAAGAATATATAAGTTCTCAAGGAATTAAGATACATTTAGATATATTTGATACTAAAGAAAAAGATTTAGACAAAACGATTATATTTTGCCATGGAACATCAGTATATTCTAGATTTTATGCGGAATGGCTCTATAATTTGTATAAAAAAAGATTTCGAGTTGTCGCTTTAGATTTACCTGGTCATGGTTTAAGTGGAGGAAAAAGAGGACATTTTAATATGAAATTACTTTCAAAAGCTATTTATGATGTGAATACATGGGTTATAGAAAACTATGGTCATCGAAATGCTATTATGGGATCAAGCCTAGGCGGAATAAATGCTCTTTACTCGGCAGCATTTGATGATGATAGACTTTTTGGAGCAGTTTGCCATAATGCGGCAATTTTTAATGAAAAAGCATACCAAAAAATTATAGAAATGAATTTAAAGCTGAAATTATTATTACCTTTTATCCCAGTTGCTGCAAAAATAGCACCAAAAGCTCAGTTTAGCGTGTTTTTATATTTAGATTTTTATCGTTTATGTAAAACGGAACGATTTTCAAAGCGAATCCCTCTCCTTTTAGATGATGAGATCCTTGCTGATAAATATACCACTACTGCAATAAGAACCCAGATGAAAGCACCGTTAGCAAAACCCATTGAGAAAATAAAAACACCAGTAATGATTATAAATGGTGAAAAAGATGTATTATTTTCTAAAGATTATATGGAAGAGATCTATAATCGATTAACTTGTCCAAATAAAAAATTAGAAATAATAGAAGATGCTTCTCATCTAATATTTCAAGAGAATATCTCTGTCTGCCTTGAGAAGATTGTTCCTTGGCTAAATAATATATTATAACTAATATTATCGGGAAATGATACCCGAAGAATTACCTTCCAATACTTTCTCCACTTCATTCTTATTAACTATATTAAAATCGCCAATTATAGTATGTTTTAGAGCTGCTGCAGCAATAGCAAAATCTATTGTTTTCTGCAAATTTTCACCAAACTCTTTTAATCCATAAATAAGTCCGGCATTAAAAGCATCTCCGGCTCCCACTCTGTCAACTATAAAATCAATATCATAAGTTGGAGATGAATATATTTTTTCACCATCGTGAAGAAATCCCATTAGTGTATTATGGGATGATGTTATTGAATTACGTATAGTAATTGCTATTTTTTCGATATTGGGAAACTTTTCAAATACTTTTTCAATTATGAGTTTATTTTTTTCTATTTCACTTCTTTCTGAATCATTTTCTACATCAGAAAGTGAAATTCCTAGCATTTTTTTAATATTAAATTTGCTTCCAATAAGAATATTGCAATTTTCAACCAATTGAGGCATAATTTCTATTGGATCTTTTCCATACTTCCATAATTTATTACGATAATTTAAATCACAAGAAATCATTATTCCCTTTTTTTTAGCTTGTTGTAATGCATTTAAGCAAATCTCAGCTAAATTAGCGGAAAGAGCAGGCGTGATACCTGTCCAGTGAAACCAATCTATACCTTGAAAAATAGAATCCCAATTAAACATTTCTTTTGTTGCCATGGATAAAGCAGAATGGGATCTATCATAAATCACTTTCCCCGATCGCACGGAAACGCCTTTTTCAAAGAAATATATTCCTAATCTCTTGCCTCCTCTTATAATCTTTTTCGTATCAACCCCAAATTGTCTCAGATAATTAAGACAAGCGTCACCAAGCTCATTTTTAGGTAATCTCGTTAAATATTCAACATTTGTTCCAAAATTAGCAAGTGAAACTGCAACATTTGCTTCAGCACCTCCAAATATGACCTCAAAAGATCGAGTTTGTACAATTCGTTGAAAATTAGGGGGAGATAATCGGAGTAGAATTTCTCCAAATGTAAGTGTTTTATCTGTCATTTTTACAACATTCTTTTATTATAAATAAAGAAAGTATATAATTAATAAAATGATTATTTCTTTCTATTATATTATACTCATGAATAAAATTTATAATATTATTGAAAATTTAAAAGTAATTCCCGTTGCCTCCATCGAAAATTTGGACTTTGCTCTGGAATTAGGGAAAGTTTTAAATAATTCAAATCTTCCTATTGTGGAAATAACCTTTAGAACAGAGATCGCCAAGGATATCATTTTTAATCTTACTAAGGAATATCCTAACTTATTGGTTGGTGCTGGGACTGTTTTAAACATAAAACAAGTTAAAAAAGCAGTTAATAATGGAGCAAAATTTATCGTTACTCCTGGATTTAATTCTAAATTAGTTGATTATTGTATAGATAATAACATATTTATTATTCCGGGAATAAACACCCCGACATTTATAGAATGGGGATTAGAACGGAAATTAAAGGTGTTAAAATTCTTTCCAGCTGAAGTATCTGGAGGTATTTCTTTTTTGGAAGCAATATCTGGACCGTATCCATCTGAAAAAGTGAAATTTATTCCTACTGGTGGAATAAATAATATCAATTTCATAAATTATCTAAAGATGGATAATGTTTTAGCATGCGCTGGAAGTTGGTTAGTTAAAGGAAGTAGTTTACAGGCAATAGAATCTCGGATTAAAGAAACATATTCATTAATTAAAGCACAGATAAAATAAAAAAAAATAGTTTAAGCATTAAAATCTTTAATATTTATTATTAAGGTATTTTCTCCTTTTGTTTAATCAAAAAGCCAACGATCACCATAGCAATTGCTAAAAAGATGAACATTAATCCATGGATAATATCATTCTTTAAAATATTCCCAATTACACTCATAATAGGTGACATTAATCCTATAATCTGAGCAATCGCTAGAACTTTAATTTTCTTCCGAATAAATGTTTCTGATTTATTAATTCTGCTTAAGGCTATATAAAGAAGGATTAAATTATAGATCATAAATCCTAGTGATAAGACTCCCGTGGCTAACAGAGAGATTATGTTTTTATTTGCTTCTATATTTGGAGAAACCTGTAAAACTTTATAGGGAAAGAATGCTAAAATTATGCATATAATTATGGTGATTAATATTAGAATTCTAGTGGTTAGCCCTTTTAAAAACATAGATCCTTGTGTAAAAGTTTGCATACTTAAAACAAAGAAGAGAACACCAATAACAACTAAATATAATGAAAGATTAAGAAGAATCTCATTTACTAAAATAGAGATGGGAAATTCATAAAGAAATAAAACGAGTGCATATGTACCAAATAAGAAAAAAGAAACTATAAATAATTTATTCCCTATATATTCAAAATTTTTACGAAAGATAAGAAATACAACATAAAACGCAGATACAACCGTAACTACTTGAAAAACCATTGATATGATGTCCATTTTTAATCAGAATTATATTTTATATTTTAAATTATATACAATATTCTAATTTAATTATTTAAGTATAAGGATTTCAGAATTTTTTTAATATCTATTCTACATACGATTGAAGCCTCCCCGCCCTAAACAGTACCGAGTATTTTTTATT
>SDNL01000065.1 GCA_004524365.1 Promethearchaeota archaeon | reverse complement strand
TTAATTTGGTCATTATCAACTTATTTAAGGTTAAGAGTATATAATTTCAATTGTAAAAGTTTTAATATTTAATTTATCTTCTTATATTATAACTAATATTATTAATTTATCTTATTGAAATATCATTTATCCCTAATTAAAATTAAAATCGAGGAAATATATAGTAATTAATACTATGCCCGAAAATAAACAATTCATTTACAAGATTTGCCTTGCAGGAGATGGTGGCGTGGGCAAAACCTCATTGGTTTTGCGATACTGCGAGAATAAATTTAAAGAAAACTATATTATGACCATTGGAAGCAACTTTTCTACAAAAGAGGTTAAGCTAGAGGAGTATCCGAATTATAGTGTCAAGCTGCAAATTTGGGATCTTGCCGGCCAAAACAATTCAATTTCTGAATTGTAGGTTAAAAGCATTTCTCATTTGTGCGGCCTGGCTTCTATAAGGGTGCTACAGGGATTATTTATGTCCATGACTTAACCCGAAGGTCATCATTTTCAAATTTGACGAATTGGAAAAATGAAGTAGAGAAAGAAATAGGACGAAAGACTAGTATTTTAGTGGGCAACAAACTCGATTTAGCTGAGGATGGAAAGAGAGAAGTCGGGAAACAAGAGGGAGTGTCTCTCAAAGAGGAGATCGGGGCACTTTCTTATTGGGAAACGAGTGCTAAAGAAGGAGAAAATGTTCAAAAAATATTCAAAGAGATAACGAAGGGTATTTTAAAATCGATGGGAAAAATTTAATAACCAAATCTCCCTTAAATTTGCAGCAAATTTACAAAAGTATTTATAAGATTATAAGAATTTAAGATAATTTCTTAAAAGCTATTTCTTATTGAGAAATGGTGGCGATTTATTATTATTAATGATATCTAATCATTAAATTAAAATGAAACATATCATTTTTTAAAGTAATTATTAGATCAAAATTATTTTAAACTAACAAATTGATAAAAAATGTTTGGCGGCGGAAAGGTAAAGTATGACAGGGCAATAACAGTGTTTTCCCCCGAAGGGCGCTTATATCAAGTAGAATATGCCTTAGAGGCGGTCAGGCGGGGAACATTAGCAGTAGCTGCGAAGTCAGAGGATGCTGTATGCTTAGCTGCACAAATTAACATTTCATCTCCTTTAATGGATGCAGATGAGATCGATAAGATATTTCAAGTTGATCAACATATAGGAGTGGCAATTTCGGGCTTACATGCAGATTCCAGAGCATTAATCGATTATGCACGTGTTCAAGCGCAATCATTTCGACTTACTTATGACCATCCGGTTCGACTTGGTATGCTAGTAAAAGATGTCGCCGATGTGATGCAGCAGTATACCCAATATGGTGGAATACGACCTTGGGGCTGTGCACTCTTTTTTATCGGATATGATACTGATGGAACACAGATTTATACTTCTTCTCCGAGTGGTATTTATCGTTCTTTTAAAGCATATGCATTAGGAAAGGGAGAAGCAACTGCAAGGGAATATTTGCGTAACAATTATAGCAAAAATCTAGAGTTTAAAGATTTAGCCCAACTGACCTTAGACGCTTTAAAGGAAGCAACTGAGGAAGAACTCACCAAAGATTCGATTCGGTTATCATATATCAAAAAAGACGATAAATTATTCACTATGGCGACGAAAGATGAGATTGACTCATTTTTGACTCCATAAATCTCACGCTATTTTTTTCTTTAGTTATTCTTGTTCTTTTTATCTAATAATAGAGTGATATTATTCCTGAACTCTTCTCTTTTATAGACATATTTAAAATATAAATTTAATATAGTAAATCCACTAAGCCAATATACTTATACGGATTCTATGAGCTCTCTTTTCAAGCAATATCAGTATATATAGGAAGATTTATATATTAAAGATGAGTTATTATTAGAATGTTATCCATTTTTTAATTTAAATTTTCAAACTATTGGGAAAAAAACTAAATGATATAATATGAGTAAAAAATCAATAGCTTTAGTGCTTATATTTGTTATAATCATCGCAGGAGTTTCAGGAGTATTTATTTTCTATATCTTTTTTAATCCGACCTCTACGGAACCTTCACCTTCTTATGTTAGAGTGTATGTAAATTCTTCTATCTATTCCGAGATAAAACCTGAAATTGATCAATATGAAGAAGATATTAAGGATCAAGGATACAATGTGGATGTTATTAAATGGACTGAAACAAATGTAGCTGAACTTCGAAATAATTTAACATATTATTACAATAATTACGAAAATGCTTCAATGAGACTATTTGGTGCAGTATTAATTGGAGATATGCCATATGCTATAGCTAGAGATACAAGTATGATGTATTCAGATTACCCTATTGACCTTTATCTTATGGATTTAGATGGTATATGGAATGATGAGAATGGAAATAATGTATTTGATTACGGCTCGGAACCGTTTGGCAACAATTTAACAGAGATTTTTATCGGAAGGATTAATCCAAACCCTTTAAATAATATAAATAATCTGACAGCATTCCAAAATTACTTTCAACGGAATCATGCATATAGAAATGGAACTTTAACTCGACCCCATTCAGCCCTACTTTATATTGATGATAGTTGGTCTTCCTATACTAGCGCATGGAACAATACTTTTACGGCATATACGGATGTAACAGTTATTTCAACTAATTCGCTTACAAATCGAACTGATTATTTAAATAGATATACACAGATCTATGAGTGGGTTCATTTATTCGCCCACTCTGATTATACAACTCATTATTTCAATTGGCCATCTGGAATAATGGAATATGTATATAATACTGATGTTTTAAATAACGACACGAAAGCCCTTTTTTATAACTTATACTGCTGTTATGCGTGTAATTATATTCAACCAAATAATTTGGGAACCCAATATCTCTTCTCGAATAATACTCTGGCTTTGGTTGGTTCAGCTCGATCTGGTGGAGTTGATTTATATGAAACATTTTATGATGCATTGAAAGAAGGTAAAGTTCTCGGAAATGCATTTAAGTTATGGTTCCATAACCCCGAGATCGATACAATTTCGGGTAAGAGACGAGATATTTCAGGAACAACAATCTTAGGCGACCCCTTGTTAACTATAATCTAAATTTTAAATTGTTTTTTATACCCTTTTTTCTAATTTTTTTAAAGAAAAGTTCTAAAACATAGATTTTCTACTTAATTAATATCTAAATTCTTTAAAATTATAGCAGTTTACTAAAGCATTATCAAAATAAAAAGATTTAATATCAAAGAATTAGTTAATAAAAATAAGAATATTTTTTATCCAATAAGTGAGGAAAAATATGTTTAAGAAAAGCAAAATACGCGATGAATTTGATGAGGTGTTTAAAAGCGGGGATCAAAAACGAATTAAACAAATGTTAGAGGAACATCCTTGGTTATTAAATGAAGTATCAGAAGAATTAAACCAAGAAATACAACATGAAGAAGAAGTAATTGCCGCTGTTGGCGTTATGGAAGATGAATTAGCAAAACCTGCCCCACTAAATGATATTGTATTTTGTTTGAAAGTTGATTTTAATATCAAAAAAACCGAAGAAGAAGTTCAAGAAATCCTTCAGAAAATAGAACAGTTAAATATGGTCCAGAAAAAAGATGATGGTTGGGCTTTAACTAAAGAGGGGGGAGAAGTTTGTGATACTTATCTTAATAAACAAATCGATGAATTTAAACTCCAATAACATATGATTTTTAAAAAAATGGCAGAAAGAATAAAAAAAGGAAGTTAAAAATTATTGGATAATCGTCTCGGGCATTTTTTTCTCTAATTGCTCGGGATCTTTCGGATTTTCCTGTTTATTTGCGTTTTTTAAGTGATGTTTTAAGGACTTTTCTAATAAAAATTCGTTCTTTATCAGATCTCGTACACCAATTCTAATTGCTTCCGAACGATTTGGGAATTTATTATCAGCGACCATTATTTCTAATATTTCCAAATATGTTTCGGGGATATTGACAGAAATTAATTTCATATGCTTATCAACCAACTTTTTTTTTAGTTATTATATAGATATATCTTCTCGTGATATTTAAAGATATTGTGGAAATCGACCCCAAGAACTCCGACTAAATGGCTTGCAGAACGATTCTATAAATTATCACCCCATAAAATTGGAAAACTTCGCAAAGAGGAGATTAGATTAACTTTTAAAACTATTGAAAAGATTAGATTATAAAATCTCAATGTTATCCCTAAAAAAATTTATGAAGTTACCCATTTTCTGAGAGCTTTCAGTTGAATATGTCTTAAAATTCAAAATCAATCTTTAAAAATTAATACCTTAAAATAATAAACATTATATGTATATGTAACATAATATATTATACGTAAATTCAAAAAAATAAAATTCAATCAAAAAGGTGATAGTATGGCAGATATTCAAACACAATTAGAAGAACACCTTAAAAATGGTAAGAATTGGGAAAAGATGAAGACTCCGGTTCCCGGAGTAGGTATTACCAAAGTCCCGGGCACAAAGTCGAGACCTCCTATGTTATTCTTAGCAATTAATCCCGTAAATGAAGATGGGAGCCCAATGAAGCGGAAAGATCTATTCGTTAAAAACAAGCGGGAATTAGTCAAATTTAGCGAGCTTCTTACAGATGATAAGGTTCTTCAGTTGATAAATGAATTAGAAGCAGTTAATCCGAGCAAGAAGAAAAAGGAAGCAAAAAAATTGAAGATGTAAGTACTATTTTTTTTTACTTCTTAGATTAATTTAAAATTATTTTTATTCAAATCGTTCTATTTCAAAGAACAAATTCGGAGAAAAACAATAATATTATTAATAATTATTAATATTAATTAGTTATAATTAATTTAAAATCGTTTAAGCGTTAATTAAGGGTGTCAGTTTTATGGTATGGAATGGTAAAACATGCTCAGAATGCGGAGGAAAAAACCTCAATCCGACGGTCGATGAATGGATGAAACGAACATTTCGTTTCGTCGAAAATGGTCAACTTAAGATGTGTGAAGACTGTGGAGCTAAGTTTTTAGTATGTAAAAAGTGTGGAAATTTATATACTAGGGTTCATCCTGCTTTAGAACCATGGGAAGTTTCAGAAAAATGTCCTTCTTGTGGTTATGTCGATCCCGAAGTGAAGGCGTGGGACGGCGTTTCAGCACGATGAATTAGGAGCTAATAAGCTTAGAGTTCCAAATAGAAAAAAAAGATAACACAAATGGCAATTAATGTTTTTATATGCTCATCTTCTTTTTTATCTATTACAATTTGGAATCAACCGTTATGTAAAATGGATTATCTTGCCCAGTTTCCATTATCTTCTTTTTTTATAAATTTTTTGAGTTTCAAAAGGATAAATTGAGAAATACCCAAAAGAGGATGGTATATGAATAATTTAAAATTCAATGGGGGAAAATAAGTATTAATTCTATATCCTCTTTTCAAAGGTATAATCAAATGAAAATAGAGAAAATTTAAATTTTAACATATAATAATTCTAATAATAACAAATAGTAAAATTGGATATGAACGTATATGAGTAGTGCAAATATCAAAGTAACCATTGCCTCACCGGAGCATATTGACCAGTTAGAGGAATTAACAAAGCAGTTAGTGGAAGGCTTGAAACAAGAATTTGAACCGAAACGATTTGACTGGGGAATTCGAAGAAGATTATTTGATCCCCTACAGCGTCATGGAATCTTAATCGCGGTTGATGAAGTAAAAGATGAAGTTGTTGGAATGATTATTGCTGAACTTCGAGTAGACCCGTTTGGAAAATCCGAAGGCTATATTAAACAATTCTTTCTTAAAAAGGAATATCGTGGGATGGGTATTGGACATCGGTTATTAAAAAATGCTTTAGAACATTTGAAAAAGATTAAAGTAGAGAAGGTTAAAGTAAATATCAGAGAAGAAGCAAAAAGAGCCGAGAAGTTATATAAAAAGATGGATTTTGAAAAAAAATATGAAGTCCTCGAATTAGATCTATAAAAGCCTTAACATAATGAATAATGTAATTTAAGAAAATAATGAATATGAATATTGAAACTCCTTGGGTGGAAAAATATCGACCGAAAGATTTCGATGAGATTGTGAGCCAAAGTATCGCAATTAATAACCTTAAAAAATTTGTTCAAAAAAAATATGATATGCCTCACATGATCTTTTCGGGTCCTGCGGGAACCGGAAAGACCACTACAGCTCTTATAATTGCCAATAAACTTCTAAAGGGGGATATATATTATCGAAATGTACTTGAACTTAATGCTTCGGACACAGTTCGGATGGATTTTGTAAGAAAGGAATTGCAAGATTTTGTTAATCAAAACTTAATCATTTCTGATAGAGAATTGAAAATAGTCATTTTGGATGAAGCAGATAATATACCGAAGACGGTCCAACAAACCTTAAGAAGAATAATAGAAAGTTCGCCTAATAATGTAAAATTTATTTTAATGTGCAATTATATTAATCAAATAATAGACCCAATTATTTCAAGATGTGCTGTATTTCGATTTGTTACCCTCCCTAAAGATAAAATCATCAACCGTTTGAAATTTATCGTTGAACAAGAACAACTCTCTCTCCCGGAAGGAAAGAAAAAGGAATTTTTTGAGACTCTCTTTTTTATTTCTGGAGGTGATTTACGGAAGGCAATAAATAGTCTACAAATGGCTGTGGCACTGGAATTAATAGAAGATTTAAATATTAATGAAATCCTTAAAATTTCTGGGTTTGTTGAAAGACCTGTATTGAACCAATTAAAACGATATCTTGAAACTAAGGAATTTGCAAAAGCACGGGATATTTTTGACTCAATAGATTATTTAGATAGTCGAAATTTCATTCGACAATTACTTAATTTCCTTCCCGAGTTTAAAAATGTCAATAAGAATAATGCATCTCAACTTCGAGCGTATTTTGGCGATGTTGATTATCGAATTAGTCAAGGAGCAGATGAAAGGGTGCAATTAACTGCATTATTAGCAGAATTAATTTCCTACCAAGATACTACTACATAATATATATTATTTATTTATTTTAAAATTTCAATAATTATTACAATTACTTTTTTTATATTTATCATCTCAGAAAAGTTAAGATAATTATCTTAATCAATTATTTCATAAAGTAAAAAGGATATAATAAGAAAAAAAATAATTTCTTATATTTTAATTTTATTTGCATTTATCTATCTGGAGCATCTTTTCCTAACCATTTTTCATAGAAAGTATCTATATCAGGGAGAAAATTAAAAATTACCGGATAACCAGGTGGAACGGTTTCTGTATCCAATAATGTAAAGCAGCTGGGACAGTAAAATTCTCTTAATTCTTCCCATTCGGGATCGCATCCCATATATTTGGGGTATAGGTCTCCAATATCATCTTCAGTATCTCTTACTCTTATTCGACATTTTTTCTTCCAATTTTCCTTATAATCTCCAAACTCATATCCACATTCACATTTGACAATTCTTTTATTATCTTTGGAAACAACAAAAAGATGTTCATGAAGAGGAATCAAGATAGTCTCATTCCAAGGAACTTTCTCTTGTAGAATTTCGAGTACCATATCAAATCTTTCGGGATCTTTTTTCCCACCTATGATTGGTTTTAATTCTTTCCAAGATAATTCTCCATTTAATAATCTTGATAATGTTTTTTTGTTATAAATAGGCATTCTTATTTTCCCTCCATTTGAAAGTTTTCTGGTAAATTCCAAAATTCTATAAATTCTTTCCTCCATTTTTCGGATAAACCCAAGCTTTCTGAATACATTAACTTCACGGGAGCACTTAATTCACTTTTGGTTAATTTACTTTTCTCATACTCAAAAAATTCATCGAAACTCATAGATTTTTCCTTTCTTTCTTTTCTTATCTCTTTTTTCCGTTCTTCTGTTGCTTCTTGATTTATAAACCATTCACCTTTATTATGATCATAGTCTGCAACGACACCATATATATTAAAAACAAGATCTGGGGTATAAATCCCTTCATCTAAATCTTTTTTAACACTTTCTAACTTTCTTTCCAATGGATCTCCATAGCCTGGTCCACCTGACATCGCAAAGTGGACCATATCATAATTCTCGAGCATTACAGGATATATAGATGCCCAAGGTTTTCTAGTAATATCCGCCTGCAACAATTTTTCAAATTGTCCGTTGCTAGGATCGGCATCTTCAATTGGATATTCTTCTTGTTTATCAATTATATCTTTCATATTAGTATTTTTAGCTATTAAACGATACCCTGTACTATGGGGATATCCTCCGTGCATTCCTCCCGCACCGTGAAACACCAACCCGTCTCGTGCACCAAAGAAATCTACATCTTCTGAATTGGCTATCATTGCAACACCCGCATAATTTGCGCCTCCACGATATTTCCCATGTCCCGCCGTATTTGGTTTTATTTTACGAGATAAATAGGGTATCCCACCTTGGAATAGTTCCCATGTTTCCACATCACCTAAATCAGATTCAGGATTCCACATAGCGTATCCCCAGTCTAACCCATCTCTTACGGCACTGGCTCCCAATCCTTGGCCACTGATTTCGAACGTTGATAGTGCCCACCTATCCCCCTCTAAGGGCCCACTCGAATAAATTCCTCCCCCTTGAATTGCATCACCCGTAAATCCATATCCCGGAATGACTTCTTCACGATATCCACGACTGAATAATCCGTAAGAGATACATTTCATCATTGCTGTATATGCGGGAATAAGATTACCCCAAGGACTCTGATATGATAAGTAAGGGTCGCCTGGATTACACCAAGATCCTAACGGATAATTCTTTTGGACACCAAAATACGCTCCATCATTAACCTTATCCCCATATATAAGAACTTGGGTTAATAAAACCCATTGACCTCCCTCCATAGCTCCAATTCCACAATTCATAGGGTTTGGTCCTGGTCCACTACAGCCTTCAAAGTCTAACGACAGAGTACCATCTTCTTTTACATAAATTTCTAAAGGCTCGTTTGTTAGTTTATTCACTTTCGCCCTTGGTTGCCATGCTTCTTCCTTAAGAGGAAGATCAAAAAAGGCCGCTGCTCTATATCTTCCTGGAATTAAGCGCTCTTTTACCCGTTTTTGAAGTATAAGTCTTCCCTCTTCTATTGCTTCTCTAATAAATTTCTTATAATAGTCAATTCCTTCTTGTTTTATGAACTCTAAGACGGCATCTCTAATCATTAGATTACCCGCTAATCGACATTTCTCATCAAGCTCCCAATATAAGGGGGTTCTCACAGAACGTCTGGCATTTATCATATGATCTTTCCATATTGCATCATTTGAACCAATTTTACGACAAGTATAATACATTCCATCGTCAAATCGCTGAATAGCTGCGACCAAGTCATGTCCAGGAGTAATTCCCCCCGCATCTACTTGGTGAGTTACCCCACCTGCCCAGCCAATTAATTCATCGTCCCAAAAAATCGGTATAAGTGTCTGAACATCAGTAGTATGAACATTTCCGGTTTGAGGGTCATTATTTAAAAAGATATCTCCTGGATTTATTCCCGGGTCTTGCTCATAATCCTCTCTTATCATAAATTTAATCGCCTCACTCATTGTATGGACATGAACTAGAATTCCCGTGGAAACTACAAGCGAATCTCCCTCTGGAGTATATAGTGCAAAGCAAAGCTCACCAATCTCCTTCACTATTGGTGAAGCTGCAATATGTAATGCTGTTTCTCTTGCAGTTACAAGAGCTCCCCTTAAACTAGCATAAGCTCGTTCATACCTAAAGGGATTGTCTTTTTTTAAAGAAAGTTTTTCAAGACCATAATATCTTCCCGTATCTTCTATAAGTTTCTCACTTTTCTGGAGCATTTCGTTTAATGAACTTTTTTCCCATCCAATCGGCTTAGTGTTCATTTTTCCACCTCCATATGGAATATTCGATGTTTATCTAATGAGACTTTATGCTTAGGAGGAACTAGCAATGTTGTCGCTGGAGCTTCAATAATTGAAGCTCCTTCAATAACATTACCTGGTTTTAACAGACTCATTTCCCAAACTGAGGCATTATGCCACTCATCTTCCCAATAAATATCTCTATATCCTTTGGATGCCGTTTCCATAGGATTTTTCCCCGAGTATTCTTCTTTGGGAAGTTTTGGTTTTGGAACGGGAACGATTCCTGTACCAATAGCCTTAGTGATATGGTATCCCAATTCGGGACTTTTTGTTCCTCTTTTAAATATCTGTTCAAATAATTCATCATAACTATGTTTAAGTTCATCTAAATTTTGTTCTTGAATGGATTCAAATGGTGATTCCACTTCCAAATCATCAAGCATCCCAAGATATTGCATCTTAAGTGAAGGTTTAAAGATCATCTTACTCGGGTTTCTTCCCTCTTTTTTAAATTCCTTACTAATATCTGATTTTAATTGAGCCCATGTAGCATTTAACATCATTACAACAGCTTGATCCATGCGACCATCTGTAGTAAGAATTAAATCAACTGTTTTTTCATGGCGATATGAGTGATCAGCACAAGCACAACCGAAAGCAGAAAACGCTGCTGCCCACTCGGGGATTATAATATCTTCAAATTGTAAATTATGTGAATATCCAGCTACATGAAGTGGTCCCGCCCCTCCGTATGAAACAAGGGTGTAATTCTCGGGTCGGAATCCAAGTCCTTGAATCATACCATTAAGATGGTTTTTCATATTTAGGTCGATTAAATCCAAGGCTCCTCTCGCTGTTTCATAGGGCGATGAATTTAAGGGTTCTGCTATTTGCTCATTAATATAATCATATGCTCTTTTTTTGTTTAACGGTATTTTTCCTCCAAGAAAATAATCTGGATTAATATATCCTAAAATTAAACTACAATCTGTCATTGTAACTGTTTCCACGCCAGAATCTTTATTACACACCCCAATTAAATGGCCAGCACTCTCTGGTCCAAACTCTAATCTCCCTGAAATATCATTATATCTTACATACATCCCTGTTCCTGCACCAATAGAATCTAATGCGATCATTGGTATATTCAGAATGAATTTACCTAAACTGGATTCCCATTTTGTTGGAATATACATTTTGCTTAAAATTCCCACATCAAAAGATGTACCGCCTACATCAGATGCGATTAAATTAGTAATATTATATTCTTCTGCTAAATATTTTGTACCAATCATTCCCCCTATTGGCCC
>SDNL01000064.1 GCA_004524365.1 Promethearchaeota archaeon | reverse complement strand
AATTATCTTCTACCAAAAGGATTTCAATTGGTATAAATTTTTTCTCATTATCCATTTATAATTTATAGAAAGGCTTATTTTATTTATACCTTTTGTTTGTAGGAATTGTAAAAAAGAAGGTTGAACCTTTTCCTACTTCTGATTCAACCCAAATTTTTCCTCCAAATCGTTCTATAATTCTTTTACATATAGCTAACCCTATTCCAGATCCTTCATATTCTTCTCTTGTATGCAACCTTTGAAAAATATCAAAAATACGATCAAAATATTCTTCCTCAATCCCAATTCCATTGTCTTTAACATAAAACTCCCAATACTTCTCTTTTTTTTCAAAACCAATTTTTATTTCAGGGGGTTTTTCTCTTCTGAATTTAATAGAATTGCTAATTAGATTTTGAAATAATTGCAAAATGTGAGTTCTATCAACCATTATAGTTGGCATATCCTCATAAATAATAGTAGCATTATTTTCTTTTATGGCATTATGTAGATTCTTTTTAATATCTTTAATTACGTTATTTATATCCACAAGTTGGGGTTTTTTAGCTTTTGTTTTTACTCTCGAAAAATGGAGTAAATCATTTATTAAATACCTCATTCTCATTGCTCCATCTTCTATAAATTTAATATACTCCCTCCCCTCTTCATCTAAAACATTACTATATTCCTCTTTTAAGAGTTCAGAGAAACTGATAATTGCTCGTAATGGTTCTTTACAATCATGTGAAGCGACATATGCAAATTGTTGTAAATCTTTATTGGAACGCTTTAACTCATTTAAGGCTTCTTCTAATTCCGATTGGGTCTTAGAAATTTGTTCACTTAATATAGACACAACCAAACCAAGAACAATTAAGGATAATGCCCTTAAGATGTTTTCAAGTGTTATGAGATCAAAAAATTCTAGTCTTTTGAACCAAGGAAATAATAATATAAGTATGCTTAAGAAAATAGGGATTATTAATCCGTTTTTTTTCCACCATAAACAAGCTAAAATGACTGGGAAATAAAAGAAATGAGTATATATTATGTAAGTATTAAGAATTAATACGAAATATATAGATAATAGAACTGAGATAGTTAATAAACCTGATATAATACCTAGTTTTACTTCATTTTTAGATGTTTTTTTCATAATAGAAGACCTATCTTCTTTTTTTTCAAACATTTTTGTTAATCATTGACGTTTTTACGAATATTATTCTATTATTAAGAGTCTAAATCGAAAAATATTTAATATTATATAAATATTTAATTATTATAGATTTTTAAATTATTTCTTAATAGCACGATATAATTAATTTGGAAAAATTAGATGAAAAGAAATGAGTGATGAAAGTATATCTGTTTTGCTGATAGAAGATAGTGAAGCAGATACTAAAATAATTATAAAATATTTAGAGAAGGAAAAAGATTATAATTATAAAGTAAAAACTGCTAAACGATTATCAGAAGGAATAGAAACTTTAAAAAAAAATACCATCGACATTGTTTTACTTGATTTAAATCTTCCTGATTCGAAAAAGGCAAAGACTTTATCAAGATTAAGTGATTTTTCAAAAATCATTCCGACTATTGTATTAACAGGGATAGATGATAAAGAATTTGCTTTAGAATCTTTACAAAAGGGGGCCCAAGATTACTTAGTAAAAGATGAGATCAATAGTTCGGTCTTAACACGCTCTATTTTGTATGCAATTGAAAGATATAAAATGGAACATAAAGATAGAAAAAAAGCCCAGATTCTTCAAATAGATGAAAAAGATAAGGAAATACTTAATATTTTACAAGAAAACTATAGAATTTCTTATCAAGAATTAAGTCGGCGAATAGGGTTAGCTGCAAGCACTATTCATAACAGAGTTCAGAACTTAATTAATGCTGAAGTAATAAAAAAATTTGATACCTTAATTGATCCCATAAAAGTAGGGTTTGAAACTATTGCGATTATTGGCCTTTCCGTAGAACCCTTAAAAATGGAAAACGTCGCACAAAAACTCTCCGCCTTTAATAATGTCCAACTTGTAGCAACTACGACAGGAAATCATGATATGGTTGCAAGAATTATTGCGAAAAATGAAAAAGAATTATGGAAGTTTATTAATGAAAAAATTAAAGTTATTGATGGAATTAAAACAGATATGGATGTCTCAAGTTTTATTGAAATCTATAAGATGACCCATAAGATATTGTTTGATGTTTAAAAAGGTTCAAATTTAGAATTATTATTAATTAAATTTTTATATTTACAAAAAACCTCTAAAATCTTTTCTAAAAGATAAATAAGAATATTATATTTATTTTTTAAGAATTGAACTTTTTGACTATTATTTCTTTTTATATCGAACCTACTACAAACATTTAAATAATAGTACGGATAATATTCAATTAGAGAACATAAATATTGAAAAATATTTTAAATTAAAAATGAAAAAATTAGAAAATAATAAAAAATCTGATCTTTATTCCCAATTCTTAAAAATAAAAAAACAGAATTCTAACTTTTATTCCGATTACAAAAAAGAATTATGGACTCGCCATTTTAAAAAACCTAATCAAAGAAACTTAAATTCTAAAAAAAACGAAGAAAGAATAAAGAATGTTGTTTTATAGAATAGGATTAGATAAATCTGGAGCAAGTATCCATAGAATGCTCTTTTGCCTCAGTACATTATCCAGTTATATTAGCTAAATAAATTGAAGCTAATAATTCACAGAATCCTAATCTTCAATTTAAAAATAATTAGATCGAAAAATATAAGTTGACAAAGACCTTCAAATTTTAAAGATTTAGATTAAATAAACGCTGGTTTTAGAATTTCAAGAATGAATTTTTAAAATTAATAGTTAATGATTTATAATAAGAAAAAATACTTATTTATTATAAATAAAATCTAGATTTAAAGTGGTAAATATGAATAAAGAAGAACTCTGCTATATGCCTGCTTTCGAGATGAGAGAAAAAATTAAAACTCAAGAATTATCTTCGCTAGAAATAACTGAAATAATTATTGAGCGAATAGAGAAAATTAATCCTATAATCAATGCGTATTGTACTCCCACCTTCGATTATGCTCGAGAGATGGCAGAAAATGCAGATAAAATGGTTAAAAACGGTGAAAAATTGGGGCTTCTACATGGTCTTCCCACATCAATTAAAGATTTAATCATTACAAAGGATATTAAAACAACTTATGGATGCGTAATTTTTGAAGATAATATTCCAGATCAAGATGAGGTTGTAGTGAAACGCTTGAAGGAAGCTGGAATCGTTCTTCTTGGAAAAACGAATACGCCCGCCTTTGGCCACCAAGCGGTGACAGATAATGAAATCTTTGGGAAAACAAAGAATCCTTGGAATTTAGAGAGAACCTCTGGCGGATCAAGTGGTGGGGCGGCAGCATCCGTCGCTGCAGGTTTAGGTCCACTTGCCATTGGTTCTGATGGCGGAGGCTCTATCAGAATCCCAAGTTGTTTTTGTGGGCTTTATGGTTTGAAACCTTCTTTTGGGAGAATCCCACATTATCCAAAATTAGGTCTAAATTTTATCACCCTCAGTCATTATGGCCCAATCGTAAGATATGTAAAAGATGCTGCCCTAATGTTGGATGCTATGAAAGGTCCACATGAATCAGATCAGCATTCTCTACCTGAAGAAAATATTAATTATTTTGAGGTTGTGGATGATAAACCGAAAGATCTTAGCATTGCCTATTCGCTGGATTTGGGATTTGTTAAAGCAATCAATACTGAAGTTGAAGAAGCAATCCTTAGTGCCGTGGGTAAGTTTGAGCAATTCGGGTGGACTGTTGAAGAAGCCGAAATTGATCTTAAAAAACCACATATGGCGTTCAGTACACTCGTAACTGCAGGGTTAGCTCACGATTTTGAGTCATATCTAGATGAATGGGCGGATAAAATGACACCTAATCTAGTAAGACTGATCCGAGCAGGAACTACCTACTCTGCAATCGATCTTTTACGCGCCCGAATGTTAAGAAAAGCTATGTATGAACAAGTCTCAAAATTATTTCAGAAATTTGATATCTTAATTACACCCACAACCGCAGTTTTCGCATTTGAGTTAGGAAAAATGTTTCCGAATAAGATAGGCGGGAGGAGAGCGTCGCCCACAGCCTGGATGTCTTTTACATTTCCTTTTAACATGACATGGAATCCTGCAGCTACTATTCCATGTGGCTGGTCCAGTGAGAATACTCCAATAGGAATGCAAATTGTGGGGCGGCGTTATGATGAAAAAACAGTTCTTCAAGTATCTAAGGCATTTGAAGAAATCGCACCGTGGCAGGATAAAAAACCAAACCTTTAATTCATTTTTTTTAATTTTTATTTTACATTTTTTTATAATTGGCTATGACTAATTTTAAACCTCTTCGAGAACTAGGTCTAACTCATTCCATACTATAAGGTTAAAGAAATGAAATATTCTCTATTTTTGATTTCTTATTGATATTTTAAAGCTAAGATTAAATCATCTCTAGTTATTTTCTTCCTATTTGCATGTTGAGTAAATTTTTGAGCTCTTCCAGTTAATTGGGTGACTTTATTTTGAAGATGGTCAATTAAGAAGTCGACTCCGTTTTTTGAAACTATATCTGCTCCTTGACTTTTCATTAACCTTCTAATGGGAGCCCATGCAAATGATGAATTACGCGTCTTTGATGATGAAGGTTTCTTTTTTTTCTTTGATTTTTCTAGCTTTTTTAATGCATCTTGATGGAATTTACTATTGATATGTGCCTTACTGTTAGGATTTTTCAAATTTTTACCGCAAACTTCACAGACTGGGATATAAATTACCTCTATTACTAATTATTTTTTATTAGGTTTATCTAGACTATTTTCCTATTTAAGCGTATGTCTAATTTATTATTAGTTCAATCTTAAAACTTCCAAAAGTGTTTTCCTAATTATAAAGTTAGTCTCAATTGCTCTAAAAAAAAGTCTATATGACCTTGAAATTCCCCGATTTTCTTTTCTTTGCCAAAACCTTTACAAAATCAAAAACAGCGGCAATAGTAAAAATAATTTGAAGAATAATAAATATTAAATCACCAATAGAAATGCTATACAGTTCAAGACAAATGCCCCCCCAGATATAGAAAAAATCTTGCTTTAATCTTTCTTGGATCACGATTCCAATAGAAATTAGAATAATTCCAATAGCTCCAATAAGTTGAAAGAGAGTAAATTCAAAACTCAAAATTAGAACCCCTTAATTGAAAATTCCATAGGAAAAATCATTTATCATTATAGCTCTCTCTTGTTTGGTAGGTATGAACATATGCAGAATCTCCAATTGTGACCCCCTTTTTGATTAGACCTTGTAATGTGCAGTAATCCCCGAAAATACTACTTTTTGAAATTATTTTCTCCAAATGCACCCCATCTCCCAGTACCGAATTTTTTAATATACATTTATTTAAGAATACATTATCACCGATCGAAACATTAGGTCCTATTACGGAGTCTTTAATGGTTGCATTCTCTCCCACACAGACGGGGGGAATTATCTTACAATCTTCAATCTTATTTTCTTCTTGATTATCATCTAATAGTGGATTTTTAAGCTTAACCTCGGAAAGTAGATATTTATTTCCTTTTAAAAGAGAATCGGGTCTCCCAAAATCCAAAATTTCCTTTTTCATTATATGGGCCCTTATTCTTTTTCCTTCTTTGATTAATGTCTCTATAATAGGGGTAAACTGATGCTCTTCCCCATTTTCTAATTCAATTTTACTTTGCTCTTCAAGCAGCCCAAATAGATGTGAAGAAATATCTTTAGAAAATAAATATGCCCCGGAGACCGCTAAATTAGATATAAATTGCGTAGGTTTTTCAACAATATCTTTTATATAGCCCTCTTCATCAATTTTTGTTATCCCATAAAATTGAGGGTTATCTACTTTTTTGGTGTTTATTATACCATCGCAAGTATTCTTATGAAAGTCCAATAGTAGAGAAGAATAATCTTCCAAAGGTAATCTATCACTGAGACAGATGAATATATCTTTATCCTTAGCATCTTCCTTAGCTAATAAAATGGCGTCTCCCAACCCTGAAAAATAAGGCGTGTCTTCAATATATCCTTGCGGCTTTTGCTCTTTAAAATATAAGGTAAAATAATCAGAATATTTTGATTCTAAATAATCCGAAATTTGGCGTTGCATATATCCTACTATAAATAAAATCTCAGTTCCTTCAGGAAAAGTTTGTTTCAGCTTATTTAGAATATGATCTATTAGTCTCTGACCCGCAACCTTAATAAATGCTTTCGGCTTCGAAAATGTAAACGGTTGCAGCCTTTTTCCGACTCCAGCGATTGGGAAAATTATAAACATTGTCTTTGCTAATTTTTACTCTCTATAATTCTACAATTTCTTCTAGGATCTTATAATATTTGAATTCTTTTAATTTTTCTTTTAAATTCTTTTTTAGTTTCCGCAAATAATAATTATCAGAACTCGTTCTCTCTCTTCCATTTAATTTCTTGTTTAAAGCTATTCGAGTTTTTTCATCGATTAATCGAGGAGGAATTATTCGAAACTTTTTAATTAACTCCTGTTTTTTGTTGATTTGCTTACTAACGTCCTTTTTAGTATGGCGTTTTTCTTCTTCTACTATTGTGTTAAGAATGGAAATCCACCTTACTATCTTAGGTCTATCTCCTTTTAGATATGTTCGATTATTTAACCACTCATTAAAATCTATTACACGTTTCAGAAAATAATCATTCTCGTCAGATTGGTGAATTGGATTGGAAAGTGTTCCATTTTTATTCCCAATCAATTTTGCAATACTTTTTTTCTTTAATTGATTTTCTTTTTCTGGAGATATTTTTCTTGACTTTTCTGAAGAAACTGATTTATTTTTATCATTACAATCTCTATTTTTTTCCTCTTGCCTTTCCGAAAGCCATTTATCTATTGTCATATATCTTTCTGCAATTTAGTATTTCCTAATTAACAATAAAGAAGGTTTCATATTATAATATTCATAGAGTACTTAATTTCTGATTAATATATAATAAAATCATATATAATCCAAATAATATCATAATTCAATTAAATTAAAATTATTGAACACTATTATATTATCAAAAGAGTAATTGAGAGCAGTGATAGAGATTTCAAAAATTAAAGGATTGATTTTTGATTTTGGGTTTACCTTATTTTATTTTGAAGAAGCCTCCTTGAAGAAATATATAAATTGTTATCAGAAAGGACTTCAAAAGTCCGTTGATTTCCTCTTTCGAAGAAATATATTAAAGACAGAATCAATAAAAAAAGAATTTATTAATAAATTTAATAGAATGCAAAATGAAATATTCAAAGAGAGAAATAAAGGTCATCAAGAATATCCTACAAGAACACTTTTTCGTCGAATATGCCGTTCTATGAATCTAGATGAAGATATAAATGAAGAAGTTTGGGAAGAACTACCTAATTTGTTTCATTCATTCGAAGAAGAAGAATGGATTCCCTTTGAAAACACACATAATACGTTAACGCAACTTAAAAAAGTCCCCCATCTTAAATTAGCAGTCTTATCCAATCATCCCCATCATACGATGATTGAGCAAGTACTTAATCGATATAATTTATCGCAATTTTTTGATGAAATTATAACATCTGCCGAATACGGTATGAGAAAACCCCATATTGACATTTTTGATTATACCATAAAGAAACTCGGAATAAAAAAGGAAGATAAGAAAAATATCATAATGTGTGGAGATGAATATGCTGATATTATGGGTGCTCATCGCGCGGGTCTTCAAATAGTACTAATTGAGCGAGAATATAAATTTCCTTATGAAAAGGATATTCCCCTCAAAGATATTTGCCGAATTAAAGATATATCTGAGATTTTAAATTTAATATAATTCTGCTTGAATTTTTTAACCCCTAGATATTTAAAATCCTAATCATATTACCTTATTAAAAAGAGGATTACTATGACAGAAGCATTAGAAAGTACTATTAAGCAGTATGTTGAAAGAATAGGGGTTTTTAGAGGGGCTATTAATAATGATTCATTAGATTTTGGGTTAAAATTTACATATCCCGGAGAAAAAGGGAAACTCTTAGTAGTTTTTAAACCTACTGAGAAGAATGGGATTGAGATCAAAGCAAATACGCAACTTTCCCCAAAACATTTAGAGATAGTAAATTCCTTTAAGGAAAAAAAACAAAAACAATTATTTTTAATTTTACAAAAGCTCTTTATTGAAAAAGAAATTCATTTCAATATTGATTTTAAGAATAAGCGATATCAAATCTATGAAAAATATCTCTTTGATGATAATTCCTTGCTCACTATTAATAAATTTAAGAACATCGCTAAGAAATTATTTTTTGTTGATTTTAATGCTATTCGGATTATCCATGCATTTTGTCAAGGAAAGATTAGCGCTGAGGATCTTGAGGGTTCTGGTGCGAAACCTTCTTTTTATTCTTAATAATTCTTAAATTAAATGAATAAGAGTAATTATAGTAATTAAAAAGCTAGAAATGACCCTGGAGGGATTTGAACCCCCGATATCTGGCTTTCTGCGGGTTCTTTCTGGAACCCACCGCATGCCAGCGCCCTATCCAACTGGACTACAGGGTCTTTAACTATTTTTTTCTTAATCTGTATAGATAATATTTATTAAAATAATTAAGGATTCTTGTTAAAATTATGTCTAATCATCAATAATGAAGTTCAATTTTAAATAAAAAAATAGAAAGAAAAAATTATAAAAAAATTGGTTTTTATTATCCAGTTGGTTCTTCTATATCAAGACCTATTCTCTTTTTAATTATGAGAATTAATGCTCCAATTCCTCCGATAATCCCTATAGAAGAGCCCAGTGTTATTAATAGGATTACGCTGAAATCTCCTATATCTTGAGTTCCGCTCTGTCTTCCCGGATAATCATTTGGATCTAAAGGATTTGAACCATATTGGATCTCGATCCCGTCCAAATATCCATCATTATCCGTGTCATCATCAAGCGGATCCGTTCCGTATTTAAGCTCGAAACCATCATTAAGATTATCCAAATCAGTATCAATATTCCATGGATTAGTCCCAATTGCAAACTCTTCCACATCTGTTAATCCATCTCCGTCCGTGTCTGGGTCATAATAGGAATGATAGAAGTTATTTGCAATATAATTATTTTGGATTTCACCGGATAAATTCGCCATAGGTGTCGTATTATTCCATATCCAATTCTCAGAAACTATATTATATTCTGAATTTTTATAGTAAAAGCCTTGACTGTTATTATAAATGAGATTTTTTTTAATTTCGTTCCAATCACTGGAGTCTAAATAAATACCATTTACATTATGATGAATTTTGTTATCTGTAATTGTATTAGAATCACCAGATTCTATATAAAAACCATTATCATTATTTGAAATAACATTTTCAGAGAAGCTATTTGGACTACTTGATTTAGAATAAATTCCGTATTCGCTGCCTTCAATCGAGTTAGCAGAGAATGTGTTGTTGGTATTATCAGTATTCAAGTTAAGTCCCCTCGCGTCGTTATCTGATATATTATTATGTGAAATAATATTGGAAAAACTTCCCTTTAAATAAATTCCATCATCGTGGTTAATCGAAACATTATTCTGTGATATTATATTAAAGCTACAGTTAAATAAGTACACGCCATCATCACTATTGTATGAAATATTGTTTCCGAAAATACTATTATTCGTGCTATTAAATCTCAATATGATTCCAAACCTGTTATACTGAATTGTATTATTTGCCAATAGATTTGAATGGCTTGAATCCAAAACAATTCCAAATAATCCGTTATTATATACGGTGTTTTTTACAATATCATTATTATTATTATCACCTGTGCATAGATATATCCCATAAAATCCATTTTCCGAGATTCTATTATTTGAAATCGTAATGAAATCGGAAGAGGTATAATTTATCCCATAACCCTTGTTTCTATCTATTATGTTTCCCGAAATGACGATAGAAGTGCATGACTTCATTTCAATACCATTGTCCTCATTCTCTGTTATGTTATTACTTATTATTTCGTTGTTATCACTTCCAGCTTGTAAATAGATCCCATCATCATTATAGGAGATATTATTACTGGAAATAAGGTTAGAAGTGCATGACTTCATTTCAATACCATTGTCCTCATTCTCTGTTATGTTATTACTTATTATTTCGTTGTTATCACTTCCAGCTAAATAGATCCCATCATTTTGGTTGCTACTTATATTATTTTTTGAGATGCTGGTGAAATCGCTATCTATTGAGTAGATTCCATCGGTGTTATTGAATATAAGATTCTCAGAGATTAAACTATTATCTGCTTGGAACAGAAGATATATTCCGTTTTGATTATTAATAATCATATTATTAAATATCTCATTAGAATGACACCAATACCAATCCATTCCTTGAAGCCGAGAGTGCAATTTGATTCCATCACCAATATTATTGATAATTTTATTTTTAAAGATCTGATTATCTACGCATTCCCCATAAAGCTCTATTCCGTTTTGATGGTTTAATGTGATGATATTATTCGAAATTAAGTTATCTTCGCTATTATATGCATATATTCCATCTTCGGTATTATTTGAAATCGTGTTATTTGAGATAATATTTTCATCACTGTGTAAATACATTCCATTAGAATTTTCCGATATAGTATTGTTATATATCTTATTATGCGCATTGCCTACAAATAAACCAGTGTAACTGTCACATATTATCCCAAACCCATCATTAAATTTAATAATATTTTCCGATACGTTATTTGAGGTACTTAAATATAAATCAATCCCTTCGTCTCTATTATCTGAAATCGAGTTATTGAATATTTGATTTGAACTACTATCGGCGCGTATTTCTATACCATCGTCATCATTATTAGAGATTGAATTATTGATTATCTGGTTTTGGTCACTATTCTCATCTAAATAAATTCCATCTGCATTATTTAGAATTGTGTTATTATAGATTCTTCCATTTGTACAATTATCAAGTAAAATTCCCGCATTACCAGTTAAGCTCCCAGAATTGGACAGTGTACAATTTTCAATCGAGAAATAGGCAGTCGTGTCAGAGATCGAGATACAAGAACCGGAACCACCGGCATTAATTGTCCAATGGGCAATGAGATATGGAGATCCTTCCATTCCATTTCCCCCTACAACGCCGTTTGCGCCAGTAAACTCGGAGTTGCTGGTAATCACAATTGGGCTATGAGTACTGCTTGCCTTCAATGTCTTTTCAAAGGGTAGACTTTCTGATTTTTCTATTAGATTTTGAGCAAAAAGATTACTTATTGTCCCAAGTGGAACAAATAGAGTTAAAATAAAAAACCCACTTAGAATTAATATATATATTTTTTTCATTTT
>SDNL01000063.1 GCA_004524365.1 Promethearchaeota archaeon | reverse complement strand
TGTTCAAGTCTTCCAAAATCACGCAATCGAAATGCTCCGATAAGAGATGCGTCATCTTGTGCATCCAATCCTTTTTTCGATTATTGATTTTTTCATAGAGTCTGGCTAACTTCTTTCTGGCTCGATTTCGATTGTGTGAGCCCTTCTTCTTTCGGCTTACTTCTCTATGAAGTTTCTTTAGTTTTGTTTCTTCATTACGATAAAAACGGGGATTTGAAAATCCAAACTCTTTGGTTATCAGAACCTTGGACGCACTCATATCAAATGCCACAATCTTATCGTCTTCAATTTCTTGTAAGGATTCTATCTTACTTTCTATTTCGATTATAATAGACGCATAATACTTTCCAGATCTGGTCTTGGAGACCGTGATGTGCTTGATGTCTTGATCAAATACCCTATCATCCCTATAATTTATCCAACTGATTTTAGGGAGTTTCAATTTCTTGCGTTCAAAATCGATCTTGCAGTTGTTATTGATGTTATAGGTGGTGTAGGATTGCCGTGATCTTTTAGATTTAAACTTCGGAAACCCCTTCTTGATTCCATTTTGTATGTTTCTGAAAAAATTATCGTAGGCGGATTTGAGATGTCTCCATTCGGATTGTAATGCCTTAGAATCAACTTCCTTAAGAAACTCGAACTCTCGCTTGTAATGTTTCTCGGTCGTATATTTATGATCATATAACGCATCCTTATCATCTTTTAGTTCTTCATATACCGAAATCCATTCTTCCAACATTTTGTTATAGATAAATCGGCAACATCCGAAGGTTTTGTTGAGCATTATCCCTTGCTGTTGATTCGGATATACACGAACTTTAATGGCTCGATTAATCGGCACTTATATCTCTCCCCCGTTGTTCTTCTACATAGCGTTTCAATACATCAGTGGATACATTTCCCGTTGTTGCGATGATATAACTCTGACTCCAAAAGTGATTTCCCCATAATATATCACTAAAAAAATCGGAATATTTATCCCTGATGTAGCTGGAAGAATGTCCCTTCACGATATGTATGTATTTTGTCATATCTAAAGTGGGCTTAGCGGAGATTACCAAGTGGATGTGCTCTATTCCGCATTCTATTTCCAATACTTCTACTTCAAATCCTTCCGATAAATCGATAGTTTTATCCTTAATATCCCCTATAATTCCTATATCTTCAACAAATACCTGTTGTCGATATTTAACCGCGAATATTAAGTGATATATCAGGGAATAGACTCTATGAAGGTCTTTATTATATCGAATCAAGTTTATGAGAGTAAGTATGATAGTTATATATTAAACTTAGATAATGAACATTCACCTTTATAAATCTATGTGCTTGGGTATCGTTCATCATTCTTGATATTGCTTTAATCTTTATTAATATAGTGGGAGTGTTGATTTAATAATTTATATGAGCGATTCAACACCGCCCTAAAGGACGGTGCTTTCTCGCAATCTAGTGGTAAAAGATGTTTATTTATCTTTTCCTGAGCTTTCATCTTTTTCTATATTATCCTTGAAATATTCGGCCGCAAGATTAGGATATATACGCTTTTTAATTCCATCTCGCTCTCGATTAATCAATCCTAAATCAATTAATTTATCAATATGATATTGTATTGTCTTTCGATGAATCTCCAATTCCTCTGTAATTTTTCCATTCCAAATGCCCGGATTTTCCTCAATCTTTTCCAAAATCTCAAGTGTTAACTCGCTTTTTTGAAGTTTTAAATCAACATTGGATAATGGATTTTTAGAATAATACGGAATATAAATTACATAATTTTTTACTCGCTTTTTTTTAATAACTTTATAAGTTTCTAAAATATCTAGATGCCAAACTAAGTTTCCTGACGCCAAACCACTATTTCGTTTTAATTCATTAAAATGAATACCCGGTTTTTTAAGAATAATATCAATAATTTTACTCCTGTTTTCATTCTCCAAGACTTCTTCCATTGTAAGTCGGTGAGCCCCTTTGTCAATTGATACAATTCGCCTTTTTAAATATCTAACATAGTCTTTCTTGGCAATAGTAACAGAGAGAATCGCAACAATAATGATTCCTGGAATTAAGACTATAAGCCAATCAAAACTTAACGGCTCAGATGGTTGCGATGAACTGCTAGAGGAATAAGGGGTTAGATAATAATCACTCTCTCCTTCAACATCTGAAAGAGACGCTTTAAGATATGAGTTCCCATCTTTATCTACTTCCATTAGTTCTATGCCAGTTTCGCTCCATTGTCCCGAAATATTCTTGTATATCCCCAACGAATAATTCATAGATGGATCAAACCCAAATTGTTGCCGATTTCGAAAATAAACTTCAATTTGAGAAACTGTGGAATTAGTTTGAATATGATATAAACAATTATATTGAAAAGCTGCAATAATTTCACTTAGATTAAATTCCTCCGGCAAATCTTCCAAAAATGATTCGAAATCTAATTCAGCAGTGATATTAAATTGAATTGGTTCTGTATTATTTATTTGCAGATATATTTGACGGGTTGATAATAATAATGCCCCATTAATTCCAAGAGTAAGATCTATAGAAACATCAGAAATAAGGTCAAACTCAAACAAAGATAAATCAGGATAGGGAGGAATAGTAAAATTATAAAATTGATTTGGATTGATATATACTTGTTGGTAATATGAATAATTAGGTCCCCATTGTCCATTAACTGGTTTGATTGGTAAAAGGCTAATACTTCCTATTGAAATAAAAAAAATCAAGCAGACAATTAAATTTTTTGTCCTTTTCATTATTTTTTCTGTTATTAAACTTTAGTTGTAGATGATATATAAAAAAAAGATATTAAAAATTTTAATTAGTTCTATAATGATATTAGACGATGAAGCTTTTACTTATCGGTGAAAATTCATGTTCATAGTGAATATCAGGGGTTGGGTCTGGAAGATCAATGTCTAAAGTTATACTAATGGTTATTTCTAAAAAGAATTCCCCAGTTGTTCCATTTAAATCATCCGAATCAAGTGTAAGAACAATATCAAGCCCTTGAGCGTTTAGATTTTGGGGATTAAACTCAAAAACAACAGATTGATTACTTGGGGTCGTTAAATTAAATGTTATATAAATCGAAAGATTGATTATATCACTTGTATAACTTGAAAAAGCATCACGTTGATTTTCAATTCTTGTCTTAGCTTCTCCACCCAATTCCCGGAAAAAGGTTTCATATGCATTTAAATTTCTTTTTATTACCTCAGGGGTTCCTAAGTTTGGACTCCAAGTAACTTGAGATGTTTGAATTGAGGACGTTGACAAGCTTGAGGAGGGAGAAGTGCCATCCGTGGTCATTCCTAATTGTATTTCTGTAAGTGTCTCACCCGACCCATACATAATAACAGGTATTAATCCAACAATAGTAATTGTTGATATTATTATCGTTGCAATGATTCCACCGGCAATAAGTTTTTTATTTGCCATTTTAAAATCACTTTTTGATATTTTTTTTATATATTTGAATTAACTTATTATTATAGAAATAATCCCATATAAAAAGAAATGGGGAATACTTTTTTCCATACTGAGTTTTCTATCGCACTCAATTTATTTTCTCTTTAGAGGATAAAAAGTTTAATATAAAAACTATATCTTTTTTTATGTATCAAATTTGAATTGCATATTTTCCTCCAGAACTTACAAAGTGTGGAAGAGGAGGGGAGAGAAAAAAGCTTCAGAGTTAATTTTAGCAGGCATCAAATATCATAGTAAAGAAAACTATGATAAAGCGATTGAATGCTTTGAAAAGGCTCTAAATCTCGACCCAAAAGAAAAAAATGCGTGGACATAAAATGGGTCTTGCTTATTAAAAAATTATCGCTATATAATTATAATTTTATCTTCCTTCCATACGGTCTAACTTTTTGATCTCTTCATAGGTTTTTTCCAACTCTTCGGGATCCATATCCCGAAATTTCATATATTGCCAATCGAGACTACTTTCCATCATTCTAATAAGTTCTCTCGTTAACTTCTGTATGTGTGCATCAATCAGCGTTTCAAAATGAATAATAAGATCGTCAATCCCCATATACCCTATTACATTAATATGATACTCCCGAAATTCCCCCCGGAGATGATATTCAATCCCCCTTTCTTCAAACATTTCATCAACCCACTGCAAGTTAAGAGAACGAATTTCGAGTTCGGGGTTTTTTTCTTTTAATTTACCCTTTATATCATTGTTTAACACATAGTTAATGATCTTATGTGCCCTATAATGACGTTCGCCATAACTAAAATCACTGATCTTTCCCGTCATCTCCATTTATGCCCCTTCAAATAATAATTAATCTTTATACATTAATAACTATCATTTACTTGTTATAATATTTTTTTCCGATATGAATGATACAATATAACGCTAATGAGTCTTTTAAATTAAATACTTTTGAATCTCTTTAATAAATTTTTTATTAAACTTACAATTCCACTTAATATAATTATAATTATAATTAATAAGCAATTATATATTTTCTAAATTAAACCTAATCTTAAATTAAAATTAGTTAAACTGAGAAGAATGACGGAAAATAAAGAGTTTGACCCATATATCCTTGGAATTTGCTGCAACTGGTGCACATACGCGGGTGCTGATCAAGCGGGAACTTCCCGTATGCAAAGACCCGCAAATTTGCGGATAATGCGAGTTATGTGTGGGGGTCGAGTAGATCCGCAGTTCGTATTGGATGCGCTTATGAACGGCGCGGATGGTGTACTTGTCAGCCATTGTCATCCGGGAGATTGCCACTACGTTGAAGGGAATTACAAAACTATCCGCAAGATGCCTATGCTTCACTTGTATTTAAAACAATTCGGAATCAATCCGAAACGTGTAAAATACACCTATGTTTCGGCTAGTGAAGGAGCGGAACTCACGGAGATTGTCGAGGAATTTGTACATGAACTAAAAGAATTAGGCCCAAATCCAATAAAAAACGGGAGGGTATAAGAATATGCAAATTTATAAAATGAAAATTAACCACAATCTTTGTACGGGCTGTAATGTATGCGTGGTTTCTTGCCCGATAAATTTTAATCAATTGAGAAAAAAAGGCGAGTTAACCAGGGAGAATGCGGTTATCTTAGTAAAGAACGGAATTGCATGTCCGATATATGAAGATGAGAGATCATTTAACTGTGACGGCTGCGGAGTATGCGTGGAAGAATGTCCGCAGCGAGCAATTAGTATACAGATAATTGAGGTGGAATAAAAAGAAAATGTCATTTCCAAAAATAACAAGAGAGATTGCAGAAGGAAAAGAGCGAGTTAAAAAACAATTTCTTACAGAAGATTTTGAATTAATTCTCAATAGAGAGAAGTGTACTGGCTGTGGAACATGTTCTCGAGTCTGTCCGAAGGAAGCTGTTTCACGAGGACCTATTGCAGCGTCCAGAAGGTTCCCAAAGACCGAAGATATCATTCCTGAAGTATATGAACCCTACAAATGCGTATTCTGCGGAACATGTGTATATATGTGCCCATTTGGAGCACTCACATTAAAGAAAAACGGAAAGGAAGTACGATTAGATGAACTCACATTAATTAAGGAAAAGGCAGTTCCAAAGATTGATTTCGAGGCAAAAAAGATCACGAGCAATGATGGAACTGAAAGAACCGTAAAATGTTATACAAAGGGAAAAATTAGCATCGTTGATGAGGAATGTGCTGGAGGATGCGACTCATGTGGCGTAGTTTGCCCAAGTGGAGCCATAACTGTGCCAGAGAAATCAAAGCAAGGATGGGAATCGGTTCCAAATGTAGTAGTTGACGAGGAAAAATGTATTTTTTGTGGAGCTTGTGATAATGCATGTCCAACAGGGGCAATAAAGCTGGAAATCACCGAAGTTAACTATTCAGGAGATTATAATGAAATTTTCTGGGATCCATTAATCGAACGACTAAAAACATTAAGATGGAGTGAAAAAGAGGAGGAGGGATCATAATTATGAGTTTAAATAATTTAACCTTATTAACTGGAAGAACAATTAATCAAGGAATTGCATTAGAAGGCGGAAAGACAACAAAAGAAAACGTTCGAGCCGCTGCGATATGTACCTTTGATAAAAGCGATTTTAAAGAATTGGACTGTATGGTGGGAACACCTGTAAAAGTAACTACAGATTATGGAGAAGTAGTGGTATATTCAACAATCACAGAAGAGGGCCCACACCCAGGCATAATATTTATTCCTATGGGACCATGGGCTAATCAAGTGGTCAATCCAGATACACAAGCGACTGGTACCCCCACCTATAAAGGAATGAAAGCAAAGGTTGAAGTAATGAAGGGTGGAAAGGTATTAGATGCATTACAATTAATTGGACAATTAAAAGAGGGATAAAAAGATGGCAACAAGAAAAATTAAAACGGTATATGATGTAGTCTGTCCATTTTGTGGAACATTATGTGATGATTTAGAGGTAGATGTCGAGATTGCGACGGATAAAGTTGTAGAAGTGAGAAATGCTTGTCAAATAGGGACAGCTAAATATTATTCCTCAAATCCTAGTCCGCATCGCTATGAAAAACCTATGATTAGAAAAGATGGAAAATTGACCGAAGCCTCATGGGATGAAGCGATTGAAAAAGCTGCCGACATTTTGACAGCGGCAAAACGACCCCTTCTGTACGGGTTTTCAAGTACTGAATGTGAAGCTCAAGGAAAAGGTGTTGAATTAGCAGAAATACTGGGAAGTATTTTGGATAATACCGCTTCAGTATGCCATGGACCAACCTTATTGGCAGAGCAAGATGTTGGTGTACCCACATCAACATTAGGAGAATACAAAAATAGGGCAGATTTAGTAATTTTTTGGGGATCAAATCCTGTTCATGCCCATCCAAGACATCTTGGTCGATACAGTGAATTTATTCGAGGATATTTCAGAAAAGATGGACGAAATGATAGATATGTAGTTGTCGTAGATCCAAGAAATACTCACACAGCACAAATCGCTGATATGTGGATAAATGTAAATCCAAATGAAGATTATGAATTAATGAACGCAATTAGAGCTGTTTTACGAGGTATCGACTTAGATGACGAGAATGTTGCTGGAGTCCCTAAAGATAAAATCTATGAATTAGTTGATCTTGTTAAGAAATGTAATTATGGAGTGATATTTTTCGGAATGGGATTAACTCAAACACTTTCACACCATCGAAATATCGATACTGCTGTTTGTATGACAAGAGAATTAAATGATCATACTAAATTCTTAATTACTCCAATGCGAGGTCATTATAATGTAAGTGGAGCTAATACCGTATTTACTTGGAATACAGGTTATGCTTATTCAATAGACTTTTCGAGAGGATATCCGCGCTATAATCCGGGAGAGTTTTCTTCTGTACCTTTATTAATGAATGATGAAGTTGATGCTTCTCTTATTGTCGCATCGGACCCTGCAAGTAATTTTCCACAAGATTCTGTAAGAAATATGTTTAAACATCCGTTAATCGCAATTGAGCCTCATGAAACTCCAACATCGGCGTTTGCAGATGTAGTATTACCGGCGGCAATTGCGGGGATAGAATGTGATGGAACAGCGTATCGCATGGATCATGTCCCATTAAGACTCCGTAAAGTGAAGGATGCTCCTGGAGAATGTTTAACAGATAAGGAGATCTTAGAACGTCTTATCAAAAAAGTAAAAGAAAAATTAGGTGAAAAGTAAAATGGCAGAAATAAAACTTACTTTGAAAAAAAAGCCTGAATTTCCGCTTGAGGCAGATTCGATCACTCCAGATAATTTTTCAGGAAAATCGATTGATGATATTAAAGCGTTAGAAGTATATATTGGAAACCAAACGGCGAAATTAGAAGACTATTTTGAAGTAAAGGGCGATACTGGAGAGGCTGACGATCTCAAGATTAAAATCGATGGCGATTTATCAAACGTAAAGCGAATTGGACAAGAAATGACCACTGGAGAAATCGAAATAGATGGTGATGTGGGAATGCATTTGGGTAATCAAATGAAAGGAGGAAAAATCACAGTAAACGGTAATGCTGATGACTGGGCAGGAGCTATGTTAGAAGGAGGAGAAATAATAATTAAAGGAGATACCGGTCATTATACGGGCGCTGCTTATCGAGGATTCTGGAAAGGAATGCAAGATGGTGTCATTCGAGTAGAAGGTAAGATTGGAAACGAAGCCATGCTATGGGCTAGAAATTCCAAAGGCGCAAATAAGTGGCCAACATTATATTGCGGTGAGGCAGGAAGCTTTTTAGGAATCCATAACCATGGAGGAACCATTGTTGTAGAAGGAAATGTTGATCGGTGCTGTGGTGCAGACCAAGCATGGGGAACAATCGTTGTTAAAGGTAGTATATCAACCAAACTTCCATCCTATAAGAAAGTAGGAGAAGTAAATGGTGTAGAATTACCTAACGGAGATAAAATCAAAGGTAAATTTGTAGAATATAGCGGAGATCATTCAGTTCGTAAAGAAACCAAAGGTAGATTATTCATAGCGGCTTAATATTAAGCCATTTAACCTATTATTTTCTTTATTTTCATTTTTTATTATTGAAAACATAATTAAATCTATCTTAGCTATCTCAATTTTTCCTCACTGATTATTGAATTATCCATAATTTCCAAAAATTCAAAGAATTTATTCTTTCGAATGATAAAATTCTTATAATATAGATAAATAGTTTACAGAAAAGAAAATAAATAAGGATTGTTATGTTTAAACGAGAAATTCCAATTACTAAAATTAAGGATAATAAAAAGCTCGAAAAGTTTGATACAGTTCTAATAGAAAAATCATTTACTCTCTTCGTTAATTCTCATGGTTTGGTAAATATAGTCTGTCTTCCAAAGGATTTAAAAGAGTTAGGGGTTGGCTTTTTATTTTCACTCGGAATTATCGAGTCAAAGGAAGATTTGAAAGATGTAGATGTGGATTTTGAAAAAGGCAGAATTGAGATAATGCTAATGAAACATGTAGATTTTAATATCGAACAAATAAGACTTAATCCTATTAGCCGCGTGACCAGTACAGATACTGGATTAACTACACCTTGGAGAGATATTTTAAGAGATGTCTTAGATAAGCGAATTCCTTTACAATTTTCCGATGAAGATTATGTTCTCCATAATTCTATTATCTTTTCGGCAATTAAACAAATGCAAGAAAAGACAAAATTATTTAAAGCAACTGGTGGGGCTCACGGAGCTGCAATATTTGATATTGAAGGAAATTTACTCACAATCAAGGAAGATATTGGAAGACATAATGCGATTGATAAAGTCATCGGCGATTTTATCTTGAGAGAGATCTCATTTAGGAGAACATTTCTAACTTCCACAGGACGCTTGACTGGTGACTCCTTATTGAAAGCAATTATGGCCGAATTCCCCGTTTTCGCCTCAGTATCTGCAGCTGTCGAATCAGGGATCAATTTAGCGTTTGATTATGGAATCACTTTAATAGGATTTGTGAGAGAATCAAGAATGAATATTTACACTCATCCAAATCGAATTAATATCTAATTTCATTTTACGTAATTATAAATGTCAATTTCATATTATTCTGTTATTCTTATGGAAAAAGGAAAAAAATATTATTTAATCTTTTATTTAATTTATCAATAATTCTATTATTAGGTTGATATATTAAAAATGGATTTTATCGTATTAGTTGGATTTATATACGAGATTTTTGTAATTGCTATTACCTTCTCATTTGTACTCCTAGCCTCACAAAAGTATATGGAATTTCGTAATACACGAACCTTTTATTTATTTTTAGTCTTCTTGAGTATTTTGATTGGAGTAATATTCTCATGGTCTTCAAAATTAATCACATTATGGGGTCCTATAGAATATGTATATAATAATCCTGATGTAGTCTATCCTCAAACTCCGATGTATTGGTTTCTATTACGAATTGTAGATTTCCGTTTTGCATTAGCATTCGTAGCAATAGCAGCATTTTTTACCTACGTGTTTGAAATTTATCTGTACGAGGAAGAGTTTTGGGATACTAAATTCATTGCATACATAATTTATACGATTTTTACACTTATTTTCACTTTTACAGTGTATGAAAGAGGAAATACCTTTCTTGATGCGTTATGTTTTCTATTTTTATTTATACAGATTTTTGTTATTTATGTTCCCTTTATGAGTCGCGTTTTAATCGAATATCGATCAATAGATGATTCATTCCTAAAGAAAAAATTACTTTCGCTTGCATCTATGTCTCTAAATTTTATGCTCGTACTCCTTTCCTTCTTCATTGATAGAGTTTTAGTGTTATTCGGAGTCCCACATTTTACTTTCTTTTATTTCTTAGCGTGGATATTTCAGATTTTAGCCATTTTTTCAGCGTATGTTGGCTATATTAAACCACGTAGAGATAATTCATAATCAATATTACTGAATCCTACCTTTTCAGAATTTTTAAATATTTATTATTCCATTAATAAGATTTTAATTCAGTTATTATATTCTATTTTTCATTTAATGCTCTTTTTATAATAATTCCCAAGAATTTATGATATTTCAAATATGAAGGAAAAAAATTTTAGAAATCAATTATTTAATATCAAAACAAACAAGTTTTAAGAATGGAATATAAAAACGACGAAAAAAAAGCCATTTTAATGCTTAAGAATGGACATTATTTTGAAGGAATTGGCTTTGGTGCATCTGGCATTGTAACAGGAGAACTTGTGTTTACAACAATAACAGGGGCAGGGTACAATGAAACTCTTACTGATCCATCGTATCAAGGACAAATCGTTATTATGACCCATCCTTTAGTAGGAAATTATGGAGTTCCTCCTTGGGAACATAATGACTACGGATTGACTAAATATTTCGAATCCGACTCAATTAAAGTAAATGGGTTCGTGGTGAATGAATGTTGTAAAAGACCACATCATTATGAAAGCGAAAAAAATCTTGATACATTCCTTAAGGAACAGGGAATTCCTGGTATCGAATGGATAGATACTCGAGCTATTACTAAAATATTACGGGAAGAAGGAGTTCAAGTGGGTTTATTAGCAGTATATCCCTCGGGGGAAAATCCTAAAATTAAAGAATTGAAGCAGAAAGTTAAAGAAACAGAAGATCCTAACAAACGTCATTTAGCAAGTGAAGTTTCTACATCAGATATAAAAACTTTTTCCCCACAAAACCCAAAAGGGCGGATAGTAATTCTAGATTTAGGTGTAAAATATAGTATTATACGAAATTTAGTAAAAAGAAATCTTGAAGTAATTTTGGTACCTTATAATTTTAATTATGATCAAATAATGGCTTATAATCCCAATGGAGTTCTGATTTCTAATGGACCAGGAGATCCCAAATTATATAATAATGCGATTGAAGTTAGTAGAGAATTAATTGGAAATGAAATCCCAACTTTCGGCATATGCCTTGGAAATCAAATAATCGGGATAGCAGCGGGAGGAGAATCTTATAAACTCCCATATGGACATAGAGGAGGAAATAAAACCGTAATCAATCCTGATACTCAGAAATGTTTCATTACAAGCCAAAACCACGGATATTGCGTACGAGATTTTGAAAAAGGGGGATTCAT
>SDNL01000062.1 GCA_004524365.1 Promethearchaeota archaeon | reverse complement strand
GGTAGATCTAATCCTAATTCTGCTCTTTTTGCCGCTATAACTTCTGGATTAGGATGTGGAATACCTTGTGCTTGTAATAATCTAATGACGGGGTCTCCTGGCATTAATCTAGAAAGAATAAAAGTTAAAGTTAAGACCGCAAAAATCACTGGGATCATAGCTAATAATCTTCTGACAATATATTTTACCAAACTCATAAACTTTTTATATCCTTTTTTTAATTGTTATTATTTCAATTTTGCTTTAAGACTCTAATTCTAGTCTCGTGTATTCCTCATATTTTACTTTTGCAATAGCACCTACAAAACTAGCAGATAAAACTACTACAACTAATGATAATATAGTAAGATAACCTTGAATTCTTGTAAAATAATATATAATCAAATCAAAAGTAAACCCATATATAAACCAATACCATATCCAAGATTCTAATATTATTATAGGAATGGTCCAAATAGCGTTTCTTAAACCATATTCGTAAAAAGGTTCTCGAAAAACAAGGATAAATATAATTATAAACAATATAATAGGTGCGAAAAAAGAAGCGGGATTAAACATAACTTCGTGTAGAAAAATAATACTCCCACCTATTTCTTTTTTATATATATTACATAAATAGCCAAAAAAAACAAAATGAATTAATAAAAGCGCCAAAATAAAATTACCTTGCCTTCCGATATCAATTCTTTTAAATTTCATCTACAATAGCTCCAAATCATTAAGAATGATTGTATAGAGTACATCACTATAAATCTGACTATTATGCTTATATGTTTTTGATCCTTTAATAATTATACCATTTTCCAGATAAAGATTGAGATTAAAATATGCCTTATTTTTTTCTTTCAATAATTTTTTATTATAATAAAAAGTTTCTATAATATCATCATAAATTAGATAAGGAACAAATTTCTTAGATATTATTTTATCACTTTTTAGCTTTGAAAGTGTCATATCTGCTTCCACAATTCTTGGATAAATCTTCGATTTTTTACTAATATATATCTTTTCTTGCTCAATTTTGCCATTTTGCTCAATATTTATAACATTTTTTTCTAATTTATTTTGATAATAATTTAGTATATCTTCACAATACAAAAGTAAAAAATTTACATTTTCAGGGTTTTTTAAATTGTTTTCAGAGATTTTTTGAAATGTTTTTAAGAAAGCTGAAACAAGATATGTAAAATCTTCGATTAAATCAGGACATTTGAGTTCTAAAAAAAAAGAATCATGGAACCATTTTAAGATCTCCTGTTTTTTAGGTTTGAAAGATGAAATTTTAAGGTAATTCTCTTTCATGAATTTTATTAAATTATTGATACCAGTTCTAATAAAAGAATTGAAATTAATAGAAAACTCAAATTTTTCAGAAATCTCATTCAATGTCTCTATATCGTATCTTATAAAGTATGTAGTTTCTCCTTTTATAACCTTATCAATCCTCATTGGTAAGGGTAATATAGGTATATGAAATAATTCGTTTGAAAAAATATCAAAAAAAAACCCAACAGGGGATATATCACTTTTATAGGTTTTCATTAATCAGAGTTATATTTAATTTAAATCTTTATAAAATTTAGGATGTGTTTGATTGAATAATAATTTAATTTTTACAGTTATTACTATATTAAAAGCTTATAGATAAGATTGTATAAATTTTAGCCTTTAAATAATTCTTCAAAATGAAAATTATTAATTTCATTTAAACTCAGAACCAAAATTCAAATAGATTTTTGAATGATTGAATAATAAAATAAAAAAAAATTAAGATTTAATTATTAAGAATTTCCTTCCTTAAGAAGGCATCATGTAAGATTCAGCTAAATATAGACTTCCCATAATGTTATATGCTACATTTCCCAAGTCTTTATCATGAACATAGTAGACTTTATCATAGGATGTTGGCATATGACAATATAGTTCTAAAACAGCTCTCTCATGTATTTTGTAGACATAATATTCTTTGTCCCCTTCAGTTGTAGCAGCTTCATATGCTCTAATGTAATCATAAGTTAACGTATCGTTGAATTGAATATGATTTGCCGAAGACTCATTACTTAATAATGGAGCCATCATGTTGTATGGATCAAGATAATCAGGACCCCATCCAGTAAACCAGACTTCAAGATCATCTGGTGTATCTGTTGAAACATCAATATATCTTGGCCAATCATAAAGATCTGGACTTAAGGTTATACCTACCAAATCGGCATCAGTTTGGAATTGAATTACTGTATCTGCGCTCCAAGGTGAGCCTTCCCATTGTAAGATATCCCAACTTCCGAGTTCCAAAGCTTTCCAAGCATTATCATTTGTAGTATTCACACCAACATCTTGAGCAGTTAATCCTGCAGTTTCTGTTGGATATGCATCGATTAATGTTTGTCGAGCTATTGTTGGATCATAATAAGCTGCTTGAAAACTCTCATTATAGTATGGGAATCCAGGTGGCAGCATTTGATGAGCGCGAATTGAAACATTTTGTTCAATTACATCAAGGAAATAAGAATAGTTATAACAGTAAGAAAGTGCTTTTCTCTGAGCAAGCGGTATTTTTTTATTATTGAATGCCCAATATCGATAAATAGTACTTTTTCCTAAATCGATAAAGACCGTTTCTGGATTCGCTTTGAATTGAGTGATATAAGATGGTAAACATCCACCAAGATAATCTACATCTCCTGCCAACATTGCTTGATTTGCTGTTACTGTGTCTGGATAATAAACCCAGATAATTTCATCCCAATAGATGTTTGTACTACCCCACCATAATGGATTTCTCTCAAATTTAACTTCTTCACCAGCTATATAATGCACAAATCTAAATGGACCAGTTCCTACTAATGTATCTTGTCCTAATTCCAAATACTCATTTGCAGGTGTAGTAGCTGGATGTAAGATTACACATGCCTCATAACTTAATAAAGGCACTAAAACACCATATGGCATATTAGTAAAGATTGATACATTATATTCACTATTGATAACGGTTCTGTTAATAATAGGTTCATTATCAAAAGTATAGAACAAGAATCCTGGATCCGCTACATGTGTTCCAGTTAAAGTACCGGTATAATTAGCGAAATACATAATTCTGTCTATTGTAAATTTAACTGCTGTTGCGTTAAATTTAGATCCATCATGGAACCAGATATTTTCCTTCAATTCTATTTGAAGTTCAGTTTCACCAGATTTCCATTCAAATCCTTCGGCAAGTTTCATAGAGAGAGTAGCAGTTTCTATATCTTCAGGTTTTTTTAAATCATACCACCATAACGTATCACAAACGTGTCTTATAAGATCGTTTGAAACGCTATCCCAAGAATCAATAGGATCCAATACCGCAGGAGCACCTGCTTCTGAATCTGCGTTTCTTAAGATATTTTTTGCTTCTGGTGCTGCAAAAAGCCCTGAAAATCCTCCTAGAATAATATTACCTACTCCCGAAGCTACTAATAGAACGGCTAAAACGATTATTACTAGATTTTTCTTTTCCATTTTTTTAAAACCAAAGTTTTTTGATTTTTTTATTACTAAAGTTTTATTAAGATCTATTTTATATTTAAAACTTTATAAGTCTTTTCTTTTGTTTTTAAATATTCATTTTAATGGATTATGTCTTAAATATATTTCAATATTTATGTTTAAATTTAATATAAAAAAAATTCAAAAGTTATTGGAAATAGAAGTTTAAGTTTAATTTATAAATTTTATAAAATTTTTTTTATAATTTTAAATAAATACAGAAAATTATTTGAGTATCAAAGAAAAAAAATTTAAATAATCATAATAAAATTTTATCAACATAATTAAAGCTTGTTAATTTTCTGTATTATTTTAAAGATCATAAATTTTAAAGATAAATTTTATAATTTCTAAAAATATCTTTCTATTAAATATATGAATTTTTAAAAATAAAATATTTTAATAAAAAGCTAATTCAAAATAATATTATTGATGATAAATATAATAAAAGAGAAAGAGGATGGATTAAATCATATAAAAGCATTAGCTTTTGATCGTAGCGCATCCTCTATTGGAGAAACAGAAGCTATTACTTATATTGAAAATGAATTGAGTTCACATGGTATAAATTCAAAGAGAGATTATTTCACTTGGACAAGTACAATAGCAATTCTATTAAGACTTGGATATCTACTTGTTTTAATCAATTTGATTATGTTAAGGCAGATATTAATAATAATTCTTTTTTTCTTTTCGAAAAATTTATTTCAAAAGACGAGAAAACTTAGCCTAATTCCTAAAGAAAATTCTAAAAATTTATTAACTTTTATAAATAGTAAAAAAAAAGAAAATGAGAAGCCTTTAATGATATTCACGGCACATTATGATTCAGTTTCAGCTATAATCTCATATAAATATCAAAAAATTATTTTTATGTTTTATAAAATAGTTACGGCAATCTATGTGGGAGTAATTTTGTTTTTCCTATTTGATTTTTTCTTCGGATTTATAGATCCCCTGGAGAATTTCCAAATTTTTTTATTTGTAAATATTACTCTTTCTATATTGGCCATTTTTATTACGGGTCCATTATTAATTATTGTTTTGAAAGAAATTCCCTCCTCTGGTTCAATTGATAATGCAAGTGGTGTAGCAGTATTGATTGAATTGGCAAAACATTTCTCCATAAATCCTCCTAAAAATATAGATATTCTTTTCTTATGGACTGGGGCTGAGGAAGGAGGTTTAAGGGGGTCTAAACATTTTTGTGAAAAATATTATGATCAGCTCAAAGAAAAATATGATCTTAATCGGTCATATCTTATTAATATTGATATGGTGGGGAGTTATATAGGCTTAATTCGAAAAACAGGTCTTTTCCAAATTAAAATTAATAAAAATTTAAATCAAATTATCAATCATTCCGCTCAAAAATTAAATATTAAAATAAAAAATTATTCTAAATTATTAAATCCAGACAGCGACCATAGATCATTTAAAAAATTTGTAAGAAAAACTAAAAAGAATTTTCAAATTAGTTTTATTCATTCTGACGAGGATTCCAAATTTATACATTCCTCTCAGGACACGCCCGATAAATGCTCTTCAGAGATAATAAATGATTGTATAAAAGTTTGTTTTCAAACTGTAAAAGCGATAGATCATCAGTTAGATATTAAAAAAGAATTAATTTAAAAAATAATAAAGAGATTATATAAATTTCCAAATTACGATAAAATATATATTTATTATATCTTAACTAGCTAATTAAAAAAGGTGAATTAGTATAAATTTTACATTAGAAGAAAACAGATTCAAATTAGGTTTTTGGTCAGGAATAATAGGTGGTATAATGTTAACTTTTACAGGAATAGTTTATCTGATTGATTTTAGATATTATTTCTCTGGATTTATAATTTTTTTATTACCGTATTTTCTGACATTAATTTGGGGTCTAATCGCTTTAATCGGGGCTTTTTTACTTTATATTAATAATGAAAATGGAGATTATTTATTAATCTATTCTGGATGTTTAGCAGTATTTTGTAGCTTTTTCCCATTTTTTACTTTTGATTATGGAACGCAACGCTTTATCATTTTTTTATCATATTCATTTGCTTTTCGTATTGATCCATTTTTAATATTATTAGGAGGATTAATAGATCTTTTAGTAAAAAAAGGAATAATCTTAAAGTAAATAATACGTACTAGAAAAATTTTATTATTTTCATTTTTGATTAGCTTTATATTTTTCTTAATTTGTTTAAAAATTAGGATGAATTCAGAATTTAGAAACTATCAAGATTAAATTTTTATTGGAATAATGTTTCTCTTATGCAAGATTGAGTAGTGAATATTTATTCAAAATAAAAGAAATATTCCTTTAACTATAATTAGATATTATTATAATACTCTATTAAATCTAATATTCAATTAGTATATAATATAAATATCTACCACAATAAGAATAATTACATTAAATAGATAAAAAATTTTATCCAAATTTGCTAAAGTTTTTACACTTTTCATTTAAAATAATAAATAATAAAGAAGATTAATATGATGTGTATTTGAAATGGGAAAATTATTAATAAAAAATGGTTTCGTTTTTGATCCTCTTAATGGAATTGAAGGTGAAAAGAAAGATATTCTCATTGAGAAAAGAAAGATTGTAGAAAAATTTTCATCCCAAAATAATATAAAAGACATAGATGCTTCAGGCAAAACAGTTATTCCGGCAGCTGTTGATATTCATGCACATATCGCGTCTCAACAAGTTAATTGGGCAAGATTATTAGGGACAAAAAAGAGAGAATTTGTAAAAGACTGGAATAGATTAACTTTAGAAAATATAGCAAAAGAATATATTAAAAATGGTTATACATTCGTAATAGATGCAAATGTGTATCCCTCCATTTCCAAACAGACAATTTTTGATTTTTCAAATCTACCAGTATTAGATAAAGGAATGTTATTAAATGTTAGTAATATATGGGCTTTAGAAGATGAGTTTCAAAGAGGTAAGATAAAAGAACTTTCCTATTTTCTATCAGACTTATTATCATCTTGTAAAGGGTTTGGAATAAAGGTTTATAATCCATTTGAAGCAGAGGCGTGGAATTTTAAAATATTAAGGGAAAATATCGAAAAAGGCGGGAAATTGTATAATTTCACAGCTTTAGACGTTTATAAAAATCTTACAAAAGCAGCTGAATATTTAATGCTTCCCCATTCGGTTCATGCTCATATTGAGGGATATGAAAGTCAAATTGCTAAGGATAATTTGAATATTGTTTTAGATAGTATTGATTTCACTGAATTAAAAAGAGGAGACCAAGATTCAGAATTCCGTAATCAAGTATTTCACTTAGCACACGCAAATTCCTATAATATGGATGGTGATAATGCGAATTTAATTGATTTTCTTAACTCTAATAGCTTAGTGGATGTGGATCTAGGCTTTATAGGGTTTGACAAATTAAACCCTTTAATAACTTCAGATAGACGTTTGATAAATGATTTGTTGAATTCTAATGAAAACAACACTAAAGTTATAAGATCGGCGAATGAATCAGAAGGAGATTCTTTTGTCACTTTTCGAAGATTTGATAAAAAAAATAAAAACCATTGTATTATGTGGGCAAATGCGATTGAATTAGCTTTAAAAGTGAAAAACAAATGGCAAATTCAATTAAGCTTCAATTATCCAAATTATTCCAATGTAAAGGATCTTCCAGAAATAATGACTTGGTTAATCAGTAAAAAAGCCCGGGATTCCTATATGAAGGATATGAATGAGGATTTCTTAAAAAATAGTTCTTTAAATGGAAATAGTGAGATATTAAGTTTTAATGACTTTATAACTATTACGAGAGCGAGTCCTGCAAAATCCTTAGGTTTAGCTGATATTAAGGGATCATTTTCATTAGGCTCAGATGGCGATGTTAATATTCTTAATATTGATCTGAGTGATATAGATTTATCTAAAGATTATGAAAAACTTGAAAAAGCATTTAAAGATATTGAATATGTCATAAAAGGTGGAGAAATTATTAAAAAAGAAAGAAAAATGAATTTATTAAATAATGGGAAAATCTTCTGGACAGATCGGGAGATCCAAGGGGAAGAGAAAACAAAAATAATGAAAAAGAAGAAAGAATTTTATCAGAAATATTATTCGACTTTTTATGATTCACTTCAAACCTCTATGAGTGAAAAATTGTTGAGAAAAGTTTAATTACTAAATCTAATTATAATATTTTTTTATAAAATAGGAGATAAAATCTTTTTCTTAAAATATTCTTTGTTAAAAATTTGAATCAATAAGAAATTCTCTAATTTTGAAAAAGATTTTTTATAAAATCTTATTAATTCAAATTATAATTTTAAATATTTAAAGAATTAAATTACAATAAAAAAGAATTATATATTTTACAAAAAAATGAGTGAAGAAATTAGTAAAGGAAGCCAGAAAATTACAAAAAGAGAAACGATATTTTATAGTTTCGCTGGTATAGCAGATACGATGAGTTATCAGATGTTCAGCTTCTATATTTTTAATTATTATCTAGTGCTATTAGGGGAGGAGTATTTACTTCCCATCACGATTGGTTTTATAGTGTGGACAATTTGGAATGCTATAAATGATCCGTTATTGGGTGCAATCTCAGATAGGACAACTTCAAGATGGGGAAGAAGAAAACCTTTTATAATAGGAGGTCTTGTTCCTCTTATTCTTTTAATTATTCTATTATGGACTCCTTTTGGAAGCGAATTATCAATGTTTATTTATTTCCTCATAATCATAAATATCTTTGACACAGTATATACTATGTATAGCTTAAATCAAACATCTCTCTTTCCGGAAATGTTTCAGAATTTAGAAGATAGAGCGAAAGCAAATAATTATGTGCAAATTTTTAATGTTATTGGACTACTCTTAGCAACTCTGATACCCACATTACTAGTCGGAGAAGGACTAGAAACAGGAGAAACAATGGGTTATATCTATGGAGCAATAATAATGGCAATAATTACAACTATATTTGGTTTTCTTTTTGTTAAATTTGGCATAAAAGAACGAGTTGAATTTTCAAAAGATCCTTTAAATGCTCCTACTTTCCTTGAATCAGTTAAATTTACCTTCAACAATAGACCATTCAGGACTTATGTTTTAACAAATTTAGCAGTTTGGTATGTTTTTGGACTCTTCCCCATCATCTCTCCACATTTCCTCAAATTTGTTTTAGTCCCTCCAATTACCCAAGCAACTCTTCAATCGGTTTACCTTGCATTAGTTTTTATCGTAGCTATTCTTTTTATGATTCCATGGAGTAAGCTTTTCAATAAAATGGGTCCGCGAAAGGCAGAATTACTTGCGCTTGGATCTTTAATTCTTGTTTTAGTTCCATTTATGATTGTCTGGGAGCCAATTGGTGCTCTAATTGCCTATATTTTAGCCGGAATAGGATTTGCTGGTATAATGTTCGGTAGGGATATGATGATGAGCACAATAATCGATAGTGACGAGTTGAAAACAGGAATAAGAAGAGAAGCAGCGTATTATGGAGTTAATGCTTTAATTATACGATTATCGACAATAGGAGTGTATCTCTCTATATTCTTTGTATTTAGTGGAGTTGGATTACAACATATTTGGGGTGAACCCATCTCAGCACAGGCTCCCTTTGGAATAAGAGCACTTATTTTCATATTTCCTGCAATTGTTTTGATTCTTGGTTTATTATCGCTGCTTAGATTTCCCATTACAAAGGAGAAATATGATGAGATGCAAATTGATTTGGATAAATTACACAATGATAAAATACAAAAAATTGATATTTCTGAATATAAAGATATATTGTAAATTTTTTTTTTATTTTTATTTTAATTGAAATTATAGGTTAAATCTCAATAAAATCCTAATCTACATTATTACTACTGATAAAAAGATTTTAATTATTTCATAAATGATTAGTTTTAAGTTTTTAAAAATTTAAAATAATTTCTGTTTAATGGTGAAAACCTTGGAAAGCAATGATGAAGAAAAAAATTCTGTGAATAATTCTGAAGATTTAAGAATGAATATACTTCCTTATGAACCTCGAATGAAACCAACTGACCCAGAGAAATTGAATTTTAAACGGACAGTATTAATCTCTCTATCCTTTTTTATCGTGTTATTAGCTTGGTCCTACTTTAATTTTAAAGTTCCATTATTGATTCGCGCCATTCTTGAAGGAAATCCTTACGTAGATTTAATAGTTGGGGTAATAATGGCTATAGATAATCTTGTAGCTGTACTTTTACAACCATATTTTGGTGATTTGAGTGATCGTACAAAAAGTAGATTGGGAAGAAGAATGCCATATATAATAATAGGATCTCTTAGTTCAGTAGTATTTTTCGTGATTATTCCTTGGATGAGATTAATAGCTGCTTTAATTTTGGTTGTTTTACTTTTTGATATCGCTATGTCAATATTTCGATCTGCATCTATTGCAATTCTTCCAGATTATACAACTGACAAAATATATTCCAAAGCAAGCGGGCTTCAACAATTAATAGCAAATATTGGAGGGATAATAGGTTTTTTAATTCCTATGCTAGTTGCAATCCTTCCCTTAGAAGAAGGAACATTATTGTTTGATGCAATTGGATTTATAATAGTGGGTGCTTTAATGATAGTTTTATTAGTAATACAAAACATTTTCATTAAGGAAACCCCCACGGGCGAGAAACTTTTAGAAATAAACAATAATAGATTAGAAATTGACTCATCAACATTTAAAGTTAGCATCTCTAATAAGCCTGTTGAAGTCCAAAAAAGGAAAAAATTAAGAATTCGGAGCTATAGTGAAGCAGGTCGAATTTTAAAACAAAATAAAAATTTTGCATTCTTCTTAGTAACAATAATATTCATGTATTTGGCATTTGCGTCTGTAGAATCCTTTTTCTCAAGTTTTGCTGTAGAGTATATTAACATCTCAGAAGGGACAGCATCGACTCTTTTTATAGCATATTCTGGTCCTATGGTTATCGTTGCATATTTTGTTGGACTCGTTGGACAATGGAAAAAAATAGGGAGGAAAAATGCTGTTAAGATATTTCTCTTGTGGATTATTATCTCAGTTTCAATAATGTCTTTTGTGGTGGTTCCGATGATATTTAATAATCATCAACCTCTGATAACATTGACTATGTTAGCGTTGATTTCTATACCATGGATGGGTTTCATAGTGAATAGTTTTCCAATTATCTGGTCTTTAGCACCAGAAGAGGAGATTGGGATTTATACGGGTATTTATTATACATTTAATCAAGCGGCTTATGCATTAGCTCCTGTGTTATTTGGAGGGCTCCTCTCTGCATTTGGATTCTTAGGAAATTTTAGATATATTATTATGTTTCCTTTTATCTTGATTTGTATAACAATAGCATTCTTGGTTATGTTTAAAGTCAAAGGTGGAGAAGCGCCGGAAAAAGAATTAGAATAAATATAAATTTTTTTTCTTTTTTTTAATTATCTACATATTCTGAGTGGCAGTTAATAATATTCCATTACTTATCTATGGTAAATAAAAATCATTATAAAAAATCCCTTTTTTTACCCTCTCTCATATCTAACTATTATCTCTGCGGATTCAATCATGATCTTTGACACTTTGTCATCAAAATTAGCTTTATTGACATTTTTAATTTGCTCAACATTAAGAGCATACAGAGTGAAAAAATATCGGTGCTCGCCTTTCTCAGGACATGGTCCTCCATACTCTATATTCCCAAAATCATTCTCTAACTCTTTCCCCGGAATTGGACCTCCTTGTACAATTTCTCTGATATTTTTTGGGATATTCACCACATACCAATGAATCCAAGTTCCTGCTTTTGAATCGACATCTATACAAGAAAGTGCAAAGCTTTTTGTGTCTTCAAGAACGTCTTCCCATTTTAAATGAGGAGAAATATTTTCTCCATCACAGGTGAATTTAGGATCAATTTTTTCTTCAGATCGTAAATCACTACTCATTAATTTCATATTGAAATCTATTTAAGCTGATTAATAAGATTACTATCTTTTATTTATTAGAAACTTGATTAAGTTTATCGTTTATTATTTCCACGTTTCTTTAATTACTCTCAACCAATTCTTATATCCAATTTTTTCAATAGATCTTTTTTTATAGCCATGATCTTTTAATAAATCAATAATTCTTGGTAATTTAGTTATATCTTCCATTTGAAAGGGCATAGTGGTGCCATCAAAATCAGAACCAAATCCTACATGATCTATTCCAATCTTCTGAACAATATAATCTATATGGTCAATAATTGTTGAAATTGGGGTCTTTTTATTTGGTTTTCCGTCTCTTCTGATATTACTTGGACCAAACAT
>SDNL01000061.1 GCA_004524365.1 Promethearchaeota archaeon | reverse complement strand
TTTTTAAATGGTAATATTTCATAGTTACAATTTGATTTCTATATAATATATTAGATGAATATTATTATAAGTTTTAATAATTTCGGAGGATATAGAGATCACATTGATTGTGAGAGGATTGAGTCAAATTTTAGATCCTCCTTATTTAATCTAATTAAACTAAAACAAATTATCATTATTTAGTATGCTCTTAATTATTTCTAAAAACGATACATAATCTTAATCTAAAAGATTTTATATTAACTCATTTTTTATTATTATAATTTATTGAAATTATTTTTCTATGGAAATTCAAAGCTATGAACGACCAGAATTCAGACTCAGAAAAGAAATTTGAAGAATTAGCCCGAGAAGAAGTAATTGAATTATATAAAAAAGCCTTAAATAATGATTTAGTAAAGAAATATGAGAAATCGACGAAGGTACTAGCAAGAAATGCTAATGATGGGGAAATAATAATTACCTCTATAGATGGAGAGGAGCGCACAAAAAACAAAGCTAAGGCTGGTGATGTAATTGTAAAAAACCCGTCTGGGGAAGAGTATATAGTTACTAAAGAAAAGTTTAATCAAAGATATCAATTGATTGGTGATGCTCCAGAAGTCCCTGAATATAAGGAATATAAGGCTCTAGGGACGGTGTGGGGGTTCCAATATGAGGGACCTAATGTAAAGATCGAAGCTCCATGGGGAGAAGAACAGATTGTCAAAAATGGTGACATGATTGTATCGCTCAATAAAAATGAATATGATGATATTTATAGTATTCAAATAGATGTATTTAAGGATACGTATAAAAAAAATGAAAATAAGGATTAAATTAAAGTTCTTGAGTTAGAAGGGAAAAATGGGCAAGACTATTTAAATATTATCGACCATTAACTTAAAGAAATGTTAAAGCCTAAAAAGTTCTTTTTAACCAAAGGTTCGGGGACAGCTGAAACTAAATTGCTTAGTTTTGAGGCAGCATTGCAAGATGCGAAGATCGCTTCGTATAATTTAGTAAAAGTGTCTTCTATTATCCCGCCAAATTGTCAAGAAATTAGTAGAAAAGAGGGATTATCATATATAGATAAAGGAGAAATTGTATATACAGTATTAGCTGAAAATCATACTTCTCAAGAGGATAAAAAGATTAGTTGTGCTCTGGGAATTGCAAGATCAACAGATACAGAACTTCAAGGATATGTTTATGAACATAATGATGAAGATAGTAATAAAGAAACTACAGGAAAATTTGCGGAAAAATGTGCAGTTAGTATGGTTGCCAATGCTGCGGGTCTAAGAATTAAGGGATTAGAGTCAATATTGAATAATGAAGAATTAGAAAATATAATTTCTGAATCTAAATATATCGCTATTGAAAATGAATTAGCACATGGAGATAAATATTTAACAGTAATCGCAGCGGTTATATTTATTATATAATTTTTCTGATATAAATCTGTAGAGAAAGATATAATAAAATATATTATAAAAATAAAAATTATAATATATCATAAAGATGTCCAATTCAAAAATGGAAAAAGATAAAGAGGAATTTATAAGAGAAATCAAGGAATTTAAAAAAGCTCGCCCCAAATATGTTCTTCTCTCGAAGGTAATATTGAAAGTGTTACAAAAGATTGAACAAAGGATTGGTAAAGGAATTGTAGAAACCAGAGCAAAAGATATTGTAAGTTTTGCTGAAAAAATTCAGCGTCCTGGAAAAAAGAAAAAATATAGTAGCAATCCTATTCAAGATTTAACCGATTTATGTGGGGGGCGATGCATTTTTCCTACATTAAAAGGAGTAGAAGAATGTTCTAAGCTCATAGAGAAGGAATTCCGTGTCTTCTGGGAAGAAAGCGAAGATAAGCTCAAAAATCTGGGTGTTTCTCAGTTTGGATATTTATCAAAACATTATATTGTTCAACTAAATCTTGAATCTTCTTTATTAATAGACCTAACCTTTCAACGAATTAGCTCTTGCCAAGATTCTGGAAAGAAATCAGAAATCTCTTACCAAGATTATGAAGTAATTGAAAGAAATTATGAAGATGAAGATGAAGAATGTGATGGAATTGGAGTTTCTGAAGAAATGAGAAAACATATTTTTGAGGGAATGGAAACCTTATACTCTGAAATACAAGTAAGAACGCTTTTACAACATGCATGGAGTGAAATTGCGCACGATAGAATTTATAAATCAGAATTTCCAATACCAGATAATATTCAACGAACATTTAATCGGGTTTCTGCAATTTTGGAAAACACTGATGCTGGTTTTCAAGAAATGATTGATAATTTAGATATGTATGTAGAGAATTATGGGGCTTATATGACTGACCAAGAAATGAAAGAAGAAATAAATCGGTTTAAAACTGTTGTGGAGATAGCTCCTAATTTAGAGAAGGTTGAGAAATATGTATATAGAATTGTCAGTCTTGCTCGTTCTATTGAAGAAGGAAAAGATTTTAAAAAATGGGAGGAAATTATAGCTCTTTTAAAATGGTATCAGCAAAAAGTTGGGTTAACTCCCCGATTAAAGAGAGAGTATGGATTAGCACTCTCTAAAAGCGCTCCCAGCACTGATAGTAGTCAATATCTTCGTGCTAAAAACATAATTAAGGAATCAATTGAAGAAAACCCAAAGGATTCTGATGCCTATTCGATTCTAGGAGGGTGGTGGAAAGCAAAAGGAGATTTAGACAAAGCATTAAAATATTACGAAAAAGCTTATATAAACGATCCCGATGATTCATATGCAGTAGGAAATTATTTCATTTTGGAAATTTCTCATAATGATAATTATCAAATTCTCCAATATTCTAGACCTATTTTTAAGAATGTTATCGCAAAATGTATAGATAAAAAAGAAATTGGCGTGAATATACCTTGGGTTTATTTTGACTTAGGGTTATTTAATTTATTTTTAGGCAATATTATAGAGGCTTTAATAAATTATTTAACTGCTATACGTTATAGTAATGCAAGTTGGATGATTACTACAACCTTGAAAACGATTAATTTATTATACAAATTTGAAGATAAGATTATAGGGTTAAGGCAAGTGAAGCAACTGTTATTACTAGGTTTAATTAGCCGGTTTCAAGATCAAAACTCAATTGAAGAACTTAAAAATAAGTATGATATTAAGAACGCTCGATTTGAAAAAAATATAATCATAATCGCTGGTTCAATGCCGAAGACTCAGATGAATACTAAGAGACTTATTGAGAATTCTTTATTGGAAATTTATACAAATGAAACATTTACTTTAATTTCCCGTAGAATAGAAGGAAAAGCTATTAAATATAAAAAATCCTATCTAAATCTCTCTGATGAGACATTAAAAACGGCTAAAATAAATCAAAAGCTAGCTGAGATTACAAAAAGTGATATTTCACTAGAAGAAGGCAATCAAATTAAAAATAATAAGATAGTTACTCAGAATGTCCAAGAAATCATTCAATATTGGGCTGAAATACTATTAAATCGCAAATCAGTAAAGAATATTAAGGTAATTGGAGTTGGAGTCGATCCTTTAACTTCCTTTGAATATCGTGCAGCTTTAGTGTTTGGATGTCAAGTAGGTGTTTTTAGGGATTTATCGGTCATTAATTCCCAATTATTTGAAGATAAGGATTATTTTCCTTCAAAAGTGTATACTGAGGAAGAATTTGAAGAACTCTCAGAAAAAGAAAAATTAAAGATTGAAAAACATCCCATCCGATTATTTAACTTATCAGGAAGAAGCAACAAGTCGCTTATTCAATTTTTTAACTCCCCATATAAAGAGAATCCTATTTGATTCCCTCTTTTAATAAATTTATGAGGAATATTTTTTAATAAACTTAAAATAATTATTAGGAAATTTTTCCTTTCGACCATATTCAGATAATTCTATATCCATAAGCTCATATATTCTTTCAATTTGATTTGTTTTTTTATAACAAGTAATAAGTCTATTCAATATGGTGAGTTCTTGGACTGTTCGAAGGAAAAAAGATTCTGTATCATAATCTAAAAGATCATGATAAACCTCAATTGCCTTATAATAATTTTCCTGTTGATAAAAAAAGTTACCTATCGCTTTCCAGAATGAGAATAAATAGAATTTAAATTCATCATTTTTAAAAATATTTTTAAAATTCAACGATTTAATGGTGTCCCACTCAAAATCCTTTAAAATTTCGATTGCTTGCTTATATTTTTTTGTTTTTATATAGATTTTACCTAATTGTAATTTATATTCACGATTTTTTTGAGTTAATCGGATTAATTCATTGAAGATCTGAGTCGCATCGTTATATTGATTAAGGATATAAAAGATTTTTCCTACATTAGCTTTAATTTCGAGATCATTTTCGCTTCTTTCCAGGGCTTTTTTGGATAAGTTGACAACATCTTTACTTATATATTGAATTTGATTTCCGATATTTATGTTTTTATATATATATCTCATAAGAATTGGATTTGATTTTAAAGCTAATATTTGAATCAACTTTATACATACCTGGGACCAAATAATTGAATTTTTAATAAGCGTATTTTTTTCTAATCTCCTTATCGCCTTCATTAATTCATAGGTTTCTTTTGTATGTTCTGTGAGCGAATCCTTATTTAGAATGCTCATCGCATTTTTGAATTCATTCCTTTGAGTATATAAAACGATAAGCTTTGCTTTGAGTTTTCTTCTATTTGGCTCTTCCTCAAGCGTTCTCAAATATCTAGCAATCTTTTCCTCATCAGTTTCATAAATTTCTCTTAATAATTCTTGACATTCTTGATCTTTAGGATTCAATTCTAAAGTTCTTTCTAAAAATAAAGCTGCAGATTTGAAAATCTCCTTTTTATAGAAGAATTTACCTATAATTTTACTTATTTTATAATTTTTAATTTTTTCTTTCAAATATTTCAATTCTTCTACACCTAAATATTTTAAATAACCCTCTTTAATGAGGTACTGCACCACATTAGGATATTCTGACTCTATTCGTTTTGCTATTTCTTCCTTAAACGCTTTTCGAGCCTGAGGGTCTCCTTCCTTTGCCAATTGCTTAAGTAATGGAAACGCTAAATTAGAATGTAAAAGTCTTGAATCGTAGTTATTTTCATACCACGCTTGTAAATTAGAACAGTGACCCCAAAACTCTTCCTGAGGATTTATTTGTTTATTGGTTGAAAAGTTCCCATGTAAATCATGATTCAAGGCTTCAGCAACTTGGTCGATTGAATTAATAGTTTCCATCCTTTCTTGCTCTAAAGTATTTAAATTTAAGAGTAAATATTTGCAATTACGAAATCTTTTTCCCCCCACAAATATAACTGTCCTTTTATATTCAAGCTTTAAAGAAAGAAATTTATTAACTTTATATTCGGTTTTACTTATGAAATTAGCATTTTTGGTAACTTCATGGATCACATCCATAATATGTTAATAACAATATTGACTTTTAAATACCATATTTTGAATATCAATCAGCAATCTAATCGAGCTAAATTTCTATAAGTCTATTGAATAAAATTTTTAAAAAATGACATTACATTTCTTAATTTATTTGTCTTCAAATCCATTACAAATCGAGTGGCCTTTACTATTGCGACAATTTCTCCATCTGATTCTCTGGAGAGTTCGTGATAGAAAGTTAATGACTTATTTCCAATTTTGTCTATATTAGTTTTGACAAGAATATAATCTCCAAATGTTGCGGGCTTCTCATAAGTGATATCCACATGTTTTACGCCTAAAGCTAGTCCTTGATGAATAAACTGCTCAACAGGCTGCTTCCCTTCTAAAGAATTCATAAAGCTTACGAATCCATCATCAAAATAAACCATATAATTTTTAAAGTGAACAATTCCCATCGCATCAGTATCATTAAACCTTACTTTTACCTTAGTGATATCTTGATGTTCTAAAAGTCTTATTTTTAAAGTTTCTAAAGAATTTGTCATAAAATATTCAATCGATTAATTTAATTTTAATATACACAGTTAAATGAAAACCATTCTTTCTATTTAATCCTTTTTTACATTTCTATTTATTTAAGAGAATAATCTGACCAAAATGTAATTTAAATATTTCTCACTCTTTATAGTCTTTTATAAAAGAAAATATTATAAATAAACTATAAATATTTAGAAATCATAATTAAAAATTATAGGGTGACCTAAATATGGACATAAATAGTATTGATGGTAGAGAAATTTATAGACTTATGAAAAATTTATGTGATTTTGGATATAGAAGGGCGGGAACTAAAGTAGCCCTTCAAGCAGAACAATATATCTTCGAAGAGTTACAAAAAGCAGGATTATCCGACGTTAAAATGGAAGAATTTAAGTTCCGAAGATGGTGGGCTGAAGCGTATGTACTTGAACTTTTAAGTGACGGTATTCTTTCCGTTTCAAATAATCAAATTATTGAATCTTTTCCGGTTTGGTTGACCGGTTCTACCGAACCTGAAGGAATTACTGCTGAGTTAGTTTATGTGGGAAATGGAACGTCAGTAGATTTCGAAAATATTTCTGTTGAAGATAAGATAGTATTGATCGAAGGTAAAATGATTTTAAACTTTTATCCTTCTTATACTGATCGAATTTTTGATTCTTTAGCCCTTGCTAAGGAACATGGAGCTCTAGGGGCTATTTTTATTAACGGTTCCCCGCTTGATCTTCGTACTTATATTTTTTATATGTCAATTTATGGGTGGAAGCGAAGATTGCCCGCTTTATCAATTAATAATATGGATGGGCGATATCTAAAAGAATTATGTTCGCAAGAAGGTAATAAAATAAAAGTTAGATTAGTTCAATGGGTTCAAACGGAAAAAGCACCAAGTAATACGATAATTGGGACCCTTCCGGGGCAAACTGATGATATTGTGCTCATTGGTTCTCATACGGACTCAACTTTTAACGGTGCAATGGATAATGCCGCAGCAAATGCCGCTATGATTACAATGGCACAATTTTTTGCAGACATTCCAATAGAAAAACGAGAAAAAACCATAAAATTTGTAGGATGGACAGGGCACGAAGCGGGTTTAATTGGTGTTAATAAATTTGTTAAGATACACCAAGAAATGCTTGGAAAAATTACTACTTTTATTATGTTAGATGGATTAGCCTCCGATGGATTCTATAATCAAGCTGACGGAGGGATAGTTAGAACTGGTAATGATGAAAAGCGTGGATTATTTATTACAGATAATTCTATTCTAACATCTATAGTAATGGATGCTGTACTTAAATATAGATTATTGCCTGCAGCTTATGTCTCTGCAAAAAGCTTACCTGTTAGTGATTTAGGTCCATTTGTATTTTCAAATGTTCCCTCAATAATGATCATTGGAAAGTCTATTTTTTATCATACAAAAGAAGATACCATTGATAAAATACCCCCAGATAGACTTGAACGAGCCACAAAAGCTCATATTGAAATCGTTCAAAATATATTGAAGGAGAAAACAGATGAAATTCGTAAGGCAGATGGGAAATTAGATAATTTTGATGACTTTATTGAAGGAAAATATGGATATGAACCTCCTTCTGGATTTTTTGATATATTACCCTATCCAGTTCCCGTAGGCTTTCCCGCACTCTTTCATCCAACGGTCTTTAGATCTCCAGAAAGTATTGCTTTAGATTTTGAATGGGATTTTGGTGATGGAGACACGAGTAATATAATTCTGACACGACATGCATATAGGAAACCTGGGGTATACAAAGTAAGCTTTACAATTATAGATAATTATGGAAACAAGGAAATTATCAAAAGAAATGTTAGAGTAATCGATAAATAACATTTATACAGAATAAACGTATATTGAGATTAGAAAGTTAAATAAGTGGATTACTCTTCTGAATTAACCAAGTTTTTAATGTAAGACTCATTAAATTCAGTTTCCAGAATATCCATTAGAATTATATCATGATATTTTCCACCATAAAATTTGGATTCCCGTAAATATCCACATTTTTTAAATCCAATCTTTTCATAAGATCTTAATGCTCTCTTATTGTAATTATAAACCTTTAAATGTATAGAATGAAGTCTCAAAACATTAAACGCGAAATCTAAAATGAGTTTTGTAGCCTCTGTGCCATAGCCCTTATTCCAATACTCTTTTTCCCCGATCATAATCCCAAAATCTCCACTCCCATCATTCTTATTAATTTGTTTTAGACCTAAATTTCCAATCGTTCTCTGGTTATCTTTCAGCACAATTGATAAGGTAAAACTATCTTGGGATTTTCGGGAACTCTCAAACCACTCTTTTTCGTCTTCAATAGTTAACACAGCAGGTAAAATCATTAAATACTTGGTAAGTTCTATATCATTAATCCATTTATGAAATAGATGCACATCTTCAATTCGAATTGGACATAACATAACTCTTTCCCCCACCAGTTTTGCATGTCTTTCTTTATTTGAACTCATTTTAATTCAATTCTTATTTTCTATTATTATGATCATTTAATATCATAACTCTATTGAATTTTATTAAACCGAATAATAAAAAAAGAATATATTTAAATTTTCAATGTAACATCAAAATACTGCTTTTAATACATATTAAACTAACTGATTTTATGAAAAAATCCATCCCTTAAAACTGTAAATAAAAGACGATTAAAAGCCTTCTCAACATTGACCCCTAATTTTGCAGATGTTCTATACATACCAAATAAACAGAAACTATCCACAATATTGTATAAGTCTCTTTTTTTTAAAACAATATGATCTTTAAGATCTAGTTTATTTGCAAAAAGAATGATGGGAATACTTTCGCGCTCTAATCGCAATAGACCAACCCATCTCTGAATTAACTTCATATTCAAATCCTTTGTTAAATCAATAGCTAGTATTGCTGCTTGTGCTCCCTTAGAATAATAGGGAAACATATAACGGCTTCTCCCAATATTTTTAAATTCCCAAAAGAGAAGAGTTATAGTAAGGCTTTGATCAACTTCTATTTTTTTTACGTTAAAATCGGTTCCTATTGAAACAATCGGAGAGGGACTAAATACACCCTCTATATATCGTCGCAGTAGTGAACTCTTTCCCACTCCATTTTCTCCTGCCACAACAATCTTATATATAATCTTAGATTTATTCTTTTTCTTTAACTTATTTAGAAAATATTCATTTGAATTTAATCTAATAGTATAGGAATCTACATAATTGTTATCTACATTTAAAAATGTGCTTGGTGAGAGTCTTAGTATTTCTTCTGGAATTTTCTTTATTGAATTTCTTTCTAAATTTAATACTCTTAGAGATTTATGATTTTTTATAGAATTTGGAATTTCTTTCAAATAATTTCCATTTAACCAAAATTGTTCAAGTCTATCTAAATTGCCAATTGATTCAGGAAGATTTTGGATCTTGTTTCCGCATAAATATAATTCCTCTAATAATTGCAACTTTCCAATTGATATTGGGAGAGACTCTATATGATTACTTGTCACTGAGAGCAATCTAAGTGATTTGAGGTTTCCTATTGCATTTGGAAGCTTTTGAATTTTATTATTGTTCAAATTTAATTGTTCTAATTGAGTGAGGGTTAAAATTGCATCTGGAAATATTGTTAATTGATTATTCTCTAAATCTAGATCAACAAGTCGACTGAAATTAGAGAAGGATTCTGGAAGTTGCTTTAGAAAATTATTTTGTATCATGAATCTCTTCAGATTTTTAAGATTTCCTATAGATTGGGGGAGTCTTTTAAAATTATTATTTCCTATATCTACGGTTTCAAGATAGGATAAATTAGTTAATACCTCCGGAAATGTTCTCAATTTACAATTGTATATACTAATTCCTGAGATTTGTCTCTGGTTGACAGTAAATTCCATGCCCAAATATCTATGAATCTTCTCATTTTTGGAAAACTTTCGCCCAATCAGGAGTTCTAGGTGAACTAATGTTTCCGCATCATCTATTTCAATACAATCTAATTTATCTCTTCGAAATTTAAAAAAATTTAAGGTTTTTATTGATTCGGGAAGATCATTGAATCTATTCCCATTTAATTCTAAATCTTCTAAATTGTTGAGTTTTTCTATGACTTTTGGAAATTCTGTAATATTGTTATTACTCAAATTAAGACTTTTCAGCTTTTTCAGATTACCGATTGACATAGGTATACTAGTTAAATTATTCTTCGATAAATCGAGTTCTACTAAATTCTTAAAGAGTCCAATTGAGTTTGGAATTTCATCTAAATTAAGATTTGAGAAATTAAGATTAGTAATTTTTAAGGGTTCTTGAAATTCATGAAATAAGACATCCCATTCGTGAAAATTTAATTCTCTAATATATCCTTCTTTGTGTAAATAATTCACAACCGTTTGATTTCCTCTGGTATATCTTCTTACAATTTCTTCCTTGAATATCTTTTTAGCCTTCATATCTCCCACTTCTACTAATTTTTTTAACAATGGGAATGCAAGTGAGCGATGGAGTAATCTGGTATCATAATTATTCTCGGCCCAGGCTTGGAGATTGGAACAATGCCCCCAGAACTCGGTTTCGGGTGAGATTTTGATATTCTTAAATTGATCGCTTCGATCAAACTTTTCTATTTCATCAATAGAGTTTATTGAATCATATTCTTCAACCCTATCGGTATTAATCTGAAATAATAAATATTTGCACTGCCAAAATTGCTTTCCTTTTATGTAAATTATCGTCTTTCCATTTTCCAATTTTACAGTTATAAATTCATTAATAACAAATGTCCTTTCACTCATTAAGAATTTTGAACTAAAACTGATATATAAATTTAATCTGAATCACACTTCAAATGAAACATTTAATGTTTCATACTCAATAGTATGATTTTAAAAATTGTAAAATTAAAAAAATATTGATTGTTATTACAATCATAAGATGAAGCTAAAAGAAAGACAATTTTTTGAGCAGGGTTATGGCGCTCTATTCGGAATTATTTCTATTACCATCGCTCTAATCGGTATAACAATTTCTTATTTAACATTTCCGGGATACACTATAATCAAATACACTGTATCGATGCTTGGTGTTGGCCCTTTGGGGCTAGGGTTTAATATTGGATTTATCATTTCTGGTGTGTTAGCGATTCCTTATTATTTAAATCTTAGTTATCATTTCCAAACAGAAGAAATGCCAGAACAAATCATAACTGCTTCAATTTTGGCTTCAATGATTTCTTGTGTTAGCTATATATTTGTAGGAATCTTCCCCCAAAATTTTAATGTTCTCTTTCTTTACGCGGGACATATAATATTTGCATTCATTACTTTTACTACTGGAGCGCTTTATTTGATTCTTTTTGGATATCTTATGTATCAATCAAACTCATTTTCTAAAGTTCAAGGAATTTATAGCTTTCTTTTATGTATTTCCTATTTCACCTTTATTTTTACTCAGATCCCTCTATTTGAATGGGTTGCCTTATTTGGTTTAGTAGGTTGGTTAACGATTAATTCTATTTATTTATTTTCCTTAAAACATACTAGATAAGAAAAGATACGAATATCTTATCATAAAATTACTTGATAGACAAACCAATCAAGTGATATCAAATTATTAATTTATTCATTTCCTATAGAGAATTATCTTGGAAAAAAAACATATCTATTCTTAAATTATTCAAAACCAGATTCTTTTAACCTTATGTGGTTAAGAAAACAGGGAGTATTAATATCCAAATAATAATATCCTAAATTCTAATTTACCCGTTATTGTTTCATTCTTTCTATATTTAAGATTTATAATTAATATTTTATCTATAATTTAAAATAATATTAAAAATCAATTATAAAGATTCCAATTTATAGTAATGAATTTATATACCCTAATATATTCTATTTTGGGTGAAATATATAAAATGCAAGATCAAAATATTA
>SDNL01000060.1 GCA_004524365.1 Promethearchaeota archaeon | reverse complement strand
ATATTCAACAGTTTCAATATTAGTATGCATATATCTTAATGGAGCAGAGATTAAGCTACAAGGAATTCCTTGCTTCGTCATTTGAATAGCCCTGGCATCTGTTGGGGTAGGTCCAGGAGAAGCTCTCAAAATATATGGTATGTCGTTTTCTTTTGCGGTTTCAACTAGCATTTTAGATAATTTAGTATATAGATTTGGTCCCACTCTTATTGCAACCCCATCTCCTAATGAACAATCATCAAATTTATCTTTACTAATTCCAGGGAAATCGATAGCATGAGTAACTTCCAATGCAATAGCTAAATCAGGAGAAACTCGATATGAACCGACAGTAGCTCCTCTTGTTCCAATCTCTTCTTGAGCTGCAAATAGAAAAATTAAATCTTTATCTAGTTTATCCGATAATCTAGAAAATTCCTTTATTAATTTAATAAGAATAAAACAACCTGCCCTATCATCGAGAGATTTTGAAAAAAACCGATTTTTATTTTTAAAAGGCGTAAATTCTTGTTTTAATGTGATATAATCTCCCACTGAAATATATTCCTCTACTTCTTTTTTATTGGAGAACCCTATATCTATGAACAAATCCTCAAATTTACTGGTTTTTTTCCTTTCTTTATCTTCAATCAAATGGATTGGCTTCTCACCAATTATTCCGATTATATCCTCTCCAGAAGTCGAATGGATAGTTACTTGTTGCCCTGGTTGAATTCGAGGGTTTTGACCACCCACTTTTGAAAATCTAATAAATCCATTGTCATCAATATATCTTACAATATATCCAATTTCATCCATATGCGCATCTAAAAGAACTTTTAATTTATCGTTTTCCTTTCCATTTCCGGAAATTGTACAAATAAGGTTCCCTAAATAGTCCACATCAATCCGATCACAATCATCTTCTACTGTATCTTTAATAAACGACCTAATTGCACTTTCATTCCCGCTACAACTTTGAATCTCTGTGAGTTGTTTTAATAATTCAAAATCTTCTTCTTTAGTTGACATAATAATTATGAATTTTAAGTTTCTATTTACCTAATCTAATAATAAAACAATAAAATTCTTTGTTATTTCTTATTGAAAAATAGAAAAAAATTATTTGAAAAAGAAAAGTAGCTTGAAAAACCCCAATATTCGCTTAAACGGAAATAATAAAGCGCTAGAGTTGATATAATCTATATGATCCTTTCCATCTCTCTTTATTAGCTCTTTATCTTCAGTCTTCCCGACAATAATGCATGGAATTAATTGGATTATAGCGCAGATAAAGGCAGTATAATTATTCGCGATGAATGCTAAACCGAAACAACCAAAAGTAAGGGATAAATAAAGAGGATGTCTAATATATGAATAAATCTCTCCTCTAACAATTGTTGTTTCCTCGGGGAAAATGGTGTATATATCCATACCATGGGTCATCACTTTAAATCCTGCTCTTTCTATATGTAAGCTAACTAAAATAAACATTATAATAAAAATAATACCAATAATCAATGCGATCCAAAATGGAAATATTTTCATTCCTGTTACAAATAGAGGATGAAAGAATATAGCATACCAAGAAACAAGACATGGAATTACATATCGATAAAAATATTTTTGATACGCTAAATCCCCATATTTATTTCTATATTTCATAGCTCTTTCTCTTTTAAGATGTAAGGCTCCCGTAATAGTAGCAACTAAAGCCATTATAAATTGAGTTAATATTGGCATAAACCAGAAGAATTTATTAAAGATATAAAAGAAAAGAATTGAAATTCCAATCAAACCCAATATATAGATAAGAGTTAAAAATGCTTTTCCCGTTGATTTTAATGCAGGAACTTTTTCCACAAATATTTCAAATTCTTTTTTCATATAAAATCATCATTATTAATCGAATTAAAGATGTATATCATAATTTTAATTACTTGATTATTAAATAAAGCAATCGAATTTAAACCTCTTTGATAATTCTATCGTTTTTTGCGAGTTTTATTAAATTATACGAAAAATTTAGTATAAATAAAATTATTTTTATTTTAAGTCATAGAAAAAAATTATACATATTTGTAAATCAATTATATTATAATGAAAGATATAACTATAACAGCTAAAGCTCTCGCGTGTTTAAAGTCAACAAAAAGGTTTAAAATTCTTGAGCTTCTTTTAGAATCAGAAAGTGGACTCAAATTTACTGAAATCGCAGAGAAATTATCAATTATTCCCTCTACACTAGAATATAATCTTAAAACATTGGAAGATTTCAACCTAATCTCCCATTACAAGAATATTTATATACAAAATGCGTATTCCAAATTAGTTTGGAATGTCTATAATTCTCTTTCTAATCTTAATCCCGTGATTTCTTATCTTAAAAATCATAAAATACCAATAAATAACTCACGTTTATTATTACATTTTTTGAACTCTGAACCTCTAGTCCTTTCAGATCTCATCTCAATGTTAAAACTTATGAAAGAATGGTCTGGGAGATCAATATCTAAATTCCGAATTGCAGGGTCATTTAATTTGGAATTAGAAGAGAAAGTAATGCGTATAAATGATTTTGCAACCAATATTTTAAATTTAGAAATAATATCTACTTATCAAGATTTCAGAAAATTAATTCAATATAATCACACAGACTATTTCTTCTCCTTTGCAGATATTGAAAATACTGATTTATATGTAGTAGATAAATGTAATTATTATATGGGAATCGGTAACTCAGATAAAGAACCATTTGGAATTTTGTTTCTCCCTAATATTGAAGATGAAATTGATTATGAGAAAGCCCTTTTATTCAATGGGAAAAAAAATATAATGTGGTTAAATAAATTATTTGAGTCACTAAAGAGAAATGCTAAAAGGATACATTTAACTAAAGAAATTTTAGAAAATAAGGCACTCTTCGATAAATATTTAACACAATTAAAAAAGTAATAATTCCATTATATATTTAAATTAAAAGGCACTTAAATTAAAAAAATTTTTTTTCAAGAAATAACTATCTTACTCGAATTAAGATAATCTAAATTTTAAAAAACTTAAGGTGATTATTTAAAAAATGTCAGAAAGTGAAGAAGAATCAAAACCAAAAAAAAAGCGCGCAAAATTTAGATTCAAATGCCAACGATGTGATCAATGCTGTCTCACCAGAGGGCCTATTCCAATAACCTTATGGGATTTAGAAATGTGGGCACGAAATCAAGTTTTATCAAACTTTTTGCCTTATCTCGAAGTATATACTAAACCAGATGGCGGAGTCGATTTGATAATTAAGCCATTAACCGAGAGTGAGGATAAAGAAAAAAATATTCAAGAAAATCCTGAAGAAGCTTTCAAAGAAACACCAATCGAAGAATTATTAGATAAGAAATGCCCCCTTTACAGTAAGGATCAAGAACAATGTTTAGTGTATGAGAATCGTCCTTTAAGCTGTAGGACATATCCTTTGGAATATGATGGAAAAAACTTCAGTATCGTAGATTTGGATTGTCCAGGAATCGGTGAAGAGGGAATGACTAAAGAAGAGCTTAAAGAAATGAGAGATACCGCGAAAACTATGAATTATGAACTTACTCGAATTAGGATTGGCCTACCGGTTCTTAATCAAATCATTTCTCGTAAAGTCATGATGGATTTAATGCGCCAGAATATGCAAGCTATGAGTCAAATGAGCGATGAAGATAAAGCAAAACTCAATGATATTTTAGGAAAAGGACAAGAACAACCACCAAGCTAATTTTATTTTAATTTTTATCTTATTTTACATTTTTATAAGAAATATATAGACGTGAGATATTCGTTTTTAAGCATTATATCTCCCTCTAATAAATCTTTTTTATTTACTAATCTTAGTAAAAGTTAAGATAATCATTTACTAAAAATATTAGAAAAGATAATGCTAGAATTTATTTTATGGATTATATTTTGGACTATTATTGGAATTGCCCTATTATGCATAACTGCCTATTTAATTCTCCCTTGGGTATTCAAGATTTTTGTATCCCCCTTATTTAATGCGAGTTATAAATATGATTCGAGCGATTTTGACGATAAAGAACAGAAATTAGAAATTTCTAAACAAATAAACCAACCCGAGATTATTATAAATGAAAATGATGGTTCATATACAATCACTTTTGGACAAGAAAGGAAATTTACAGAGGGAGGCATTTATATTCGCCATAACGGAAAGAGTTTTGCAAATATCCGTGGTTTAAGAAAGAAGCATAAGAAATTAAAGTTAACGGATATAAAGAAAGAAAAAATGGACAATAAACTCGGTAGTGGAGAGCAAACAACTCTACAGTATTTATTGGATAATTCAAATGTTAAGATTGAACTTAAAATTAAGGATTATACTCAGAATAGTTTTATAATTTTTACACTAACTGTTCCTAATGGATTAGAAAATACCTCTACGGGTAATTTTGATGATTTAATCGTAAGCTTTCCTTCTTTCTTTAATAAAAGTCCTAATACTAATGTATTCACATATCGACATGCCATTTTTTGTCCTCCCTCGCGGAAGATTGATACTACCTCCGCCCCTGTTATTCTTTATGATGATGAACTAAATTGTGTGATTTTATCTCCATTAGATGGGTTTTTAAATGCCGCAATCTCAGAGGAAAAGAATGGGCGTATAAGTTGCGGGATTCAAGGGGAAATTACCAAACTACCCAAGGAATATTCACAGAGTTTTATCCTCTACTTTAGTAAAGGAATTAATAAACCAATGGAAGAAATAGGCGAACTACTATTAAAATATCATGATTCAACCAGAAAAAGTCAATATGCTGATTTACTATGTTCTCATTTGGGTTTTTGGACCGATAATGGTGCATATTATTATTATAAGACTGAAAAAGGAATGAGTTATGAAGATACATTAGTAACAGTTCGAGAATACTTTGACATGAAGAACATTCCTATTAGATATTTTAACTTCGACAGTTGGTGGTATTTGAAACATACGAATAAAGCATTTACCACCATCTTTCGACCGATCGTGAGATTAATGGGTGGAGGATTATATGGAAACACTATTCGCTGGGAAACTGACCCTGAAAAATTTTCCACTGATCTTAAAACTTTTTATGAAGAACGATTCAAACTCCCTATTACTGCCCATAATAGACGATGGGATGCCAGATCACCATATTTAAAGAATTATGAGTTCATAACATATAAAAATCATGCATGTCCCTTAAAACAAGAGTTCTGGAATTGGCTGATGCAACATGCGAAAGAAAGCGGAATTATTGTTTATGAACAGGATTGGATGAAAAATCAAATAGAAGGAGTACCTCAATTACGCCAAAATATTAACGCTATTCCAGAATGGTTAAACTCAATGGCCGTTGCAGCGAAAGAACAGGGTATTAATGTTTTTTATTGTATGCAAACTCCAGGAATTCTATTATATTCAGTAAAGCATCCCAATATTACCATAACCCGTTGTTCGGGGGATTATAATCATCGTTGGCCACTAACTTATAGATATGTTCATTCCACTCAAACCAATATCATCATTCATGCTGCTGGATTGAATTCGCATCCTGATGTGTTTCGTTCCCGATCTATGGAGGATTCCTTAATCCGTCCTTTTGGAGAAAAATATCCCATTTTCAAGTGCTTATATCAGATTCTTAATGCGGGAGTAGTTGCTCCAGGAGATAAAAAGGAAAATGTGAATTGGGATCTTTTAAAGAAAACATGCAGAGATGATGGGTTATTACTCAAACCAGATAAACCGCTAACAGCGAATGATTTGATGTTTAAAAAACATAGGAAGTATTATATTTGCGATACTTATGTAAAAAGAAACGATCTTTATTGGCGACTTGTTCTGATCTCAAATATTTGGCCCCATCGGGTAAAGGAATATTATTTTACTGCTGACGAATTAGGCTTTAATGAACAAGAGTTTCTCCTTTATGATTATTTTGACGATAAATTGAATAAAATTTCAAGAGAAGAGAAAATACAGATTGGTAAATTGAAAAAATATGCATATAAATATTATATTCTTGCTCCAATTTTATCGAATGGGATGGCAGTTATAGGAGATACTAGAAAATTTGTACCATGTTCAAGAAAGGAATTTTCAGACATTGTAATAGATAAAAATACCTTAAAGATTAATATTACTGAATTAGAAGGTGAAGCGGTGCCTATCTTAATTTATTCTGAAAAAATACCTAAGACAATCGAATTAGAAGCGGGAAAAAAAATAGAAAAAGGAAAAGGAGAAAACCAGTGGTCTTATAATGAAAAATCCAAACGCTTATCTATTACCCTTTCGTTCCAAGAATCCGCTACGAAAACTTTAGTCCTAAAAACTATCTAAGTCCAATCACTTTTTTTATTTTCATTTTATATTATTAAATGTATAATTATTCACAAAATTCAATCATTAAACCTAATTTATATACCTAAGATATTCTATTGAGTCCCAAATGGGCTTAAAAAAGACGTGAATTAAGAGATTACAAGATTTATTCATTATTAGGATTTCAATACTTAGTTTTTTTTTTAAAGGTTAATATATTAATACTTAAGAAAGGAATTTTTATAATAAGATGTACGATGGAAACTAAACAATATAAATATATTAAGTTTTTCGATGACGTTAGATCTTCAGATGTTAATATAGTAGGGGGGAAAAACGCATCATTAGGGGAGCTTTTATCGTTTGATATCCCAGTACCTTTAGGATTTGCTGTAACCGCAAAAGCCTTTGACTTTGTACTCGAAAGCAATGAAACTCTCTTCGATGGAGAACGTATCTCCCTAAAAGAATACATACGACAACAAATCGACAAGATTTCCGAAGAATTACAAAAAGAAGATCTAAAATCAATCCAGACCGTAGATAAGATTTGTGCGAATATTAGAACTCATATTGAGCAGGCTACCGTTCCAGAGGCTCTAAAGGAGGAGATCTTGGATGCATATAAAACAATACTGGAACGGATTGGAAATGATACAACATTTGCGGTGAGAAGCTCAGCGACAGCCGAAGACTTACCGGATGCTTCATTTGCTGGCCAACAAGATACCCATCTTAATATTAGCGGCGAAAGAGAAATAGTGGACTATATTTTAAAGGATATGGCGTCTGTCTTCACAACAAGGGCTACAGCATATCGAGAAAGAGCAGGATTTGATCATTTTTCTGTAAAATTGAGTGTAGGAGTACAAGAGATGGCAGGAGGCAAAGGTGGTGTACGAGCTTCCGGAGTGATGTTTACAGAAGATCCTGATTCTGGGAATCCCAATGTAATTATTATTAGGGGGACATGGGGTTTAGGGGAATTAATTGTACAAGGTGTTGAAAAGGGAGATGAATTTATTGTATTCAAGCATAGTCCGAATCAAATGCAAATTATTAGTAGAACTCTTACAAAGAAATTAAAAATAATGCAATTTGATAAAGAAAAAGAAGGCACGGTCACGGTTAATGTTCCCGAGGAAATTCAATTGAAATATTGCTTAACTGACGACCAAGTGTTGACTTTAGCTAAATATGCCCGGGAAATTCGAGACCACTATGAAAAGCGTATGGATATCGAATGGGCACTTGGAGAAAATGATAAAATGTACATAGTACAAGCCAGACCCGAAACAGTACATAGTCAAAAGGGAGATAAAGAAGAGATTTTTTATTTATTAGAAGATCCAGAACAATTAAAAGACGATGGATTACTAATAAAAAATTCAGGAACTGCGATTGGACGAAGAATCGGTTATGGAAAAATAAAAATTATTGAATCTATAAATGATGCCCATTTATTACGAGATGGAGATATTCTGATTACCGAAGAAACAAATCCTGATTGGACTTCCTATATGCAAAACTTAGGAGGTGTAATTACTGAACGGGGTGGACCAACTTGCCATGCTGCAATTGTATCAAGGGAATTAAATATTGCCGGTATAGTAGGAGCGGATAATATAGTAAATACAATGAAAGAAAAACAGCGTGATGAGGAATTAGAACATCTAACTATCGATTGTAGTGAAGGAGAGTCCCGAATCTGGGCAAAAGAAGTTGAATATGATTTTGATACAATAGAATTTTCTCAGCTTCCACGTACAGATACTCAAGTATTAGTTAACTTGGGAATTCCAAAAGGGGCTTTATCCGCTGGAAAATATCCCGATGGAACTGGTTTAGCTCGTCTTGAATTCATTATCAACGATGAGATTCAAATCCATCCCAATGCATTAATTAACTATGAAAGGTTATTGATGCGTTATGATATATTATTAGAACAGCGTAAAGAAATTGAACGGATGAAAAAAAGTGAATTACATCCCAAAGATCCTTTCAATACTGAAATAAGAAAATTAAAACAAACTATTGATGAGGTTGAAAAATTAACCCACAATTTTGAAGACAAGGAAGAATTTTACATACAAAAATTAGCGGAAGGAGTTGCAACAATCGCAGCAGGAGTATGGAAAGAACTTCCTGACGGTTCAATTTCACCTTGTATCGTTAGGCTTTCTGATTTTAAAACTAATGAATATGCCAATCTTCTCGGAGGTTGGATTTATGAAGGTGATGAGGCAAATCCAATGATGGGATTTAGGGGGTGTTCGCGATATGTAGATGAAGACTTTAGGGAAGCATTTATTTTGGAATTAAGAGCAATTAAAAGAGCCCGCGAATGGGGATTGACTAATATTATTCCAATGCTTCCATTCACTCGCTCACCTCAAGAGGCACATCAAATTATAAATATTATGAAATCAGAGGGGTTAGTAAGAGGAGAAAATGGATTAAAAATCTTCTGCATGGCGGAAATTCCCTCAAATATCATATGCGCCGATCTTTTCTGTGAATATTTTGATGGTTTCTCGATTGGTTCAAACGATTTAACTCAATTAACATATGGAGTAGGAAGAGATAATGAGAAATTAATTCCCTTAGCAGATCAATTTGGATATAATGCGAATAGTGAAGCTTTGAAACGGTCCATTTCCCAATTAATTAGTACTGCTCATGAATACGGAAAAAAAGTGGGAATATGCGGACAAGCACCCAGCGATTATCCCGATTTCTTACGATTTTTGGTACAAAAGGGTATTGATTCTATTTCATTAAACTTTGATACTTATGCGAAGGGGAGAATAAATACTTGGAGAACTGAAATCATTGAATCTCAACTAGAAGAAGAAAATAAAGAAAAAGCTTACCACTTCTTAGCGGAATGCGATGACTTTATAGAACAAATTCGAATACCTCGTGGACGAATTAGAAACTTAGTTAGAAAAGAAAGGAAAGGCGCACCTCCTAAATTGGTAGAATCATCAAATAAATTTGATGAGATATTTAATGATATTCAAGAGATTTCCTATAATTTTGTAAAAAAAATTGACGAGACTATTGAACAATTCGGCCCACATTATCAAGAATATGAACAGAAATTACAAGAATATAAAGAAATAATTCCCTCTTTAAAGAAAAAAGTACGAAGGTTCGGTATTTTCTAATTTTTTCCTTATATTTATTTTATTTTATAATTTACCAATAATTTATTTAGCTAGTTTTTATTTTCTTTAAATCTCTTTAATATACTATTTGCTAATTCTTTATATTGCGGATCTAATTTCAGAGAAAATGCATTTAAAATTTCTTTAAAATCTTCTGTTAAGCCTACCCATTCCAATCTATAACGAAGATATTTCCAATCAATTTTATTCTTATTAGCTATAAGAATTTGGAGTATATCATTAATATCTGTTGATGTTCGATCCGTTCTAGCGATTTTAGTTAGTATAAAATCTTCGATCGCTAAGACATCAAAATTGTCTTGAAAATTTCTGGTTTTATCCAACATTTTGTCATCCCATCCAAAAGCATCACATGGTTTCAGCCAAATTTCTGCTTCATTAGAGCTTCCAAACACAAAAAATAAATCATGATGGATTTTAGGTTTCTGTCTTGTTTCAATATCATTTTTTTTAAAATTTTCAATTAAATCATCTAATTCTTTTTGAGATTGTACATAGATACATATATCTATATCGAGTGTGCTTCTGGCTACATTATAAGCAGGTAGAGCAAGTCCACCAATCAGAATTGTAGGGATCTCAAGTTTACTCGTAATTTTTAAAATATCATCAATTAGACTGTTTATCAACTTTCATCAACCTAACTAAATCTTTGAATATTTCTTGGGGTGTTTTACCCTTTTCAACTAATTTTTGAAACTCTTCTACCTTTTTAAAGGCTCTTTCTACGTCTGCAGCTGTGATATGAATTGGTGCTCGTTCTCTCTCTTTCTTCTTTTTCATATTAGTTTATAATTTAAATAGTAATATTAATATTTATCATTTTATCTAAAATTGGTTTAATTCAATAGAAGTTCTTATACTTATATATTCTTTCAAATTCTGTTTTGTAATTCCAATATTAGAAATTAAAATACAATTCCAAAAAAATTAAATTTTAGAATTAATTAACTTAAATAGGTTTTTAACTTAAAATATTTATTATTAATTAAAGGAAACTTGTATATCAAGGGAAAAGGGAGACCAAAACAATGGAAAAAGATAAAGTGGAAGAAGCATTTGAGAATGTTGAAAAACTTTTAAACGCTATGATAAAAGATCGAGCGGTCCCTCGTAATATAAAGCGTATTGCTCAAAAAGGAATTGATCAATTAAATAATGAAGATGAATCCCCTGGAGTCATTTCAAGTAATATTATTTATTTAGTTGATGATCTAAGTCAAGACCCTAATATACCTTTTCACGTCAGGACGAATGTTTACAGAGTTATGTCGCTCTTGGAAAAGATTAAAGATTAGGTATAGTATCTTTGCGATTTTTAATCATTTTTTTCTTTTCTTGCTAATTCATCATTTATATTATTTGAAATAACTAATAATTTCTTAATAAAAAATAGTTAATAAATAATATAATTATACGTTTGATTATAGGGAAATTTTATCCAATTCAATCAATTTGGTATTATGCTTCTTGGCAATCTCCGAATATTCAGAGAGATCTAACTTACAATCATCATAAAATCTCACATAGAGCACATCTAATATTCTACAGAGCGTTTCAAAACTTTTCATATTAAAATCTTCATGACCAACAACAACTAAGGGAAGATATATATCCAAATGATTATTAATATGCTCAATTAGATTTTCATGAACCATATCAAACGTTTTAAAGATAAACACGACCTTATCGCACATATTATGTAAGTCGCGATTGAAATCGCTGGTTTCTAAGATTATTTTCTTATCATTTATTTGTTTGATAAATTTGACTAGCTCCTCATATTGAGCGCCTGGTTCATCTCCTCTTAAAACTACTACAGAAGAAAGTCTAGATAATGAATCCAACATCTCTTTAATATACATAAGTTTTCCTCCCTCTTGTTGAAAATAAATAATATCAGAAAGTTTACCCTTTACTACCTCGGTAGATTCGTTAGAAATTTTATTGATTCTCATTTTTGAAATTCCAAATTTATCCTTTATATCTTTAATGTTGATTTTCTAATATTTTTTTTTAGAAATATATAGACCAAAATATGATTTTTAATCGAAGTAAAATTTCCCGAATTTACAGAAAAAAATCAGAGAATCCATATTTTTATTAATAATTTCTGTTATTTGGTTATTAAATGATTTTCTAAAAAAAACGATTAAAATATGTTATTTCAAAATGATTTTACTATTCCTTTAACAGGGTTAGAAAGTGTCATTAATGGAACATTATTTGCATTCCTTGGAATGGGACTCTCGATTCTAACTATATATATATTTCCACGCATATTTGCGCCTTTATTTCTAAAAATTAAGAAAAAAGTGTTTAATCGATATGAAAATGCTTATATCCAAAAACAATCTTCCGCTTTTTCCCCATCAAAGTTATTGCTAAGATCAGTATATTCGATATTATTATTGTTTGGCTTATT
>SDNL01000059.1 GCA_004524365.1 Promethearchaeota archaeon | reverse complement strand
TTGCAGATATTCCTATGTTCTGTTGTGGGGGTGGGGTTGGATATCAACTTAGGATTGATATAGCTAAAAAGGTTGCTAAAAAGAGAGTGAGACAATATAAGGGAGATTTTGTTACTTTTTATTGTCCCGATTGTTATTGGTTTATTAATGCCTTCGGGAAAAGAGCTCATATTGAACCTGAAGTTAAATCTTTATTTGAGCTATTAACAGATTAATATTTCCTAAATTTTTCTCTAAATTTTATTAATGGAATTAAATTATCTCTCTTTATACAATTTGAGATTTTTAACAGAGATATTTAAAGAGTCGTATTAGGTGATTAAAATTAGTAAAAATAAAGATAAAAAACCAGAATATTTAAATTATTCCCTTTCGATAGAAAAGAGAGTAGATGATCTTGTCGATCGATTAACACTAGAAGAGAAGATTAGCCAGATCTTTAATATTTCTACTGAAATAGAGCGATTGAATATTCCCCATTATGATTGGCGGAATGAAGCACTTCAAGGGGTAGCCTTTGTTGATAAATCTACAATTTTTCCTCAAGTAATTGGGATGGCAGCAACATTTAATGATCAATTAATTCAAGAAGTAGCAAATATTATAGGGATTGAGGCGAGGGCGAGATATCACGAATTTATCAAAAGAGGAATTAGAGACAGATGGACAGGTATTACATTTTCTACTCCAAATATTAATATTGTCCGAGATCCGAGATGGGGGAGAGCCCAAGAGACCTTTGGTGAAGATCCTTATTTAACATCAAGAATGGGAATCGCATTTTGTAAAGGATTACAGGGAAATCATCCAGATTATTTACAAACTTGTGCTGAACCAAAACATTACACAGTTCATAGTGGACCTGAAAGATATCGACATGAAATTAATATTGATGTCTCAGAGAAGGACCTATATGAAACATATTTACCCGCATTTAAAGCATGTATTCAAGAAGGGCATCCCCAAGGAATTATGAGCGCATATAATAGAGTTAATGGGGAACCTGCTTCTGGGAGTAGTCGATTGCTCCAAAAAATCTTACGAGATGAATTCGGATTTACGGGTTATGTAATTTCAGATGGAGGTGCCGTTCGAGATATTTATAAATATCATAAATTAGTCAAGGACTATTCCGAAGCTGCTGCTATGGCGTTAAAGAACGGATGTGACATACTTAACCCATTTGAGATGGCAACAAGAGCTAAATTAAAACGATTAAGGCGATCAGTCCTAAAGGCTTTTAATAATGGGTTAATAGATGAAGAAACAATTGATAGGGCATTGAGGAGAGCTCTTACGGCGAGATTTAGACTAGGTATGTTTGATCCTCCGGAATTAGTCCCTTATACGAATATATCATTTGATGTAATTAATTCAACGGAACATAGAAAATTAGCGCTTCAAACTGCCCGTGAATCGATTGTTTTATTAAAAAATCAGAATAATCTTCTTCCTTTAGGGAATAATATAAATTCTATTGCCATTATTGGTCCCATTGCAGATGACCCTAAATCACTTTATTATACTCATTATTATACAAATCCTCCTAAAATTGTCACTATACTAGAAGGTCTTAAGAAGAAAATTAGCTCTAATATTAGATTGTCTTCTGCTAAAGGGTGTCATCTGAGAGAAAAAGCAGATGATTGGTCAAAAGCGTTAAAGATTGCAAAAGAATCTGATGTTATTATCGGTACTTTCGGCTTAAATAGTACTTTAGAAGGTGAAGAGGGCTATGTTTTTAATGAGATGATGGGGGATCGTGAAAATCTGAGACTACCTGAAATCCAAGAAAAGCTTCTGGCGAAGTTGTCCCAAACAGGAACACCAATGATTCTTGTTCTTACTAGTGGGAGCGCAATTGCGATAAATCATGTCAAGAAAACTATCCCATCGATACTCCATGTTTGGTATCCGGGATGCGAAGGGGGAAACGCTGTAGCAGATGTTTTATTTGGTAGTCATAATCCTTCTGGAAGATTACCCATTACTTTCTATAAATCTGTAGGCCAACTTCCTGATTATCATAATTATAGTATGGAAAATCGAACCTACAGATATCTTAAGGAGAAACCTCTTTTTCCATTTGGATATGGATTAAGTTATTCTGAATTTGAATATTCAAACCTTCGTTTTAATAAAGAAAAAGTTCATGTAGGAGGAAAATTATCCATCCAACTAGATATAAAAAATCTAGGACCATTATCTGGTTATGAAGTAGTCCAGCTATATATCAAACGAAATGATGCACCATATCAAGTCCCAAATCTAGAATTGAAGGACTTTTCAAAACATTTTATTGAAAAGGGTCAGCAAGAAAGTGTAAGCTTTACCCTTTTAGCGGAACAATTTGAAACTATAAATAACAAAGGACAATCAAAATTAGAACCAGGAGAAGCGGAGATTTATATCTCCAGTTGTCAACCGCGTTTTGATAACAAGAGATATCTCTCGAAAAAAATTCAAATAGACTAATAATAATCCATTTCTATGTTTTTATTTCATTTTTTTAAAGGATTTATGATCTAAAAGAAAAAATATTAAATAATTCAAAATAATTCATAAGATAAATTCTTGGTGATTTTTAATGTCTGATAAAGTTAAAACAAATGTAGGAATTAAATTAGAAAAGGATATGATCTTTAAGTGTGATATGGGCGAAATGGCGCTTAAAGATTGTTATATCGATGAAACTAATCAAGATGAAGCGGATATGTGGGGTCCAAATCCAACAAGATTACTCGGAACTGCTATATTAGGCTGTCTCAGCGCTAGTTTTGTATTCTGTATGAAAAAACGAGATTTTAACATTGATGATTTAAAAGCAAATGCAGAATTGGTAATAGGGAGAAACGATAAAGGATTTCTAAGAGTTCTAGAGATCAATGTTGATATTACCCCAGAAGTAGATACTCCAGAGATGCAAAAAAGAGCGGATCGCTGCAAAAAGATGTTCGAAGACTATTGTACGGTCACTGCAGCTGTTCGAGAGGGAATTAAAGTTAATGTAAATCTAAATTACTAAAAATAGTCAAAATAAAACAATTTCAGCAAATTTTTTATTCTCTTTTTTTAAATATTCTTATTTGAAAATTACATAATTTTTCTAAATTCTATATTAAAGATTTTTGGAAAATAAAAAAATGTAGATAAAATTTAAGTTTTAATAGCAAATTGCGAATAAAATTTATGATTAATAATAAAGAGATTTAAAATTTAGGATGTTTTTTTATTTTAGTAAGTAGAAATCTAAGTTTTTACTTTTTTTAAATGAAAATAATAAATTGTGGTGAAATAATTTGAATGAGAATGAAAGCGAAAAGATAAAAATGAATCTTGGCGGAATGACTTGTGCCTCCTGCGCTTTAAAAATTGAAACAAAGTTAAAAAATTTAGAAGGGGTAAGCAAATCTGCGGTAAACTTTGCAAATGAAGAGGCTACGGTTGAATATGACCCTTCCCGGACTAATTATGATACATTTAATAGCGCTATTCGCGATTTAGGATATAAAGCGTCTCTTTCTAAAGTTGATTTTAAGATTATAGATCCTATTTCTGAAAAAGAATTTGAAAATTTAGTACAAAATGCTAAATCGATTGATGGTATTAAAGATATACGTGGGAATTATCAAGCTAAAAAATTATTCGTTGAATTCAATGAATTAAAACGCGATGAAAATGAAATATATGCTTTAATTAAAGATATTGGCTTTAATATAAGGAAATCGGCTGGGGCAATGGATAAGGAAATCCAAGCCCATAAGGAGGAACTGAAATACCGATTGAGAATCTTAATCATATCACTTATCTTTACTTCGTTTATTACTCCTATAAGTTGGTTAGTTGCGCCTTCGTTTATTAGAAACCTCATATTATTTTTCCTTACTACTCCAAATTATATCATTGCCGGATCATTTTTCCTAAAGGGTGCTTATCGTTCGTTAAAAAATAAAACTACTAATATGGATGTACTTGTCGCTCTAGGAACGACAACATCCTACGTTTACTCAGTTCTGACTACTTTTTTAATTGGAGGTTCTACTTTTTATGAAGCAACAAGTATGATTCTTTCCTTTCTATTAATTGGTAAATACCTAGAACACAAAACAAAAGGCCAAACATCTGAAGCAATTAAAAAATTAGTTGGATTACAACCTAAAACAGCAACACTATTAAAGAATGGGGAAGAAGTTGAAATCCCCATTGAGGAAATTGAAATTGGCGATATAATAGTTGTTAGACCAGGAGAGAAAATTCCTGTGGATGGAACAATAGTGAAAGGAAAAACTAAAATAGATGAATCTATGATTACGGGTGAGAGTGAATATGTAAAAAAGAAAGCACATGATGAAGTTATCGGAGCTACTGTGAATCAGACAGGCTTAATTCATGTAAAAACAGAAAAAGTAGGAAAAGAAACGATGTTATCACAAATAATTGAGTTTGTGAAAAAAGCCCAGAGTAAAAAAGCAGATAAGCAGAAATTAGCTGATAAAGTAAGCAATTATTTCGTACCAACCGTAGTTTTAATTGCTATAGGGGCATTTCTTTATTGGTTCTTCATAGGACAAATTGGATTTGAACTTTCTTTATTAGTATTTACTTCTGTAGTAGTTATTTCATGCCCTTGTGCTTTGGGATTAGCAATTCCCACAGCAGTTATGGTAGGGACAGGAAAAGGTGCTGAAAATGGTATTTTAATTAAGGGTGGCGATTCTCTGGAAGCCATCCAAGAGATTAATACAATTGTTTTCGATAAAACTGGGACTTTAACTTCTGGTAAACCAAAAGTTTCAGCCATATTTACAGAAGAGGATCTGAAAGGTAAAGGAATAACCGAAAATGAATTACTATTTTTTGCAGGTAGTGCTGAGATGGGTTCAGAACATCCTCTTGGACAAGCCATTATTGAGGAAGCAAACCAGAAAGGCTTAAGTTTAGATTCTCCAGATGACTTTGAAGCATTTCCAGGAAAGGGGATAATAACAAAAGTTAATTCTAAAGAGATTCATATAGGTAATCAAAAATTAATGAAAGATAATAATATCTCGACAGATGATTATCAAGATAAATTTAATGAACTTCGAACTCTGGGAAGAACAACGATTTTTGTAAGTATCGATAAATCAATAAAGGGATTGATTGGGATCTCGGACAAAATTAAGGAGCAAGCTCCATACGCTTTAAAAAAGCTTAGGAAAATGGGATTAGAGCTTTATATGATAACTGGGGATAATCAGAAAACAGCAATAAATATTGGAAAAAAATTAGGATTCGGTGAAGAAAACATCCTTGCTGAAGTACTTCCTAATGATAAAGCATTAAACATCAAGGAATTACAAGAATCAGATAAAGACCGAGTGATAGGAATGGTTGGGGATGGAATAAATGACGCGCCCGCTCTTGCCCAAGCTGATGTAGGGATTGCCATCGGTTCGGGGACAGATATTGCAATAGAGACTGCAGATATAGTCTTGATAAGGGGAGATTTAAGAAATGTAGTCTCAGCATTAAAACTTTCCAAAAAGACTTATCGAAAAATGATCACCAATCTCTTCTGGGCATTTATCTATAATATTATTGGTATTCCAATCGCGGCTGGAGCATTGTTTTACCTAACTGGTTATTTTCTACCGCCTTATTTAGCAGCAGTATTTATGGCCTCCAGTTCAGTATCAGTTGTCACTAATGCTCTATTTTTAAAGCGATATAACCCAAAAACAAAACAACAGATTGAGGAAGAGAAATTGTTAAAGGAAGAACGGGTCATAGATCCTATATGTGGAATGGAAATAATTCCCAGTCAATCACTTGAATATCAATATCAAGGAGAAAAATATTACTTCTGCAATCCATCTTGTGAAAAAGAATTTAAACGGGATCCTGAGAAATATAAAGATTTTGAGAACATAGATCATGAATTGATGCATAAATCAACTGATGATACAGAAGAACCGATTGTTGAAGATCCAGTGTGCGGAATGAAGGGACATCCAGAAGATTGGATGGAATATACCTATAATAATAAAAGTTTTTATTTCTGCAATGAATCATGCTTAAGCAAATTTAAGTCTAATCCAGAAAAATATATTCATAAGACAAAATCAAAACAAGATAAAATCGAACATAAAGAGGAAAAATCAAAAATGTCTAAATTAAAATGTGCTGAATGTGGAAAATCACAAGAACTTCCAATGCACTGTGGAAAACCCATGCATAAAGAGGGGGACCAATTAGTCTGCTGGATGGGGGCACAATGTGGCTCACAACCAATACCCGAACATCACGGAAAGCCTATGGAAATTATCGATTAATATATATCTTTCTTTTTCCTTTTTATTTTTTTTATTTATTGATTATTCTAATTTAAAATAGAAATTTCGATTGTGCATTCATTTGCTTTGGAATTTCATCTAAAGTGTCCTCTCCTAATGCGACACTTACTAATGATGACTTCGGGTTCACAGAATGGATAGTGGCCGATGCACGCCAAAGGATATGATCAATTACGCCAATGTATTTCTCTAATTGCTCTGATAATATAATTTTAAATAGATCTTCACTAGAAATTTCAAGTTCTTCACGGATATTCACGATATGCCTATCTGGCTTAAAACAGTCAATGCCAATATTTCGCATGATATGATATACTGTCACTTCGCCAATGAATGGAAGTGTTTTAAATAATCGCTTTGCATCTTCGGCGTTTTTGATTCTATGAACTTTATTAATAAAAGAATCATCAATCATTTCACAGCATTGTTTTACAGCTTTCACTTTCTTTTTATTCTTTATTGGACTTAACTCTAAGAGTTCTTCAAATGAATGTTCTTTTGTTTTTGAGATATTAAAATCGCAACACATTTTCTTAATATCTTCCCAATGTTTCTTAACAGTATCAGCTTTAAATCCGCAAGTAAAAACAACCCATAAGTATTCTCTTACAAATTCTTTGATATTTATATTTTTATATGGCTTTTTCTCCATTAAATCCTTTAAGTAATTGACATTTTGTATATATCCACTTTTATAAGTGATATCTTTTGCACATTCAAACACATCTAGAACCCTATTTTTCATATCTTCTGAATAGCTAACCATAGTTGTGAACTAAAATTAATCCAATTGAGTATCAAAATAACTTACTTTTATTATCTATGCTATAGATTAGTCCAAAATTAAATTAATTCTTTTCAATGATAACTAAATGACTCTTAATTGAATAAAATAATTATATAAAAAAAAAATAGAATAGAATAAAAAAATAAAAAAGATTTAAAAATAGATTTTTAGATATTATCCCAAGCCTTATGGACTGCTTTTCCCGTCTCTTCAATTACAGGTAGCATCTTATCTGCTGGTGCTAACCCGACTTCCGGTGCTATTTTCATAATTGATGCATGAGCAACATAAATATTCCCTTGATCTTCATATACTGCAAAGCTGCAAGGAAATAAAAGACCTACATTCTTCGAGACATCCAATGCTGCTTTGGCAAATTGAGGAGCACAGGCTAATATAAATGTATATCGCTCATATTCCTTAACTCCTAATTTTTTCTTGAAAATCTCATCTATAGCCTTAACAAGCATAACGCTAAATCCTTGCTTTTCCACTTCAGTTTTAACATGCTCTACAGCATCATCAAAATCCATTGAAAGCTTTTTCTTTAAAATATCAACCATATTATCACCCTTATACTTTATTTTAAATATTAGTTATGTTAAATCTTCGAGAGCATCAAATACTCGTTTAGCATACATTATCGCTGGACCACCACCTAATAAACCCGCAACGAGCGTAGCCTCAATTATCTCTTCTTTAGATGCTCCACTTTCCAATGCTTGCGAAACATAGAATGGTACACAGTATTCACATTGTCTCGAAACAGCCAAAGCTACACCGATTATATTTTTCATTTTTGTAGATAAGGCCCCCTCTGATTTGACCGAATTCATAAACTTCTGAAAGCCCTTCATTGCATTTGGATTAGATCGCCCAAGATTTTTCAGCGTTTCATTTACTTCATTTAACTTTTCCTTTGAATTTCCCATTATTTTCACTCTTTATATAATTATTCTCACAATAGTTTACTTTTCCTTCAAATAAATAAATATTATCTATATTCTATAAATTATTACTTTACTATTGGATAACCCCCACTTTTCCACGCTTTCATGCTCCCTAAAACACTCATTGCATTTTTGAAGCCTTCCTTCCGTAGTAGACTTGCTGCAAGACTAGCCCGAGTTCCATTTCCGCATAATGTTGCTATAATCCTTTCCTTAGGAATTTCGTCTAAATGATTTTTTAATTTTCCAATATAAATATGATAAGCCCCTTCTATATGCCCTTTTTGCCATTCATCCTCGCTTCTTACATCTAAAATAAAAATCTCTTCGTTATTCTCAATCTTTTGTTTCAGTTTTCGAGCAGTTAATAGGGGAATGGAATGCGTGGGAAAATTATGACTATACCAACTAACGATTCCTCCTGTTAGATATCCAATAATATTATCATATCCTAATCTATTTAAGTGTCGAATTCCTTTTTCAAGATCTTCATAATCTTTTACAATTAAGATTATAGGCTTGTCATAAGAAAGAATCCATCCACTAAATAAAGGAAGACCATCAAGTATTATATTATATGACCCCGCAATATGGGCTCCTCCAAAATCAGCAGGGTCCCTAGTATCAACACAGAAAGTCCCCTTTTCCATATGTTTTTGAAATTCTTTTGGAGACATTGGTTTTGGAACCGGACGATTTTTCAAAAGTGGTGGACCTTCTAAGTTATATTCCTCCATTTTTGCAAAATAGGGTGCCATAAAGTGGTTTTCATTTATCTTACGTTGAATAAATTTTTCTTTATCAGTAATTTGTAAAGCAGGATTTTGAATCCGTTCGATACCAATAGTACTCTGTTCCCGTTCACTTATTTCACCTCCACATACAGAACCAGATCCATGTGCGGGACAAACAATTACATGATCTCCTAAAGGAAGAATCTTATTAAAAAGACTATCATATAAATTACTTGCCATTCTACGGTCTTCATCTCTTCCATACATATCTGTTCTTCCCACATCACCAATGAATAGGGCATCACCAGTAAAAACCATGATGGGTTCTTCTCCGGCTTCAAGATCGTAAAGAACATATGAAACGCTTTCATCTGTATGACCCGGAGTATGAAGCCAAGTTATCCTTAAATTTCCAATTCGAAATTCTTGCCCCTCTTCTAGAGTATTGCCATATTGAAAGTCTAAACCAGGTCCATGATATATCTCAGCATTCCCTTCTTGAGCAATTTCAATAGAACCTATCACATAATCTTCGTTTCGATGGGTCTCAAATACATATTTAAATGTAGCATCAGCCTCATAGGCTAGTTCTATATATTTTTCGATATCTCTCCGTGGATCAATCACAGCTGCCTCGCCTTCTGATGCAATAAAGTAAGATAGGTGAGATAAACCTTCAGATTTTATTTTTTCAAATATCACAGTATTTCTCCTTTATTCTCTTTTCATTGAATATATATCTTATATTTTATGAGAAATAGTTATTATAAAATAGTTTTGTTTATAATTTAAAAACGCTCTTAGGTTAGGTTTGGAGAATTAAAGATTTTATAGGCATCATATAATCTAAGAAATGCAGTTATAAAGATGAATAATGAAAATAACCAAAATAAAATCCATCGTATAGCGATAAATATAATAATAAAAAGTAGAAATAAGAAAGTTTCAGAACGTTCCATTAAACCTTTTCGGTAATAAATAACTTTTTGTGCCTCCTTTAAATTTTCGGCATTTACTGCACCTCCAACTACTAAAAACATTGTAATACATAGTATAATTGCACCTAGAGAAAATATTCCTGGCCACATTAGTAAGTTTGCATCAGTTGATATAAGAGCAATAATAATTGAAACTTCAACTGTTCGGTCACAAAACATATCTAATATACCCCCAAATATGGAAGGTTTATCCAACCTTGCGAGTGCTCCATCGAATGCATCGAAGACAAATGAAATTATGATAAAAATAATACTTAAAATAAAGAATATTAATTGATACTGAGGAAAGCTACTAAGGAATATAAAGAGAGCAGTTAATAACCCAAATATAAGTCCACATAGCGTCATTTGATTTGGTGAAATTCTGTTAAAAAAGATTTTTCTTACAAATTTTTTCACGAAATTTTCGAGCTTTGACTTTTCGAGCCAATTATCCAACATAATTACTTAGTTTGCTAAAGTAATAAATTAAAATAAAAAAAAGCTTAAACTTTAAGAATATTCCTAACTTCCTCAGCGATATCCTTGTTATTTTGAAAAAAGGAAACATCACCTTTGCTTCTAAATTTTTCTATTTCGGACTCATATTCTGATTCGAATTTCTTAATCAAATATTTAAGACGTTCTTTTAAAATCTTATCTGCAGAAGACTTTAAAAAGAGAGCTGCTTTAACCTTTTCCCCCCCATCCCCTTGGACGTAAAATCCCTTATAATTAATTTCATTTAATGAGGAGGTTTCCGTACTTAACTCAGATACGAAGTTGTCCATAGCTGAGAGAAAACCTGATACTAAAGTATCAATACCTTCATCTGACTCCTTGGAGTATGTAAATAGGGGCATTCCAGAATTATTATCTATGAAAATTATGCTTTTAAAGAGATCACTGTAATTGGATCTGGTTTTTTTATCAAATTCTCTTTTATCTGGATGGTTTTTAGAGGTCAATTCATATAATGTAAAATTTTTTGTTGAATAAGAATCACTTTCGGAAAAATAATACTTTGAAATTTTAACAACTTGAGAGGGGGCTCGAATAGGTTCCCTTGGTAATTTATTCATATATTTATCTCTAATTTCGGTATCATAATCCTTATTTTTTTTACCTTTTGTAATTCCATAAATTTCCTTATGGATTGGATTAACATAATAAAGCCAAACCCGTAAATCCTCCATATCATTAATAATTTTCTCTAATCCTATGTTATATATTCCCAGTGGGGTTGTTACGAAAACTGTCCAAGTGGCGACTTTTGAGGATTTCTTGATCAATTCTAATATCTTTTCATATTCTTCTAAAGTCAATTCAACGCCAGTTCTTACAAATACTGCTTCTGTTCTTAATAAAGGTGTTCTACGAGTTAAATATAAATCTAAACTATAATCTGATATTTCAGAAGCATCATACACTGCAATCTCCAAATCAGCACAAAAGTCAGCAAATTTATCGGATAATTCTCTTTTGGAAATGAAATCTAATTCGGAAAGATATTTTCTAATATCCTCATTCGCAAGTAGTGTTTTACCCATATAATCGACTGAACTTTCATATTCTTTTCCTATAGTCTTATTCTCATCAAATTTTTTATGAAAATGATATACAAAGTCTCTTAGATAATCTGGTTTTGATTTTGTATCAATACTTAATAATATCTGGTTTTCTTCAGCAAAATCTTTTAATTCTTCTATTTTAGCTAAATTTACTAAACATGATAAACAAATAATTCCAAACCTATCTTGTGTTTCTTCCTTAATTTCTACAAATAATTTATCTTTTGCATCCATTAGAATTTGTTATTTTTTTTATTTTATATTTAGATTATTTTTTTATACTTAAATTATTTCTACCTATAAAAAATAGAAAGTATGAAATAAAAAAATTGACTATGGTTTATCCTAAATATTTTATTAATTTTTAATTATTAAAAACAATATAACTGAATCATAACGACAAAATCGTAAAAGCGTGATCATAATTGAATATAACTTTAGAGGAGTTAAGCACCTTTGAAATCACTCGATCAGTATCCACAGGTATATTTTTGATTATTTCCATCCTGATTGGATTCAGAATTTTATTAAAATATTTCCAATATAAACAAAAAGCTCTCTTAACCGTGGGTTTAACGTGGATTTTTATAAGTTCTCCTTGGTGGGGTAATGCGTTTTCTTTTCTCTCAATCTTGATTATTGGATATGCATTTGAACCTTTTGAGTATTTACTCATACAAAATGCCTTTGTTCCAATAGCTTTGATGTGTTGGGTTTATTCTTTGGGCGAGCTTACGTTTAAAAAGTACAAATATAAACTAATAATTTTCTATTTCTCAATTTGCATTTCATATTTAATCTATTTAATTGTAAG
>SDNL01000003.1 GCA_004524365.1 Promethearchaeota archaeon | reverse complement strand
TTGCTGATTTTAACGCTACTCTCATGCTTTTAAAAGAAAAAAATTATTATGTACATGCTTGGATTTGTAATTTATATCGAATCAAGGGAAAAATAGCAGACTTTACAAACGCATCAGAACGTGAAGCCCAGAAGGACTGGACCTTAGCACTCCTTAATGAATACAAACAATTGGATGGCATTCATTTTGATTATATTCGATATGAAAATCTCTCATTGGTTAACTATACAAAAATGAATGCTATTCAAAAAACTATTTCACTTACAAAGAATGCCATAAGAATACATTTTCCTGATAAAACTCTCAGTACTGCCTCTTTTCCCTTATCTGGAGAAATCAGAGAATCTCAAGATGAAGTACCTTCTTGGTTTGATGTGTGGACAGATAATCCAGAAAATAATGCGATTAACCGCTGGAATCGCTCGGGATATAATTTTTCAGGTATACCCACTCCTTTTCGGGTACAACAAGATCCAAAGGAGTGGATTATTAAAAACATCACAGACTTTACAGTTTCTATGGAATATTGTTATAATACTAATTGGTGGAAGGGAGAGGTTGATATCTGGAATAATTGGTTACGTTCAAACATTAGTAATGTGTTTATGGGATTGGGATATTATTCCAGAGTATGGGAAGATCCCGAAATCTCACCCTCCGATGTAGCTAATGAAATTGCGGAAAAAATAAAATATGGACGGGCACATAATATTAGTGGATTTTCAATATTTGAATTGGGAGAACCAGGAAATGATGACTATATTTTGATTAACGCTTTAACAAAAGGCCCAAATGCCCCTTTTAAAGATATCTCTAATAATTCTCCTATTTTAGAGGACTTTTTTTCACTAATTTTTGTTATATCTTTTATTGGAGTTGTCTTATTCGTGGTCTTAGCATTTACCTATTTTTATACCAAAAAAAGAAAAAAATAATAAAAGTATTAACGAAAAAGCTATTTAAATCCTTAAAAGATTATGAATAATAATTCTTTATAAAGCCATAGGTTATAAATCATAATAATCTATATTCTATGTTCTTAGAAATCCATCTTTTTGTGGGAAATCCCTCCCCCGCATTTAAATTTAAAACCGAAAGACTTAAAAGGGAGATTTGATATTTTAAACATAATCTAGTTATTTTGATAATTCTTATCAAAACACTAAAAAAGATAGTTTTTAGAGATACCGGAAAAGAAACTGTTTAGGTTTCACTTTTCTTTACTCTTGAAATTATCAGAAGTATTTATATATATATTTAAAAAGCAAAAAGAAATGTGAAGTATTATGGCTAATAATTATAAAGATCGGCTAAGAAAGCAGAGGAAAAATCAAATTGATGCCGAATATGGGGAAACCAAATGTTGCGAGAATCCTTGCATTGAGCCAAGGGATAGCAACTTCGTATGTATTAACTGCGGTATGGTTTTCGGAAAGAATATTGTAAAAAACGAAAGAAGGGCTTATACCGCTCAGGAAGTCGAGAAAAGACGGCAAACTGAACCAAGGTGGCGCGGTTTTGGACCTCGCACGATCCTTCCTAACGAATCTGTAGATTCTAAGGGAAATAAATTAAATGTAAAGGATAAAACATTATTTTCAAGATTATCAAAGATTCAGCAATCACTCGTTTCAAGTATCGAGAGGAATTTCTGGGAAGCAAAACCAAAATTGAAAATGCTAGTCTCTAAGTTAAATATTCCCGAATATATTGAGGAAACTGCTTGGAGAATCTACACAGAGGTTGCCAAGCGCAAGTTAACAATGGGACGATCAATTGACGGATTTATTGGGGCTTCGCTCTATGCAGCGATCAGAATTCATGAATTTCCACGCCTCCTAGAAGAAGTATCCGATGCAGCAATGACCTCTAGACATACAATTATTCGATCACTTGGTATGATAATCAAACAGATCTTACCTGACTTGAATTTAAAGTATCGTCCAATCACTTCAGAACAATTAATTTTCCGATTTGGAAACGACTTAAATTTACCACTAAATACCCAGAAAGAAGCATATAAGTTGCTCAAGAATTCTACGAAAGGCGGTTTAAATCGAGTAGGAAAAGATCCCAAGGGCTTCGCTGCAAGTGTATTATACATGGCGGCAAAAAGCACCGATGATAGAAAAACACAAAAAGAAGTAAGCGATATCGCAGGAATTACGGAAGTTACACTTCGTAGTCGGGTTAAGGACATCAAAAAAAATCTGTAATCTTAAACAAATTTTAATTTTTAAAATTCGAAAAAACCAAAAAAGATTGTGTAGGAATATATTTTAAAGTGAGGAAAGCACTTTTTAGAATCGAAATATTCTAAAAAATAATTTCTGATTTATTTTTTATTTTTCTTGTTATTATTATTTTTTTTTTACCTATTTCATATTTGATAGTTTTATTTTTTATACCTAAATTCTTTTTATTTTGATAAATATCTTTATTTAATTGAATAGTAATATAGAACATATTAGCTATAAAAAATTTAGTAAATAAAATGGATGAAACTAATTTATCAAACACAAAAATAGCGCACCGATTCATGGAATATATGAATCTTAACTATTACCCATTAGGAATGTATTTCTCAAATAAAATGCCCGATGGGAAAACTAAAACTCAAGGAAAAATTTTTAGAAGATGTATTGTAGGTCATGTTTTTAAAGCCTCAAAAAAGGGAGGGTCCAGTATCATACAAGAAGGTATTGGATGTCCGGGAGGACAATTTTGGTCGGGATTCAGAAAGAAAGTACCAACAGGATGGGCTCATTTCCTTACCCATGGGAAAGAAGATGTTCTTGGTGGTCGCGCAGAACATTTTAAAAAAAATATACCTGTTGCTGTAAAAACAATAAAAGATCCCGGAACAGTTGAGGGAATCAAGAATTTTAGATATATTGTGTACCAAAATTTGGAAGAAATTCCAGATAACCAAAATATTGAATTCATTCTATTTTTCGTAACTCCAAATAAAATGGCAAAATTAATTACCCTAATGAATTACGAGAGGCATATTCCTTACGCTGTAAAAGCTGCAGCAGGTTCAGGATGCATGAGTTTATTGAATTACCCCCTTAAAATGAAGAAAAAACCTGAAGCAGATGCAATAATGGGAATTTGGGACACATTTGCGCGGAAAACAATTCCTCATAATATACTTAGTCTTTCTTTAAGACGATGGCTCGTTGAAGAGATGGCAATAAATATTCCTGAATCATTTTTAGCCCATATTGCTCCCTTTACCCCAAAAGGAGAGACAATACGGTTCTTTCAGAAAAAAATATTAAGAAGATAGTTTTATATTAATCTTCTAAAAATCTCCCACATGTATCATCCATTGGTTTGATAATATGCTCCCGGCTCTTCCAGATTGCCCAAGAATTTCCAATCTTTTCGAAATGAAATCCTATATAATCTTGCTTTTTCAGTTGGTTTAGTAAACGCTTGACATAAGTCCAAGATAAACCAGTTTTCTTTTCAATTTCCGCTATATCAACTGGAGAATTTACTTCAAGAGAATTATTGATAAATTTTACGAGTTTTTCGAACCCGGGACTAGATGAATCGGACATTGTTCAAAATAGAGGATTTTTTTGTAATTTTATTTTTTACATATTGAATAATTATATGATTTTTATAAGTTTTTATAGATCCTATTAATTAGAGGATAAAAGCGAAGATTGCCCAAGAGATAAGCATAGTTGCTAAGCCAAGAAATATGGAAATCGGTAATCCAGGAAGAATCTTATTTTTTTTCAAATTATGAATGGTAATTGCCGCCCCAATTATTATAGCAACCCCTGATAATAAAGTAATGATTAAGTTTTCTAAAAAGAAAAGATTCTTAATAACCAATGCGGTAGAAGTTAACATAGAATAAAATACTAAATCACCAATTCCTAATTCTAAGCTAGAGGTATCGTACTCTACTTCGCCACTTTTAATCCTTTCTTCAATTTGATCATCTTCCTCCTCATTTTCTGTAATAAGATCAATCATTTGTTTAATTGGACCGTGTTTATGAAGAACCGCATAGATATCATAGAGCGAAATGCCCACCAATATTGCGATTGTGGTCCAAGGAGGCATCACAATTCCCATCAATGCGCCTGTGATAAGCCCAATATAAATTACAATAAAATTCTTTATTATAATGCTTACAGTCGTAAAATACCTATAAATCATATAAATATTAAATATTACTATCAAAGCTATCATTATATAATAGGATATATTATAGGTAAGCTGAATAGTTGGAAACTCAGGAATAGAATTGAAGAATAGGAATAAAATTATCTCACCAAAAAAAATGGTTTCTAATATGCCAATAAGAAGTAAACTAATTCCAAATATATATTTTAAGGCATTAACCCCTTTTTTTTTCACTATGATAACGATTAAAAAGGCTGAGCCAACGGCTATTCCAGTAAAAATTAATCCATTGAGTAGTGCAGCAATAAATCCAAATTCAGCTTCAGAAAAATATCCTCCTTCTATTTGAATTCCTGCTACGATATATGATAAATATGCTAATATGCCTGCTCCTAGCATTGTGATAATGATTGGGATGGGGTATAATGTTCTTTTCATTCGAAATGTAGGAAAAAAATGCGGAATCGCTTCTTTATCAACTTTCTCACGATTTTCATTACGATTATCGTTCACTTCTCTCTCTTTATCATCAGACATGGTTAAATTAACTCTAAGTAGAAAATTTTGATGGTTTAAGTAATAATTAAATAACTAAAATTATGATGATAATTATTTTTTTTTATTTTTTCGCATAAATAGGTAATAAAAAATGATTTAGATTATATTAAATAGAATGAAAAACAATAGAATGACTTTTTAGGTAAAAAATGACTTAATAAAATTATATTAATAAATTAGAAATATATACTTTTTTCATTTCTGGCGAAGTTTTTAGTTATTTCTACTCGTTCGGCTCTTTCTTCTCCGTGGTATCTTAAAGGGTAAAGTTGATCTCTTGTTAATTTGTATAGTTCCACCCATTTACGAGCAACATTTTCTAATCTGTAATCTTCAGCAACTTTTCGAGCATTTTTTCCGAATTGTTCCCTTAAATCGTCCTCTTTTAATAATTTAACAACATAATCTTCAAACTCTTGTAAATCATTTGCTAAGAATCCTGTTTCTCCATGCCGGATTACATTTGCTATTCCGCTTGCATTTGTTCCTACGTTGGGAGTTCCTTGAGCCATTGCCTCTAGCAATACTAAACCCTCTGCTTCAACCCAAGACCATAAAGCTGATATATCTGCAGCATTATAAAGCTTGACTAAATCTTCAAAAGAAACTCTTCCTCCATATGAGACAAAATCTCTATATTTTCTTTTTTTAACAATTCTTTCTACTGCATTTGATGAAGGTCCTGCTGAACCCACAAGTAATAAGTGCGCATCTGGTACTCGCTTGTGAATTCGTTTAAATGATTTAATAATTCTTATAGGATGTTTTTCTGGGGCTAATCGGGATGCATAAAGCATAACTTTTTTGCCTTTAATTCCATATTTTTCGAGAATTCCATTACAATTAACATTTTTAAAATAATAATCTCGTATACCATTGGTGAGAGCAACAATAGGTTCCTTAAAACGATAATTTAAAAGCATTTCTTTTTTTGTAGGTGTCGGGACATGACAGAGATCATATTTTTCCATCATTAATCTTTCATATCGCCAAATAAGGTCATTTTTCATGAGAAACTTACCAATGATAGGGATGTTATTCGTGTAATAAGTCATTGGCGAATGATGGGATCCAATGATTGGTGTTCCCGTTCTCTTTGCCCAATGAATTGCTAATGCACCTATCGAAACATGGGTTTGAATATGTGCTACATCTAAATAATTGGGGGCAGGGGCAAATGCTTGGTGAAGTGGGAAACTTAATATAAAACCCGTTGAATCTGCAACACGAGCACCTCCTAAATCATGATAATGAAGATGTTTGGGTTTTTGGTGTCCATTTACAATACGTGGAGCAAATACGTGAACATCATGTCCTAATTTTGCTAACTCTTCGCTTAAAAATCGAACAGCATGCGCACTGCCGTTAATTTGACTATATAGGCACGAATACATGCCAATACTTAATCGTTCCCTTACCATGGTTGATCATTTCTATTGATGTTTGGACATTAATTTATCTAGATAATTATTTAATTAAATAATTCCGAACTTAATAAACTTTTTTAAAAAGGAATTTTAATGCGAAAATCTTCATATATTACTTCCTAACAAATTAATAGTGCAATTTTACTTAATAGAATAATCATTCTTCATTTAAATATATTCAAATTCATTTGCTTTATAGATTCAACTAATTAGTTATTTAAAAAAGTTGAAGTTTTGATAATGGTTTTTTTAGGAGAAAAAATGGGAAATCAATGGATAATTTAGGATTCTACTCCTAAAAAAACTAATAGAATAGAACAAAAATTTTTTTTGAGATGCCTTATTATAAAAAACATGGAACCAGCAGAAAAGAAAAGAATTATTCAAGAGATAACCGAAAAGAGAAGATTACCATATTCTCTGGAATTGATTGAGGTAAATGGTGATGAATATACCGTAATTAATAATTTCGGTTCTGAAATCACCTATATCAAGAAAAATGATGATTATTTTTTGAGATCAGAATTAGAATAATTATAAAGGGTATTTTTTTTATAACATATATCCATTAAACATATATAGATAAATTTTTATTACTTTAATAACCATAAAAAATAGTTGATATTAACCATTCGTCGTAAAAATCCCAATTCCGACAGAACAGAGAAGAAGATGACAGAAAAATTTAGAGCAGTCGCCGATAAAAATACAGCACTTACTATTTATAATCGTAAAAATCGGTTCTTTACTGTCATAAGGAAGAATTTAGCAAAGGATTATGAAATTGAGGTTGATGCGTCAGAAGCCCCGATCTTGAATAAATACCTTAAAAATCCAGAGCCTTATGAAAGTACAATGGCAGAAATGAAGATCTTAGAGGAAGAAGTATTTCCAATCAATGACGCGATTAAAAAAGTGTTTGGAGACGATAAAGGCTTAGAGTTAAATATGATTAAATTGGGTATTGGAGCGAATAAAACAGATTATGTTACCATTGGGGAAAAAGATTTAGTGAAATTTGATGTAAAACCTACCCTCAATGGATTAATAAATTTTGTAGAAGAAAATAATGAAAGCATTTTGGGATTTCTCGATTGTAATTATAGTAAAGAAGAAGGAAATGTCGAATATCTAACTTGTGTTCAAAGAAATTTATCTGAAAATGTATTTTCCATAAAATTGAAGATATTGGCTTCTATGCAACAACGAGGGCTCTTTCTTAAAGAAGAACATCAATATTATGGTCTTCAATTGTATATTATTATAGAATCAAAAGTGATTAATGGAGATAAACTTTTAGAGTTTTTAAAGGAACTCGGAATTGACTGGGAGTTAATCTTCTTTCGAAGACGCCTTGGTATTCATGATTGGACAGAGATGGAATGTGAACTTAATTCTGATAATCTTAAAAGCTATTTGAGAGCTAAGTTCGATAGTTTAAATTATTTTGATGTAAACAATATTACACGGTTAATAACAAAAAATAATTTACCTTTTATCGTGGCAGATAAAATGGCTAGTTTGCTTCATTCTATGAAAACTGAACGTTCTTTTAATCTCAATAAGGATAATTACCAGAAATCATCATTTGATGTAAATAATTATAGCTCCAGCGAAGAGTATTCGAAAACTCTAAAAAAAGCGGAAATTGTGGCGGCTGCTAAACTTGCTGTTGCCTATCTCGGTATTCAGAAAGAGATTACCTTTGATAGAGATGTATCTAACGCTGAAATTATTAAGTATAAGGAAGAATTAACTAGCATTTAATATAAAAGCTTTAATTAGCATTTCCTGATTTTTATTTAAGATAAAAAAAAAATAAGTTAGAAATTCTGCTTCTTTTAATCTAATTTATATGATTCTTTTAATAAATCCAAGTTCTTTAAACCTGCGGAAATGGAATGTCCCGTCTTAAGGTTATTGATTGTGTAAGTTGCAGGGGCAAATAAACCCGGGTCAATATCATAAAATTTATAATTTACATCTTTAAATGTTTTAAGGAATGGATCTCCATAACTCGATGATGTATTAGCAGGACCGTCTTTTCGAATTAACTCAAATAATTCTTGTTCTTCCTCCTTATCAGCTTTAATTGTATAATAAGTCATTCCACCTGCGATCAGTGAATCATTCGTTCGCCCCATAGCACCTAAATCATCTTTTGCAATTGGAGCAATAGTTGTTGTTCCAAAACCATCTTGAAGGACTTCCAAAGGAAATTTAATCTCATGTAATTTATGAATCCCTGTTTCTACTATTCTTGCAGCAACTTGAATTGAACCCGTTAAACACGCGGTCGGAGCATAAACGGCATATGTTTCCGATGTATCGACTCCACATTTATCGGCAACTAGTCCCATAACTTCTTCATTGGGTGCTTTTGAGGTTTCAAAAACGATAACTGCACAATCTGAATCATCTTGGTAATCAATTTCTTCAAATAATTTTTCTACTTTACTTTTAGCTCGAGCGGGTCCAGAACCTAAGGAATCAAATACTTTCTTTTTCTTTATTTCCCCATCTTTCTCAACTTTCTTTTTTATTTTAACGCTCCAACCGGCTAATTGTGAAGCCATACAAGAAATTATTGGATAAGATGTATAGACATTAACAGCGGGAATATAATGATTATCAATAGTGAAGTGTGTAAAGTCAACAGTCCCCAATCCTCCCATACAGATTTCTCCAACTAATCTCCCTCCTTCCCATGTACCTTTCTTCATTCCAATAACAGTTGCTCCATTTTCCAGTTTCTTTATTTCTGCCCCATAGTATTCCTTATTTTCAATAATTTTGTTTACAATATTTCTAGCCAAGCTATTTACTTTTACATGATGCATATGATTTTTTCACACATTATGTTTTTTTATTGTTATAAGTCTCTTCATTATTTAAGTTTTTTTGTAGATATTTTTGATTATATTTATTAATTTTATTTTTTCTTTTTCGTAATTATTAATGTAGTAACTTATTATTTTTTTTAATTACTTTAAATAATAGAAAATATAATTCATTATACAAAGAAAATAAAAATATAGGTTTTTCTTCAATAATGAGTTTGTAGATTTTTTATTTATTTCATATGGTTAAAAATGAAAATAATAGTAAAATTAATTCAATCAAAATATGAATAGTTTTAATGATAACTTTAAACAGTTGAATTCTGATTTAGGAAATATAATAGACTCTTTTTTCGAAAAATATAATTTATTAGAATCACCTATTAAAATTTACACCCATTTAGATGCGGATGGATTATCTGCAGGAGCTATTCTTGGGAAAGCTCTCTATCGAGAAGACATTCCTTTTCAAATAACAGTAATTAAACAATTAGAAAGAGAAAATATTGAGAATATCGCTCTTGAGACTAATAACGCTGATAACCTTATTATTTTCTCAGATTTCGGGAGTGGACAATATCATGAACTTCAGAATAAAATAAATGTTCCCTTTTTTATTTTAGATCACCATATTCCTCAAGGAATTTCTAGTAAGGATCAATTAGAAAAAATAGATGAGATTTATATGGAAACTAAAGAATGGCATATTAATCCCTATTTCTATGGGTTTGACGGTTCTTCTGAAATCTCTGGTTCTGGGATTTCTTATCTATTTGCAAAAAAAATGAATGAGGCTAATATCGACCTTTCAACGATCGCCCTCGTTGGAGCGAATGGTGATATTCAAAATCAAGGGCCTAATAAATCATTTATCGGACTTAATGCAAAAATTCTGGAGGATGCAAAACAACAAGATTTGATAGAGATTGTAAATGATCTCAATTTTTCGACTCTTAAACCCGTTAATCAAGCACTAGCATACTCTACAGATATAAAATTACCGGGATTAAGTGGAGATGAGAATAAAAGTTTAAAGTTCCTTAAAAAACTTGAAGTTGAAGTAGAAAATTCAGATGATACAATTAAAACTTTAATGGATCTAACTCAAGAAGAAAAACAAAAAATAACCTCAGGTTTAGTAGAATATGCTTCTTTAAAATTAGATATAGAACCTTATGAAATTTTAGAAAAACTTATTGTTAATCGTTATCTGTTAAAAAATGAAAAAAAGGATTCAAATCTATACGATATTGGTGAATTTTCAAACTTATTGAACGCTTGTGGACGAATGAACAATGCTTCGATTGGTATTGCAACCGCTATGGGGAATAGGAACTCAATATATCAAAAGGCTCAAAAAAACCTAAAAGAATATCGAAAATCTCTTATGGACGCCATAAGATGGTTAAAAGAAGAAAATAAAATAAAGGAAAAGGATTATATTCAATATTATGATGGAGAGGATAAAATATCGGATAATATTGTAGGTACAGTTGCCTCTATTTTAATTTTTGATGAAAATGAGATTCTTAAACTTAATAAACCCCTTTTTGGATATGCTAAACGCAAGAATGAGGATGCATTTAAAATTTCTGCTAGAGCACATAAAAGCTTGGTAAAACGAGGTGTCAATTTATCAGAAGCAATAAGGAAAGCATTAAAAGTATCTAAATTAGAGGCGTTAGGAGGGGGTCATCCTCCCGCAGCAGGTACTAAAGTTCCTACGGAGAAAATAAACCTTTTTCTTGAAAACATTAATAAAGTAATAGGAGATCAAATAAATAATTCATAAGAAGATCATTGAAGAATAAAACATTATCTTCAAATAGCAAATGTATTAAAATGAAAGTATAAAGTTGTAGATCTCTTGAACCCATTAAATCCTATAAACTTCTCCACTTTCTGGGGCAACTGATGTATAACCTTTATCTGCTAATTCTCCTGCGAAGGTAGTTGTTGCTTTATTATCTCCATGGACACAGAATATTTCTTTTGCATTATCAGTGAAATTTAATTCTTCTACATAATTATGTAGTCCTTTCCCATCTGAATGGCTTGAAAAATCATAGGATGCGACTTTACATTTAGCTTTGATATTATAATTATAATCAGTTTTTCTATGTTCATTTTTTTCCTTAAATTTAAAGATGTTATTATCTAAAAGGCCTCTTCCTGGAGTACCTTCTACTTGGTACCCAACTAGAAATATAGCGGAAGTTGGATCTTTAAGAAAGGATTTAATATAATTTAGCACGGAACCCCCTTTGACCATGCCTGAGGGCGAGATTATAGTTCCATTCGTGTTTTTTGCTTTTGCTCTTTTTCTTCTCCTGTTTACAAAGTTTACTTTGCTCAGTGCTTTACGGTATAAATTTCTATCTTGTAATGAATAGGGATGATCTAAATAAATTTTTGATATTAAAGTTGCCATTCCATCAAGGAAAAGAGGTTTTTTGTAATTAAATTTTTCTAAGATCATAAAAACTTCTTGCGATCTTGCTACGCTGAATGCAGGAATTAATACTCTACCCCCGTTATCAGTTATATTTATCACTTCTTCAGTGAAAGCTTTTTCTGTTTCTATTCGAGGAGAATGGTCTCTTAAAGCGTAGGTGGATTCTATAATCGCGCAATCTATTTTGGGGATATTTTTCGGATTTGCTGAATTAATAAGATTTGTAGGATTAGTATTAATATCTCCAGTATATAAAATTCTTTTACCATCTACCTCAACTAATATAGAAACGCTCCCAGGAACGTGTCCAGCATTGTAAAATGTTATGAAAAAATCATCAGCAATCTTCTGTTTGACTCCAACATCTAGTAAAACTGAATTTTCTTTCAAACTATTAATTTCTGCCTTACCAAATGGATATGGATAACTAGTTACCTTAAGCATATCATTAATAAGTTTATCTACAATCTCTAATGTAAGAGCATTCGTAAAAAATGGTAATCTTTTATGTTTTTTATAAAGAAATGGTAAAGCACCCGAATGATCTATATGACAGTGAGTTAAAGCGCATGCCTTTAAATTTGATAAATCGACTTGAACGGGCATTCGACTTTTCTCACTAAATCGGACTCCATAGTCTAAAAGACATTTGTCTCCTTTACTTGATTCAATAAGTATGGCAGAACGTCCTACTTCTCTACAACTTCCCAAAAATGAAATATTTACCATTTCCTTTTCCCTCTTGAAAATTTGCTAAAATGTAATTCAAATAATTTAATGAATTTAACAAAAAGAACTTTTTGAATTACATTTATTATTTCTTTAATCGTACAAAAATAATTTATCATAGAAAAGGGGAAAATTATAAAAAATTCTATTCTTTAATAAAAACAACTAAAAGCACGTAATTATTGGGAAAAATGATATATAATGAAACTTAAAAAAAATGAACATAAGGCTAAAATAGGAATTATTGGGGGGACAGGGGCAAATATTGAGATTGAAAACGAAGAAATAATAAAAGTTTACACACCTTATGGACAAACCTCTGATAATATCCGAATAGGAGATTTTAAAGGTAAAAAAGTTGCATTTATTCCTCGACACGGGAAAGGACACGTCATTCCGCCCCATAAATTAAACTTCCGTGCTAATGTATGGGCATTGAGTGAATTAGGTGTTAGATGTATAATTTCCCCCTCTGCTGTAGGATCCTTACGAAAAGAGCATGAAAAAGGGAAATTCATCCTCGTTGATCAATATATTGATAGAACCAAGAAACGTATTGATACCTTTTACGAAGGGGGACAAGTTTGCCATATATCTCAAGAGGATCCCTATTGCTCTTATTTAAATAACTTACTTTATGAAGCAGGAAGGAATATTAATGGACTCAATATCCAGAAAGGTGGAACTTATGTTTGTATTGAAGGACCCCGGTTTTCTACTCGATCGGAATCTCTTATGTTCCGGAAGTGGGGCGGTGATATAATAGGAATGACTACATATCCCGAAGTCGTTCTCGCCGCAGAAAAGCAAATATGTTATTGCTGCATAGCTACCATATCCGATTTAGATGTTTGGGCGGGATATTGTGAAAATTGTGGAATTGTTGAATTTGCTGAAGCTTGTGAAAATTGCGGAAGATCTGTAAAAAAAGTTGCTGTAGATGTGGATGAAGTCTTAGAAACAATGGAAGAAAACGCAAAAAATCTTCAAAAAATTCTTGAAATAACGATTCCTAAAATTGATACAGAAAGGGATTGCGAATGCCATCATTCCCTTAAGGGCTCTCTTCTTTAATTTAAAAATTTAATTTTCTTTTCTATTATATTTAAAGAGTTCCAATTATTTTCAAAAAAAAATAAAAAAATTATAAAGATAATGGAATTTAGAGATAGATTAATTAATCTTCTCAATTGTTTTGATTAATAACTCAATCACATTATTCACATTTTCACCAAAAATTTTCTCGATTTCTGCCCATGTTACAGGTTCCTCATCTTCTTTCCAACAATCATAATCTGTTGACATCGCAACTGCTCCATATGGAATTCCTGCTTCATTTGCTAGGATAGTTTCTGGTGCGATACTCATATTAATTACATCAGCACCCCATATTCTAAACATTTCCGATTCCGCTTTTGTTGAAAACCGGGGTCCTTCAATCGTAACTACAGTACCCGTTTTATGATAATCCAGATCAAGTTCCTCTGCGGTTTCAATTAATAAATCTCTGAGCTCTTCTGAATAAGGATATGCCATAGGAGTATGTTTAGCATCACCAGGAGGGAATTCCTCGTAGAATGATACCTTTCTGAGTCTGGTGAAATCAATAAATTGATCGAGTATTACAAAGTGCCCCCTATCAATTTCTTCTCTTAAACTTCCACATGCTGTAGTTGCAAGTATATGAGTACATCCTTGTTCCTTTAAGGCATGAATATTAGCCCTATAATTTACTTGTGTCGGAGGTATAGTGTGTTGCCTTCCATGCCTAGCTAAAATCACTACATCAACACCTGAAATTTTCCCCATTTTTAATGAAGAGGTTGGTTCTCCATAGGGTGTTTCAACTTCTATTTCTGTAGCCTCCTTTAAAATTTCTGGATTATCCAATCCAGAGCCACCAATAATACCTATTTTAACCATTTTATTTATCAACTACGTTTCTTACTTTAGTTTTTTATTTGCTCCAGTTTAATTTATTTTATGTTAAAACCTAATAATCACTTATTCCTCGACAGGAATTTCCAAGAGAGAGAAGACTTCGTATCCGTCCAATAAGTCTCTTCCATGAAGACTTCCTGTTAGTTCAATAACGAACGCAAAACCTTCAACCACTCCTCCTGCCTTTTCTATTAATTTAATGGCTGCTTTAGCCGTGCCACCAGTAGCCAAAAGATCGTCAAATAATAGAACCTTCTCCCCTTCTTTTACCGCATCGACATGCATCTCGATGGAATCCGTTCCATATTCTAATTCGTATTCTTCACAATGTTTATCATATGGTAACTTACCTGGTTTTCGAATTAAAATAAACCCGGCGTCTAATAAATATGCAATCGCAGAACCAAATACATAACCTCGTGCTTCTATTGCAGCAACCTTATCTATACCTTTATCTTTATATTCTTCCACTATTCTATCAATAGCATCTTTAAATGCGATGGGTTCTAAACAAAGCGTGGTAATATCCTTAAATTGTACGCCCTTCACGGGAAAATCAGGGACATTTCGAATAAAATCGATTAATTTAACCATAATTATCCAAATATTTTAGTTTTATTTTTATTTTACTTAGAATTAATGTAGAAAATTCTATAAATGTTTTTCAACCTAAAATTTTAATAACTTAAAATTTATTAGATTTATTAATAGAGAATTCCTTTAGAAAAATAGAAAAAACAAATATTTATTTGGGAATTTTTTTTTATAAAAAGATTGATTTATAAGATCTAAATTTGTTACAACAATAATAACACATAAGTGAAAGAAAAATTATGAAAGTGCTACTATTCGGGCCTGCAGGGGCGGGAAAAACTTCTCTTATGCGTACAGCATGTCAAGGCTATAATTTTATGAAAGTTGCAAACCTCCCGCCGACGAAAGGTATTTCCCGTGAGAATTTTATCTTCAGAGGGCTTATGGAAATTAATGTTTGGGATGCGGGAGGCCAAGAAAGATATTTAAAAGACTATTTTTCCGATACGAAGCGAGATTTTGTCTTCTCTGAAGTCACAACTCCGGTATTTATGGTAGATGCTTCAGCTCCTGAACCCGAAATACAAGAAGTATTTGCGAAATTTGTATCGTATATATTTCAATATAGTCCACATATAGAAAATGTTTATGTATTACTAAATAAAATTGATTTGCATGATTCAAAAGAAGATGAAATACTAAAATTATTATTGGATGGAGTAGGAGAAGAGGTTGAGGAAAAACTTGAAGTAACTCCCGTATCTGTCAAACAAGGAACTGCCCAACATCGTTTAATCGAAATATTGGATACTGAAATTCAGAAATCGACTTTAGCACTCCAGCGACTGGGAAAAATACGTCATATAATGGATAAATTGAAGAGAAGCACATTAGCAGACTATTTCCTCTTTAATCGACCTGATGGTTTACTCATAACATCCACCCTAGGTAAATTCCAATCGGAACCATTAGAGTTTATGAAACTCGAACTTTCTTCATTAGATCTTAACATTTATCAAATCTATAGAAAAGTGATGGATTTAAAGAAAAGTTGTGACGTAACTCCCTTACAATTATCAATTATAGTGTATGAGAGTGAAAATTCTTATATTATCATTAAAGAGTTAGTCAATGAAGCGGTCATCATGGCAGCTACTGATAATAAAAAGGAGGAAGTTTATTTTGATGTCATGAAAGTCTTTAATAGTACTGAATTTAAAGAATTGGAGAAAATTTTTACTAATGGAGAATTTCATTTTTCGATGTAAGATGAGTAAAATGAAAAAAGATAAAAAAGTAAAAGATAAAAAGTAAAGAATTTTTAAAAATTCTCTTGTTTATTTAATTGGTTCTTCTTTTTCTATTAATTTAGTCTTCTTTAGAAGGTACTGGTTCTTGTGATGTGGCACTCTAACTACAGTATTATTGGATTTTTCAATCTCTCTTGCTACTTGTACTAATTCAGCTGCCTCTCTCATCATTTCATGAGCTGCTGCTAGTTGAGGCATATAATTCTCCCGCTCTTTCATAACAAAACAAGCCTTTCCAGTAATCTGGGAAACTTTTTCGGCGATCTCAAAAGCGGCTATTGCTTTGGCTCGTGCGTAAGGATTAGAAAATTCAGCTCTCTCGGTTGCATTATCTGCCTTAATCGTTATTTGAGGAAGTGTGGGAGTTTTACCTTCCAATAAGTCCATAATAACTTTGTTAATCTCTTCCATCATTAACTTCAATGCTCCCGTACCAGCTAACACTTTTAGCAAGTTTGAATTGAAAAAACTCATTTCGACTGGGTCGAGGAAGGGTCTACGTGCTCCTATCATTGAATCACAGTTTACTATTATATAGCCCATTCCTTTTTCTTTAATTTCATCTTTCGCTTTCTTGGTTGGAGCGTCCGAGATCACAATTGTTGGAATGTCTCCTGCTAATTCTCTTGCTTTTTTTGGTCCGCCCAAAGCGGCATTTGGAGAGCTCATAAGAATTAAATCAGGCTCATACTCTAAAAGTTCTTTCATCGTCTCAACGCAATATTCAGCAGGATGCATTTTGGGTCCAGATGTAACTTCACGAAATTCTAATTTTTCTCCTTCTGCTCGCTCATCGATCAAGAAAGAAAGCAGTAAAGAACTTCCAATTGTGCCGTTCTTCAAGACACCAATTTTAAGTAAATCACTCATTTTTTATCAACTTAAGATTAGTTTATTAAATTTAAAGTAAATAATTATGAATTTTTTTTATAATTTTAGAATTTTTTTAATTTTGAATCCAATCATCTATTTTAGTGGAACTTTTATTGAAGAAACCAAATATGAATAAATATTTGCCCCTAAATAACGATTAAATATTTTGAAATACAAATATGACGTTATAATTTTGCAGAAAAAATAAGAGAATACAAGTTACCTCCAGATATTACATTAATCCTTTTTAATTTGGCTAATAGCCGATTTTACTTAAGAGATGGGAAGATCCCTCAAAAGGAGATTTGGGATGTTGCCAAATGTCCAGATATTTAGCATCGGTCATCACTTCAAAAATAATAATCTCTAAATATATTTTTTAAAGAATTGATAATTATAATTATGTAAATTATATTACGGTGAAAAAAAATATGGAAAAGAATGGAGTAACTATTGAAGATACTTATTGTGAGGCGTTTGGTAATTATTTTGCTCGAGTTATTGTCACAGCAGAAGATAAGAATTGGTTAGATATCTGTGCTCAAGAAGCAACTGGGTATGGTACATCTACGATTCATTGTGATTCAGAAGCAGCAAGAGATGTATATATATCTCCCGATCAAACACCGGATGGACGTGTTGGAGCTGCATTAATGTTTTTTGTAGGCGATAAAAAGAAAGTCGATCAAGTGTTGCTTAGTCGAATCGGACAGTGTATTCTCACATGCCCCACAACAGCTTGTTTTGATGGACTGGAGACTTCCCTAAACCCTGAAAAAGAATTTGAGGTAAAAACCGGATATAAACTGAAATTTTTTGGGGACAAATTCGAAGAAAAAATTGATGAACCCGTAGAAGGATGGAAAATTCCAGTTATGGACGGAGAATTTATCGTTGAAAGTAAATTTAAGGTGGGCAAGGGAATTGCAGGTGGAAACTTTTTAATAATGGGAGAGAACCAAACTGCAACCTTAAAGGCCGCCAGTAAAGCTGTTGAAGCTATTAAAGATGTACCTAATGTTATAGCGCCGTTTCCTGGAGGGATTGCCCGCTCTGGCTCAAAAGTAGGCTCCAAGTATGACTTTTTAGGGGCTTCTACTAATGATCCACTTTGTCCTACACTGAAAGATAAAATAGACAACTCTTTATTAAAAGAAGGGGAAAATTGCGTATATGAGGTTATTTTAGACGGTGCAACGGAAAAGGCTGTTAAATCCGCTATTAAACAGGGAATTGAAGCAGCTATAGAGATTCCTGGAATAACTCGTATTTCTGCAGGAAATTACGGTGGCAAATTGGGTAAATATCAATATAATCTTCACGAATTACTTTAAAAATTAATTTAATTCTAAATGAAATTATCTTTTATTTTTTTATTTTTTGCTAAATTTTTTCATTGTTAAATATATAAAAAATCTTATTTTCAGTTTTACTTAATAAAATTGGGTTAAATCATATATTTAGCCTCTTTAATTGTTATTGTATAATTTTGAAATTCCTAATACCATTTTATTCCAATATTAGTAATTAATAAAAAGATTTAATCGAAAAAAATTATATAAATAGTAAGCTTGCTTTTTTTATGATAAAAATATATAATATGGTAAAAACATAAATATGAAAGAATCATTTTTAGAAAATAAGGGAGTAGTTATAACAGGTGGAGCATCCGGATTTGGGAGGGGAGCTGCTTTTGCTTTAGCAGAAAGAGGCGCAGAGATAGTTTTAGTTGATTTTAATAAAGAGTTATTAGATGAAACGGCAGAGAAAGTTAGAGAAAAAACAGGAACGAATGTAATTCCAATTTTATGCGATGTTTCAAAATCAGACCAAGTTAAATCTATGGCTAAAAAAGCCCAAAAAGAACTTCCAAATGTTTATATTCTGTTTAACAATGCAGGGATAGGTGTGGCTTACGGCAAAAATATTTGTCGGGTAAAGGAAAAGGATTGGGACAGAATTATGGATATTAATCTTAAAGGTCAATGGTTAGTTGCCAAAGCATTTTGGCGTATAATGAAATCCCAAAAATTCGAAGGCGAGGATCTATCTGGGAAAATCATTAATACATCTTCAACAGCAGGTTTAATTTTAGATCCAAATCTTCCCACGTATAGTATTACAAAAGCAGCAATTAACTCGCTTACTATCTTATTAGCAAAAAGCTTAGCCCCGAATATTTCGGTTAATTCTATTGCGCCGGGGTTTCATGTTACAGGTATCTATTTAAACGATGAAGAAACAATGAGAGTGACTATGAGATATGGAAAAATAAAAATTCCATTACAAAGAATTGGTACTGTCCAAGATGTTGTCGATTTGGTGATATTTCTCTCCTCCCCCTCCTCAGATTATATCACAGGGAGTTGTATTCCAATTGATGGGGGTCTCTTTAATATTGGAAGGAAACATGGATTGAAATGGGAAGATATAGAATATTAGGATTAAAAAAATTCAAACCATTTAAAATTTTAAAGAAGTGAAAAGAATTAAAAAAATAGAAATTCTAAAAAATTGGATTATATCTTTGAATCTTTATCTCAATTAAAACCCACGTTTAATTTTGCGTTTCGATGGTTTTACTTTTTCTTTTTTTTCTTCTTCTACTTTTTCTTCTTTTGGTTCTTTTTCTTTTGGAGGTTGTTTTTTCGGAGTTTTTTCCTCTTTCTTTTTAGCTTTTGTTTTCTTTTTAGGTTTTAAATCCTTCTCCGTCCTCATTTTGAGCAGTTTGTATGCTAGTCCAGTTCCAACAATCAAGCCTATAATCACTCCAATCACTAAAGAAATCCAAGGTAGAATATCGCTTAGAACATCGGGAATAATTTGGATTTGTTGTGGTGCTAAACCATAATCTGAAGTCAAGCTTGTACGCGCCCCATCTGAATCTAACACAGAGATATACACATACCAACTCCCTTGAACTAAATCATAAGAACTCACAGATATTATCATATCTTCTTTGTAATCTCTTGTTATATTGAACCATTGTCCATTATCTCCAAATAAGGAAACAGTAACAAATTCAATATTGCTATCTTTATCGGTTATATTAAAAATAAAACTTAAATCGTCGCCATAGTTTACAGAGATACTCTCGGTTCTTTCTTGACCATTTATTTTATAACTATTTATTTCAGGAGGATTATTTTTTACCTGAAGAGTAGTAATATATGAGCTAGACCCACTATTTAAATCCATTGCAGTTATGTTCACATAATAAGTTCCTATTGGATTGCTTGTTCCTATATGAAATGCTGTAGAGAAGTTGTTATAACTTTCTCGATTTAAAATCTTGGGGATTCCAACTTGTTCTCCAAACTTTTCTGTAAAAACCATAGACACAGTAAGATTCTGTGGATCAGTTTCAACATCAGAAATATTTAAGGATACAAAACCATTATTAGTATTAGATCTATAGATTTCTGTAGGGATATTAATCGTATTTTCAATTATCTCTGGTTTATTGTTTAATAATTTAAAAGGGAAATATGTTGCTCGCACTTTTTCAGTAGATACATCTGTGAGATTCACTTTTATATAGTAAAACGAGTTAACTTCATTAAACTTGGATTCCTCTATAGTTCTATTGAACCAGTTGATATTATTACCAATAAAAATTAAATCTGTTTGGGCTGATTCATTAGTTGAGTCAACAATTGAGACATTATAATTAAAACTGTATCCTCCAACATCTTTAATGGTCAGCGCAACATCCAAAGTATCATCGAGATAAATTTCCTCAATTACAAATGATGCTGCATAATAGTTAGATATTACCATAAAGGTAGTTTCGGTTTCATTAGCATTTAATAAAGTACCATTTTCAGCGTATATTTGGAAAAAAATACGGTGCATACCAGTTGGAATATTATAAGATGGGGTATAAGTATATGTAAAATTATTTCCATCGCCGGTCGAAACATGACTCATATTTTTAATAAATTCTGTTCCATCGGAATACTTGAATTGAATTGTTGTATAATTCTTTGAATTATATTCAGAAGTATTTAAATCTATTTTAATTGATTCAAATAAGGAAATAACTTCTGTGTCATTAAGATATATATCTTCAGTAGCAATGGCATTGTTACCATTTGCAATTAAGATTTCAGAAAAATCATTCTTTTCAGGATTTTTTTTTAAATTTATAGAATTGTATGAATTGCATAAGCATCCAACAGTAAAAAAGCTAGCAATAATACTAGTTATAAGTAACGCAAGTACGAAATCCTTTTTGTTTACTTTCATTCTCATCTTTTATTTCCACTTTTTCTTAAACGGTCTATTTTAACTTGTTTATTTTTAAAATATATTACAATTGCTATAGGAACCATAATGGGCAAGATATAGCATAACACTAGAAGCATAACAGATAGTTCAATATTAACTTTAAATGAGTTTCTGTAAATTTCATTATTCTGTTGATCATATAATCTTATAGAATATGTTTTTGTGCTAAAATCATAAGGATTTATGGTTGGTACTACTGATTTAACAATTCTGTTCTCTCCAGGGTTTAAGGAACCAGTTATTTTCAAATTATTAATATATAATGTATATTCTTGACTAGTTTCCATATTGTTTTTTACAACTAATATTAAATAAGCAGAAGTAGCTTGTGCTACACTTTGAGAGAAGCTACAATCAATAATTTCCAATTTATCGACTACTTGTAAAGTTAAAGATTTTGTGTAATATGATTCATTCCCTTTGGAGACATCTATCTCAACTTGAATCGTATCTGAGTCTATATTATTACTAATATTGCATATATGGGAAATTATTTTTATTTCATATGGAGATAATTGGTATTCTTGGTTTTGGATATTATCAATATAATCTCCAGAAATGCTCAAATTAAATGATTGGCTTTCATTTTGTAGAAAATTTGTTGCTGTTAAATTAATCTGAGCTATATCACCCTTTACCACTTCACTGTCATAAATTAAATTAGTGATTTCTAGTGCATTTTTTATTTCAATGACCTTCACATAATCTAAAAACGTAATACTTCCATTTTTTAATAAGAAATGGAAGGAATAATTACCTGGAGCGGCTTCATTTTTAATAGTGAAATTCGCTGTAATGTTGTTTAAACCAGATGTATTCAAGAATACTAATTTTGGGTTCTGAATCAATATTGAATCCGCTTTTATTGAATAAGTCAAATTTATATCATTATTTCTTGTGTTATTAAGTATAAATGTTATATTTTGTGTAGTCCCTTGATAATATTCAGTTTCATCTTCTAACCCTGATTCATATTTAATTCCTCCGATAATATCAAAAAATTTAGTAATATTTACGAATTTATGGAAACTTGCATTAGCAAATATCGTAATTGAATAATCTTCTCCTACTGGTAAATCACTTGAAATGTAATAAGTAAATGTATGTGTCCCATTTTCATCTGTAGCAAATTCTTGAGTATCTATTATTGTACCATTAGGATATCGAAGTGTATAGGTTAGTGATGCATCAGAGATTCCATATGAGGAATAAATTGAATTATATGTGTAGTTTGTAGTAAGTTTTAAAGTTTCTTGATTAAAGATAAATTCGGGAACTGGAGTACTTTTATTGAATATGGATGATAAACTTGAATTTTCATACACTTCTAAAGCAGATAAATAAGCTTCAGATATTCTTAAATTATAAAGCAGATTTTTATTATTATTAATTCCGGTGCTAATGCTTTTAGATTTTGCATATGAATTATAGCTATTATCATAAAATTCATTTTCAAATGTATTATATAATTCTTTTACCAAATCATAATATGTTATATTTCCTGATACTTCAAATAATGATACACATGCTTGTAGCATAATTGCATTAGCTTTTAAATCAGCTATATCAGTAATATTACTCCCCCAATTCTGTGTTGACCAATTCAAATATGCTCCATTTCCTGCAAATTCGTACCATAATGTAGAATTTATCTTGTTGAAAAGTGAGATAGCATTATTTAAATATTCGGAATTATTAGTCCATTTCCAATACTCAATTAAGGTAATAATTCCTAAAGCATTTGTTTCCAAATTTTTGCTATTATTTGAATCACTATAATAATATCCTAAATTAGTTGCGTCCCAATAGGTATTAGATAACGTTTCCATTGTCTCATTCGCCAATTCTCCTGCTCTTATTTGTATCTCATTATCTAATCTATCTGTTTGATTAAGAAGTAAATTTCCTAATATGGCATATAAGTTATCTCTTGTATAGATATCTCCCGTTGAAGAGTTATAATGATAGAAAATATTTGAACTGGTATCATAAAACCTACTTGAATTTATAAGCAAAAATATATCTTCTAATTCATCTACATATGATTGTCCGGTAGAACTTTTGATATTATCTCCCAATAGAAAGATGGGATATAAATTGTCTATTAAATATCTGTTATAATTATTTACATCTCCTGTAATATTATCTATTGATTCAACAAATCCATAATCTAATTGATCCGATCCTTCATACCATAAATCAGTATTTTTTAGATCTAAATATTTTTCTAAAATCTGTGAGTAATCATAATCATTTATTGATTTGAGTAATGTATTATATAGCAATAGATTATCTAAAGAATAAACTAGACTATTAATAATAGTTCCATCCGCACTTCCTTCCCTAAAATAAGTTTGAATTTCATATCCTAAATCGGATTGATAATTGCTTTCAAAAAATTGCCAAGTATCGTTAAAATTAGCTGTGTAGGGATCTTGTAATAGAGAAATATCAGCTCCTTGCGTATTTATTTTATCTATAAAATATGGAGCATTTTTATCTTCTTGAACTAAACCAATGCCATTTAAATATGGATTATGAATTAATAATCCTCCAATTACTACGAGATTTATAAATAGCAACCCTATACATAACACAATTACCTTCTTTTTTGGGCTCTTCTTCTTTTTTATCGAAAATTTAAAGTTTCGTTTATTCATCGGTATGATTCATCTGAAAATATTAGAATGAAAAATATTGGAAGTTAAAAAAAATTTTGTACTAATCTCCTTAATTAATTATGAAACGAATAAATGCAATTATTAAGAAATTTAATATAATATAAATTGCTATATTTTGGATTCATTTAATCGCTTTTTAATTACATCAGGAATCTTCTCTATTTTAACACGGATTTGGTCCATTGAATCCCGATCTCTAATGGTAGCGGCGTTATCATCCAATGAATCATAATCAATAGTAATACAATAAGGTGTTCCCAGCTCATCCTGCCTTCTATATCGCTTACCTATTGAACCAGATCCGTCGTAAAAGGAATTAATTAAATTATCTTGAAGGCTATGGTGTACTTCTTTTGCCAAATCAACAATCTCTTTTTTATTACTCACTAATGGGAATACTGAAACTAAATTGGGGGCCAAATAATTCTCTAACTTCAAATTAATTCGTTTTTTCTTAACTGAAAAACTGGTTTCAAGGAGAGTATAAATGATACGATCAATTCCGTAGGCAACTTCTAGAATCTGGGGGATCTCTTGTTCTTGTTGATCATCTCCCATACTCACAGCAAAATCATTCTTAGAGAAATCTCCATGTCTTCTCAGATCATAATCGGTTCTATCGTGAATACCGCAGATTTCTACCCAGCCAAATTGTTGGGTCTGGATCTCTAAATCCCATGCATCATCTGCATAATGCGCCCGTTCGTTTGGACTATGTTGTCGATATCTCATTACTTCATTGGAATATCCCAATTTTTTGGTCAAATGATGGGCTATAAATAAACAATAAGCATAGGCTGGCTTTTTCAATATACCATTATTAATCGCATCATTTAAGCTTCTCATCTTGGGTTCACTAATGTTTTCATCTTGCATTTTCCAATCTAATAGGGGTAATTTCATCTCTTTCACTTCTTCAAATTCCTCAAAATTATATTCTTGTTCTTTACTAATAAATAACTGCAATTCAAATTGGTCAAATGATCTCATTCTAAGTACCCCTTGACGGGGAGAAATCTCATTCCTATAAGCCTTTCCGTATTGAAATACTTTTAATGGGTATTGTCTTCTCATTACTTGATCTAACCGATTGAATAAAAGATAAGTTGTTGTTGCGGTTTCAGGGCGTAGGTACGCAATAGTATCTGTTCCTACTTGAGTTTTTAACATTAGATTATATTCTTCTATTTTTTCAAATGAATTCCCACAACTGGGACATACAAGATTATTATCTGAAATTAATGTTTCCATCTCTTCAAATGAAAGTCCATCTATCATCTTTTCTGGAAGCTGATTCTTGAGAAACTTATCAGCTCGGTAAACGGAATCACATTTATTACATTTTAAAATGGGATCAATAAATCGTTCTAAATGTCCAGATGCATCCCAAACAATTTCAGGCATCACAGTTGGACATTCTACTTCTCCAAACCCTAAGATGTTTAACTCCCTTCGGAAAAGAGATAAAATATTGTTCTTAAGAGACATTCCCGCCGGACCATAGGAATAAAATCCCGCTAATCCTCCATAAATCTCTGGAGATGGTCCCCAAATGAATCCACGACGCTTGACTAGACTGTTAAAAGTATCGATATTATCTTTGATCTTCATACGTATTCAAATAGTTTTTTGGATAGTTAATGTTTAATTTCTAAAAAATTTGTTTGCGAGTTCTCTTTTTAACTAAAAAGAGCTTTTTTAACACTCAAATTTTGAATACTCCCAATGATATCTCTATTACTAATAGTATAATAAAAAGTTTGAAAAATAAGAAAAAATATTAATCATATAGAAAATATAAAATAATAAATATAAGCTATTATATTTATATTATATTATATTATTACCTAAAATTGGGAGTACAAATGTTTATACAAGATTTCAATTTTTTTAATTTTTGGGATAGTTTAGAACTTGGATTGTATATGGTAGTTGTAGGATATTATTTCTTAATATTCGCATATTTCTTGATAATGAGATTTCGGTTATCAAAAAAGTCATATTGGTTCTTTTTTTCAATGTTATTTATTGCATTATCTCTATCACGTGTATTTTTCATTATTTATTATTTCTATGCCCCAGAAACCCTAAATTTTGGCTTAACAATGATTTCCTACCGACTTGCAGTATTCTTCACATGGATTGGAATATCGTGTTTGATGGGGATGCTCGGAATTTTATTATTTCCTCCTGATGTGAAAGAGGGGGGAAAATTTAATATAGAATTCAATCTTCAATTTGTATTTAGAGTTATTCTAATAATATCGCCTATAATTGTGGGTATATTAGCGTTAGTGTTTCCAGATGCTCTTCTGGTTGACATCACATACTTAAATGAATTTGGAATTGATTCTCCCGTATATCCTATGGTAGTGTTTAATTATCCTGTGGGGCGATTAATAGTTAATTTCATTTTCCAACCATTATTTAATATTCTTGTTCCTATAATGTTTTTCTATTTAGCTAAAAAAACATTTGGGGTAATAAGAAAATCATATGCATTAAATGGGATAGGTTTTCTCATCTATTATTTCGGGAGAATTCTTTATAGTCTTTTAAAGGTGGCAGATGCCCCTCATACCCAGGCAATATTGCCTCCCTTGGTAATTTTATTATCTTTGCTAATTATTGTTATCGCGAATAGTTTTGAAGCTTTAAAATAGGGCAAATTCAAAAGAATAAGAAATTTGGAAACCAAAAAATTTAAAATAATTTTTTTTAATTAATAGGGTAAATAAAATGTATAAAAAATTGATGAGGTATATGAAGCTATGAGCGTTCATGGTGATCAATATATTTTGCCGCTTTTTTTAAAGGAGTCAAGTGGGCGACCATTTTTAAAAAAAGATGATGAATTGGCTGTTGCATTCCATTTATTAACACGGGATTTGCATTTAAATGGAAATCATAATGTACTTTCTTTTGCCAAGCTACTTTGGCCTTTTTTAGCAATCCAAGGGATTACAAAACCCTATTCAACTCATATTATTTTAGACGGATTAAAAGTATTTTCTAAAAAATCAAAATTTACCAATCCTCCTCGTAAACCTCTATTGGGCCATGTGTTGAGAAATATAGATGAACGAAACGAGATTGAGTTATTAAATAGAATTAAAAATATACTTACATACCAAGATAGTGAAGCAGAAGAGATAGGTGAAGGATCGGTCTCTGAATATCAAGCTTTTGAATTACCTTCACTTACGAGCCCTGAATTCATTAATTCAATAAAGAAATTGTTACCAAACTTACAATATAAATCATTAGAGGGGTTCATTCCGTTGGATGCGAGTTTAAGTACTGAAGAAGCCTTAGACATTTCAGAGGAATATAGAAATACTATCCAACAATTAAAGGGGAATGCCAATCGCTGGAAAGAACAAATTGAATTAATTGGAGATGAATTAGAATCTTTATTAAAGGATATAAAAGTACGCATTATGGATGTAGAAAGGAGATATAATTCAGAGATAGAAAGAGCTTCTAATAGTATAAGTGATGAGGAAGTAGAAAATCAATTAGAAAATAAGCAAGATAATATTAATTTATGGAAACGCACTGAGAAGAAAAAAGTCACTGAAAATGTAGCATCTCTCTTCAAAACTCTAAATAGAAACATGGAAGAAATCCTTAAGAAAAATAAGTTTTATAGCAATCCAGAAACGCTTTCCAGAAGTTCGTTTGGAGATCTTGTTCCTAAAATTAAAAATCAATTTGATTCCTTAAGAACCGAAATATCTGAAATTTTAACTCAAGTTGATACAATTGAAAATAAATTTGAAATTCAAAAAGAACGAGCAGAAGATATTAATATTCACGCTAAAGAACAGCTAGAACAATTACGCAGTGAATTAACAGAACAATTAGAATCCAAAGATGATGAAATATCAAGATTGGAAAAAGAAAAAGAAGAAAATGTTCAAAAACTTGAAGATCTTAGAGCGAGAATGGAGGCTCTTTTTACTGAAATCAAGAGAATTATTATATCAAAACGAAGAGATTGTCTGGATGAGGTAGATGAATTAGTAAGCTGGTCAATTAAGGACGAGGATGCTCCAACTATTAAGAAACCCATTCAATGGTTTTATATGCCATTATATGTAATGTTTGTAGAGGATGAAGATATGATGGAAGAAAAAATGGAGATAGTTTTTCCTGGGTATGTTTTGAAGGATTCCGATAAAGTTTATGAAGATTTGTCTGATTTATTTTCAAAATTAGATGCAATCATAAACGATAAAATTGAAAATGATATGCCCCTTCGATCTAATTTTGAATTTACTGCGGAAAATAATAATTTATTGAAGGATCCAAAATTCAGAGAAAGAATTGAGAAAGGAGTCAGATTATTAGAAGAACAAGGATTTATCTTTGAAGTGGAAAGAGGAGTTAACAAAAATTTAGGTAAAATACTCTAAAAATATATGAATAAAGAAGATTAATAAACTTCATGAAACCTAAAGAAAGATTGGATTTTAAAAAAGAAAAAATTAGGGCTTTTTTTCATACATTTACTGTTGAATCTGATAAAAGTGAAGTCATAAAAGAAACGGAAATCGAAAAAATCGAAAGAGAAGGATTAGAATATGTCCAGATGCGTTTACCTATAGATGAGATAACCCAACAAAAAGAGAATGAATTAAAAGAAAAAATCGAAGGCAATATTATAAAAGCTCATATCCGAGAAGCAAAAGAGGAAGATTTGGAAAGTGTTAAAGCCATTTATAATAGAAGCTGGTTGACAAGTAAAACTCCTTTTCGAATGATAGAAATAGATACACTCAATCCAATCTTTAAAGATCCTGATACTGTTTTTTTAATTGGAAAACTTTATGGTCAGGATGCGGCTTTCGTTATTTTAGACTTTGAAGGACCAAATAAAGAATATGCTGTTATAGCGGGCTTGGGCGTTATTCCAAAATATCAACGGAAAGGCTTAGGGACGATAATGGGTATGGCTGCTTGGAACTATTTAAAAGAACATTTTTCTAATATTAAGGAACTACGATGTGAAGTCTATAAAAATAATACGGTGTCGTTTAATTTCATTAAAAATCTTGGATTTGAAGAATATGGCACTGAAACTTATCGAAGGGAGGATTTTGAACCTTAATTACCATTAAAAATTTATTTTATTATTTTTACTATTTTTCCTTTCTTTAAGGTTTTAAAACCTAATTTTTTATTATTAAATATTCATTTTAAGGAGTGAGGAGATCTTATGCCAGAATCATCGAGAATGGATCTAAAAAAAAAACGGATTAGAAGCTTTTTTACGCGCCTAGATGTTGAGCCTGATACTTTGGAAGAGGAGGAGGAAATGACTTTAACTTATGTCCAAATGCGACTCCCAGTCGAGGATATTACACCTGAATTTGAAGAAAAAGTTAAGGCAAAAGTCAAGAAAAACTTCTTAAATGCAAAAATACGAGAAGCTAGTGAAGAGGATTTACCTTCTGTGTGTCAAATTCATAATCGTGCATGGCTTACCGCGAATGAGCCATTTAGACCGATTGAAATAGATTCATTAGAAAAAATCTTTGAATATCCTGAGACAGAAATCTTAATTGCACGGGTTTATGGTCAAGATGGAGGATTTATAATTTTAGATTTCGAACAGGAAGGAACAATTGGAATTATTGCTGGACTCGGAGTTCTCCCTCGTTTTCAGAGAAAGGGTCTAGGAACGGTGTTAGGTGTATCAGCTTGGAATTATTTTAAAGAAAAAAACGTGGAAGAATTACGCTGTGAAGTCTATGAAGATAATCAAGCTTCCTATGATTTTATTAAATCTTTAGGTTTTCAAGATTATGAAAAAAAAACCTACACCAAGGACGACTTTATAATGGATCGATAAAGATAATTCTTCAATGTACTTACTGTAAATTGTTTAATTAATAAATTAATTAGAATTCTAAAATGACTTCTGAAAATCAATTAAAACGACTTCCAAGAGACTTTTTTAAGAGAACGACTGAAGGTATAGCAAAAGATTTATTGGGGAGATCTCTGGTTAGAAGAACTAAAAAAGGTGATATGATTACGAAAATCATTGAAACCGAAGCCTATTTAGGACCAAATGATAAAGCATGTCATACTTATAATTACAAAAAGACAAAAAGAACTAAAACGATGTATGAACGCCCAGGAACGATATATGTGTATCTTATTTATGGCATGTATCATTGTTTAAATGTCATTACTGAACCTAAGGGAGAGCCTTGTGCGGTATTAATCCGGGAACTCTATCCCATAGATGGAATTGAATTGATCAAAGAAAATAGGAGTGTTAAGATCGGAAAAAATTACAAGAATCTAATGGATGGACCTGGTAAATTATGTATGGCGTTAGATATTACTAAAGAAAAATTCAATGGAAAAGATGCGTGTGATCCAAAGAGTAAGCTGTTTTTTGCTGAAGGCAATCCCGCCAATCCATCAGAAATAAAGGCCTATAAACGGATTGGAATTGATTATGCTGAAGAGGATAAAGATAGATTGTTAAGATTTAAGATAGAAAAATAACACCCTTTTAGTTACGTTCTATTAAAGACTTATTTTATTGCTTTCTTTAACTCATTTTTCATAAAGGAAACAAGGGAGGAATTACATGCCACTAATGGTGGTATAGTGTTTATTAAATTTTCTTGTTCTACGCTTTCACCCTTTATAGTAAAAAACTCCCCACCTGCTTCCTTAATTATTAGATACCCTGCTGCGATATCATACAATCGAGTGGCAAATCTGAAGTCCATATATCCATCTATGGCACCTTTTGCAAGAAGACAAAAACTTAGTGCCATACTACCCATTACTCTTATTCGGTATAATTTATTAATAATTTTTCTATATTGTCTTAATTTTTTTCGTAAACTCAATATAGAAAAGTCAATTTCGAAGATTAAATTATCCGAGATTTTTCGTTCTGACACTGAAATAGCTTTATTGTTATAAAAGGACCCCTTTCCCTTTTCTGCCCAATATAAATCATTTGTAGATATATCAAGAATGATACCTCTTTTAATATCTTTTAATTTTGACCCTTGAGCATAGGCAATTGATACACTATAAAAGGGAATCCCCCGACTTGAGTTAGTAGAACCATCAATTGGGTCGACAATCAGTTTTCTTTCCGATTTCTGAGCTCTTTTTTTATCACCAAGATATTTATTACCAATCTCTTCACTGATTAATAAAACATCCATATTACTGTTTTCCAATTCTTTGATAATGACTTCTTCTGCTAGTGCATCTATCTTCATAGAAATATCACCTCCCGCGCCTCGCTCAAGTTCCGTAGCCCCTTCTGAAGTTCCTATTAATGGAGAAACTTTCTTTGAGACTTTTAAAGCAAGTTCTTTGAGAAATTTAATAGTGGGTTCTTCTATGCTCATAATTATATAAAAGAAGATTGTTATAAAAAAACCTATAAAAAATCTTTAAAAACCTTATCTCTTTTATTGGGATTTTTCTTGCTCTATAATACCGTTCAATTTATTTTTTTCAGTTAGAATTATCTCAATGAAACTATTTTCGAAGACAAGTTTTGGCCCGCGCTTTAATTTCATTCCTGTATAGATTTTGTCAATATTTTTTGAACTTAACCAATCTGATACTAAAATTCCTTTTCTTTTCTCCTCATCAATAAATTCATTCGAAAGAACTTCGAATTTTGAAACATCTCCCTCACGAAATTCTAATATCCCGAAATATGGCGCCTCTCCATACCTTTCATGAACTTTAGAGTCTAGACCATTGTTATTTTCAAGAGGTACTGCAATCTTAGTCATTTCTATTTCTGGTGTACGAGTAGAAATGACAATTTTAAAGATCACAGGGAACTTTTTTTTAATTTCATTCATAAGTTTTTTCTTTAGCAGATCCACTTTTGAAAGTGGAAGATCTTTGCTTAATTCTAAATTTGCTTCAACATAATTATATTTTCCATAAGCTCGAATTTCAATATTGTCAATAATTCTTACTTTTGGGAAATTTTTAATTAATTGAATTAATTCTGTTCGCTTATTGAATTCAATTACAGCATCCAATAATGTTTTTGTAGAGGTTATAAAAATATCATATCCCCCCTTTATTATGAAAAGAGCTATAATTAATCCAAATATTGAATCCAATATGTCGATATTAAAGTAGGCTCCGATAAACCCGAATAAAACGGTGAGGGAAATAAAATTATCCATCAATTTTTCAGTCGCCTCCGATTCAATGATTTCCGATTCAGCTTTTTTTCCAATTAGTTTTAAATATAATGTTGTAAGAAAAGAAATTACAATAGAGATTACTAAAATTGTAATAATAAAAGGCGAAACAATAATAGCTTTATAATCTCCTTGTAAAAAATTAGTCATTTCTGTTATTGAATCTCTAATAATTGTATAAGCGGTGAAAAAAATGAAAATGGAAATAATTAAACTTACAATATTCTCCAATCGATAATAACCATAGGGGAATTTTTCGTTTGGTTTTTTATTTGTGTAGATTATTCCGATCAATGAAGTGATAACCATTACAATATCAGTTAAATTATCAAATGCATCTGCTTGAAGGGCCAGACTATTGGTAAAATATGCAAAAATTAATTTAAGGATAAAAAGTCCTGTATTAACAATAAACAGAAATATATTGATGAAAAGAGGACGCTCATAAATTTTTAGTTTGGAGTTTGAGGTTGCCATTCTCAATTTAAAAAAATAATATATTCAATTAAATCTTTCTATATAAAAACAGCTTGAATAATTTAGATTTTATAAAACAAGCCATATTAAAAATTAATCGATTTGAAATATTAAGAAAGATTAAATAGGGGAGATTAAACCTGATAGATTATTTTTATTTAATTAAAATTCGTAAATTTATCTTTAACAAATAGAAAATATGAGGAACTTTTCAATTTTCTCTGTTCTTCAAAACTAAATCTTATAGATTTCTTAATTACATTAATTCTATTTCAACAAGAACAGATTCAGGGATTTGAATTTTCATAATCAAGTGCATTGACCGTTCGTTGGCTACAATCTCAAAAAGACGCTTATGAATCCTCATCTCGTATTTCGCCCACGTTTGGGTTCCTTGTCCTGATGGCCCTTTGAGCGTAGGAACCTTCAATCTTTTAGTTGGAAGAGGAATAGGGCCATATTGTTTGATTCCTTGAGTTTTACAAACGTTTTCTATTTGTTCGCAAACGCTCTTTAAGGCGTCGAGATCTGTGGATGAGAGTCTGATTCTAGCTTTCTGCATTATTTAATCATTATTTATTCGTTTATTCATTCAAATTATATACTAAGTAAATTGAAAAATGTAATTTCGATAATTAATGTTTTTAAAAAAATTTTACCAGAAAAAAATCTCTTCAGACTCAGTCATTCATTTCTTTGAAATTCAAATTTATTGACATTCCTCCATAAATGAAAAAGAAAGAAACAAGAAGTAAAAAAATACCAATAGCTGGAAAAATTAAAGACCAAAATGTATCATAAATATTATTTATCCCACTCTTTATTATATAACCAAAATTAAAACCAGAATAGTTATAACCAGAAAAACCTAATAAATAATAATAAGTGAGGGAAAATCCTATTATAAAGGGTATAATGAGAATAATATTTTTTACCATCCTATATAATCCCTCTTTTATCTGATTTTTTTCAACCTTTGAATTTGATATATAAAACGTGAGAAGGGGAATGAAAAAAAGGGAAAATGGAATAATTCCATGGATTCCTATTGTAAAATATACATAGAATAATAAAATGGGAAGTATAATTCCAGGAATAAAATAAACGGTAAATAAAGAAATCATTGTTATAATTTTTATAATTCTTTTAAATTTCTGGGAAATTAACTCAGAGAATTGAATTAAAAATCCAAAAATGGAACCAATTAATAAAGTTGGAATTAATAGAATAATTGTAAATATAAAAGAATCTAGTAAACCATATAAAAATAGAGAAAATTGGGGAATAAAAACTGCTACTATCATAAAAATAATTAATCCGTTTAGTATCAATAAACCAAGCAATAAAATTGGGTGTTTAAAAATTGATTTCTCTTTATTTCTACTTTTTTTATCTATATAATTATCAGAATCTGATTGGTTTTCTTTATTATTAATTTCTGATTCATTCACCTCCTTTTCGTTTGAATGGTTAAGATTAATTACCAATAAATTAAAAATAAAAACCACTATTGCTTCAGAAATAATTAAAAACACTATTAAACCCATTATAGAAAAAAAATCAAATGTTTGTATTGCTAAAAATAAATAAGTTCCAAATCCATCATTATAGAGAAGAATATTTATAAGCAAATACCAAGAAATTAACATTCCAAAACCTAAAAATGTAAATAAAGAATTAGATATTATATCATCTAAAATATCTTTATTTCGGGGTTTTATATATGTTAAAAAAGCTGTAAAGGGAATAAAAATAAGAATTAATAATAAAATATTTATAAAATCTTTTAGAATGAAGAGATTTAATAATGAAAATAAGATCACAAAGATAAATGATAATGAAATAAGGGTAATTATAGTCATTAACATAGTTTTTTTCACGATTTTCTTTTTATTATTTTTTAGATATATTCCTAAAATTACACCAGATGGAATACTGATTAACAAGGGGATAAGAAATCTTAAAATTAATCTTGGTATTAATAAGGTTAATACTCCTAAAACATCCTCAGGAGTACCTAATTCAGAAGGACCCCAATTTCCAATTATCATATTAAAAATATATCTAAGAATTTGAATAAATATAGGTAAATCTAGTCCTAATTCATTTCTGGCAGCTTGATACTGTGCTATTGTAAAAGTGTCTGGTAATAGTGCTAAAGTTGGATCACCAGGTAATGCTATACTAACAGAATATAAAATGGAGATACCCATAATAAATATGAATATGCTTAAAAAAATTGAGATTAAGAAACCTTTGGATTTTTCTGACATTATTCTATTTTTAAATAATAATACCTATAATATAAGTATATATCTTTTATTATAACCTTTAAATTTATTTTTAAAAAAAGAAAATATAGAAACGATAACGAATAGATTAATAGATTTAGAAAATTATTTTTTAAAGTATAATAATAATGCTAAAAAAAGGTTTAATTATAAATTTTTAACGAAATTGCGAAAGAAGTCCTCTCCCTTTATTCAGTGCGGGGAGACTTCAATGATCTATAAGTATAATATTATAATCTACTAATAGCTGATATTTTGAAATTACAAGATTTTATTCGAGTTCTTTATCTCTATGTGTTTTTTTCATATCTTCTTCATCAATATTATTATATTTAGCAATGAGTGCTAAAAGTGCGTCTAAAGTCAGATAAGTATTTAATTCAAATTGGGGAAAGAACGCTTCATCAATTGTTTCAAGCGCCTGATTGAAATAACTGTATTTTATGCTTCTGCCACTAATAATTAAGTTTCCCCTACAATTTTTATACCATTGGTTTGATCTAGCTAATTTAGAATCCTTATAGGATGTAATAACAAAAGTTTTCATACCAATCGATTTAGCTTGGCTTAAATATTTAATCATCTGTGTGGTTTGCCCACTTCCACTGAGAAAGATCCCCAAATCATTGGAACGTCGGCACCTCCAGTGGCTTTCATATACAACATTTAAATCCTTACAATTATTTTTATGTAGATGACCGTATCTAATAGCAATAACTTTTGCAATGATATCATTGATGCCCATCCCTTTAAAGTAAACTACACCAGGATTTTCTATACTTAGATATTCATTGACGATTTCAATAAAGGCATCAAGGGCCCTATCTTGTTTCAAAAGAGTTTCTAAATTTCTATTGTATCCTTGAATTACCTCTTTGCATAATGTGTCAAATGATTCCTTGGGATTTTTTTTATAATATGAACAGGCAATACAAGACATTAATGTTGCGGTAGCTTGTTCAAAGCCTGTTCCTAAGGGAGCATATTCTTTATTATAGCCTTCTTTTTTTATAAGAATAACATTTTCGAATATATCCTTAATCTCCTCATTCGCAGTAATAAAAAAGACATCAAGTCCTTTCTTTCTAGCGAACCTTGCATGACTGACAATCTTTGCTTCTTCTGGCTCTACTTTGGCAGATCGAGAATTTGCAACAAAAATATCGCCTCCCCTTAACGGTCGTAAATTCGCATTATTAACTTGATTGACTCGTATTCCATATGTATTTTCTAATTGGGATACTAATAAAAGAACACTTTGTAATGAACGCCCCGCCCCGTCAACGGTCACTCGTTTATCATCCATTCCTGATTTGAGAGCATCTAAAAACTTATATACTTCTTTTTTATCCACATTATCTAAGGATTTTTTAATTTTTCCAACTAGATATTTATAAGTTCTTTCCAAAAAATGCCTTTCTAACAAGTCATTCAATATTCATCAACTAATAATTGAAAGAATTTAGAATTATTTTAAAAGTTTAATTTATTAAAAATCATTTCTCTTTTCTTGATATTGATATACTTCTTAACTCATGTATTCCATTATTTCATTAAAATGATATCTATAATAATGAATTATTTCTTTAGAATTTCACCATTAAAAAACTATGTTAAATTTAATAAAAATCTATTTCCTAAATGAACATTATTTAGAAATTTTTTCGCTATATTAAGACATTGAATTGCTTGTTTTTTGGGAGTTATTGGTAGATCCTTCATATGATAATCTGGATGGAATACTAATAAAGAGTAAGGAATATTTTTATCAATTAGACTTATAAATTTAGCGATATTTTCAACCTCTTCTGCATTGGTATATCCTGGCACTAAGAGTGTGCATCCGCTTAATTCTGGCATTTCTTCGCCTCTTGTTCCGAAATAGTTTTCTGCTAAATATTTAAAATTATCGAGGGTTCTTTCATTACTCACACCACATAGGGCATAATTAAGCCGTTCATGAAAAGCTTTTAAGTCAAATTTAATATTTCCACCAGATCTTAATGCTAATTTCATACATTCTTCCACCAATTCTCGCTTTCCACTTCCATTCCATTCCCAGCATATACGAAATCTTCTTTCATTTTGCTCTTTGATTTTTTTTAGAATCCTTTTCGATAAATGTATTGTAAAGGGTAATTGAGGTTCTGGAGTCCCCCCAAAAAAGCAGATACAAGTGATATCCTTATTATCTGTTATCTGATCTGCGATTTCATTGATATTTATAATATCATATGTTGAAAAATGCTTATGTTGGGCATTTTGACAAAATAAACAATCAAATGAACATCCATATAAAAAGGCAGCATAGCTATAAGTACCATATTCTGGACCATTTGTATTTGAATATTTGGGAAATCCCCGTGATGTTCCCGCTGGGCAAAACCATGCATTACAACAGTTTGTTGGGTTGGAGTCTAGATATCCGTGCATGTATCCCTCAGATTTTTTAGGAAAGGGAAGGTTATCCTTTAAATCTTTTGGAGTATTCCGAAGACCACAATAACTTTTATCTTGGTTAGTAAGCTGACAATTATTTATACATAACTCACATTCAAAGACTATTTTTGATTTAGATGCACGTGGGGACACTTTTGGTAAATTTTCTAATTCACGGATCTTTTCATGTACTGCCATAATATGAGGTTTAATTTCATTCCAGTCACCTTTTAAGATACATTCCCTACATACCCCAAGCGTTTCGGAAATTAATTCGGTTTCCTTTTGACAAAATTTACATCTCACTGTTATATCCCCTTTTTTTTAATAGTACAAAATGTTGACCACCTTTGTTTCCTTTGATATGAAATCCATTAAATTTATTCTTTTTAAAAGAGCTTAAGAATAAATTCAAATTTTGCTCATCTCCAGGGTAAAATTCAATTATCATTCGACCGTTCTTTTTGAGTATTTGATATAAATAACGAGCTGTACTACTTATTACTGATTTTTTCTCTGAAAAAGTTGGAATGTTATGAGTTATAAAATTATAGGCTGATACAGAAATAATAAAATCGATACAATTAGTCCTAATTGGAATATTTATTATACTTCCTAATAATAGTTCGTGTATTTGGTTTTTTTCATAAGATATATTTTTGTTTTGAGTTTTAAAAAGCATGTCTTTCAAAATATCAATCCCAATTACATTAAAACCTAAATCTATTAGTACTTCTGATGAAAAACCGGTCCCACATCCTAAATCAATCACAATATAATTAAAAAACTCAGAAATCTCTAAATCGCCCAATTTGGGATCGAATAGGTAGTCAAGGCACTTTAAAGTTGTCCTTTTTTGGTTTTGTTCCATCCATTCCAAATTATTATATTCTTTTGCTTTTTCTCCGATATAATCATAAGGAAATTGGGGTAACCCCTCTTTTCGAGTCATATAATGCTTACATTCTTAACTGATTCAAAATCAATTCTTATTAAATAAATTTTGATTCTATGGCAAATCAAATAAAAAAGTATATTATCTTTTTTAAATTCATTTAAGTATAATTTGGAGTTTTTCTTACAATAAATTAAACAACTATATTATTTTATGATAATATTGTTCGTGTTAGTTGTATAAAATAGGAGAAAAATCCAAAGTTTTTTAAAAGAATATAATTTAAGAATTAAATATTGATAAAAGGGAAAAATTTAAAAAATCGTAAAATGTCAGAAAAAGTAGATAATGGAAAGACAATTCTTATTGTGGATGATGAACCAGACATTTTAAATCTTACAAGTAAGTTTCTTACATTAGGCCATTATAATATTATTACATGCAATAATGGAAAGGAAGCAATTAAGATCTTAGAAGATAAAAGCGATAAGATAGATCTAATTCTTCTCGATGTAATGATGCCTGGTATCGATGGGTATACCGTTCTAGATCGCATTAAGACTGATGATGAATATAAAGATATAATTGTTGTATTATTCACCGTTAAAAGCTTTAATGAGGATATTCAAAAAGGAAAAAGGCTTGGCGCAGATTTCTACCTAACTAAACCCTTCTCAGGCAAAGAATTACTAAGAAAAGTTGATAGTATTCTCTCAGAAAAGTAGAAATAAAATAGAAATATTTCGACTTTATCTATTTGTTTTAATAGTTTTTAGTATACCACTAAAAATTTTTACAAAAAGGATTTTTCAAAGAAATTTAACGAAATTCTATACTATTTTTAGTTAATTCTGTTTATGCTAAAATTTTGTGAAATTTTCAAATTAATATTTCGTATACAATCGTAATTTTTTTTATATTTGAAAAAATATTTATAAATTTTCAAGTAGAGAATATTAAGTGAAATTTGAAATCAATCCTGCGAGGAAAAGTAATCCTATTACTATGAAGATTAACGCTATTAATCCGAGAACGCCCAAGATGGTTAAAAATATGTTTTCCATTTCAATATCCTTTCGTTTTGATTCACTCAAATTTTCATTCCCTCCAGATAAATAAAAAGAATAAAGGCTTATATATCATTAACTAATTACTTTT
>SDNL01000058.1 GCA_004524365.1 Promethearchaeota archaeon | reverse complement strand
TGCCAACCCTTTATAATCAGATTAATCAGGACCCCGATTCTGCAGAATATAAAGGTCAATTTGACTCCTTAGCAGCATGTTTAAGTGGTGGTTCAGCTTTGCCTCCAGAAGTTAAACGTAAATTTGAAGAATTAACCGATGCTCTAATTATTGAGGGTTATGGGGCGAGTGAGACTTCTCCGATTGTAACTGGAGGTCCATTCCATAGATATAAGATTGGTTCTCCGGGTTTACCCATCTCGGATACTTTAATCAAGATTGTAGATCTAGAAGAGGGAACAAAAAGATTACCAATTTGTCCCCACGCGAATTGTGATGAAGCCGACCCAGAGGAATGTGAAAAATATATCGGAGAATTATGCGCTTCTGGACCTCAGATAATGCTTGGATATTATAATAAACCAAAAGCAACTGAACGAGCACTTAGAAAGGACGAAAAAGGAAGGATTTGGTATTATACAAGCGATATTTCATGCATAGATGCTGAAGGCTATCTTCATATTAAGGACAGAAAACGGGATATGATTAAATATAAAGGTCATGGAGTTTTCCCTGCTGAAGTAGAGAACTTAATCTACCAACATCCGGCGGTTAATGAAGTGGGTGTAGTAGGTGCCCCCCATCCAACTGGACCAGGTGAAACAATTAAGGCTTATATTTCAATAAAACCGGATTATAAAGATAAAATAACCGAAGAAGAAATGATGGAATGGTGCAAAGAAAATATTTCTCCATACAAATATCCCAGACAAATTCAGTTTATTGAAGAGCTGCCCAAAACACTTGTTGGAAAGATTAAGCGACGAGAACTTAAGGAAGAATAATTTTTCCGTAAAATTTATTCCCTTTATTTTTTTTTATTATACCTATTATAATCTTTTTAAGATTAAAATTTATAGATGCAAAGTAAAAATCATATAATTTTAAGGGGTTTATTTGATGAATTCATCATCCGATTTTACAATAAAAAGGTTAACCACAGATTTATACTGTATCCAAGAGAATATTTCAGATATAAATCCAATTTATACTAATGATCCGATAAATCTTTATTTACTTTTGGGAGATCATACTGCGTTATTGCTTGATACGGGGTGTGGTTTAAGCCCCCTGAAACCCATTGTCAAAGAATTAATCAAAGAAAGAGAGCTATTGGTATTTAATTCGCATGCTCATTGGGATCATGTATTAGGAAATCATGAATTTAAGGAAGTATATATTCATGAGAATGAGGCTTCTAAAGTTTCAAGGTCTTATGACCTTTCGGGTTCTAAAAAAGTATTTTCAAAATATTCAGATAGGAACTATTCAATCCCTCCTGCTGAAAATGTAAAGGTTCTCCATGATGGTGAATTTTTTGATTTGGGAGATATTAAAATTGAAATAATCCATGCACCAGGCCATTCTCCAGGCTCTATTTGCTTATTAACTGATGATTGTAGACTTTTTACGGGAGATGTGGCTTATTATGGAGATCAGTTCCTTCCAAATCGACAGCAAATTCCACGAGTAATTGATACACTATCAATGCTTATTGATTTATGTGAAAAATGTGGAGTTAAAACTCTTTATCCTGCTCATCAACAAACCCCTTGCGATACCACTCTCCTAAATGAGCTTTTGCAAGGTGTAAAAAAAATAGAGTCATTATGGCATAAAAGAACTTTTCAAAAAGATTTTTACGCATGGGAAATAAACGACCCTGAAAATGAAAGATTTAGATACTTAGTTTCCCGCTTTTAATTAAATTCAATTTTTTTTTTCAAAATCTTAATGTTGTTTCTGTTAATTTTTTACCTAAATAATGTATGATGCTGCTTATACCAATTGATAGTAAGATTCAATCCTTCTTTGACTGAAATTTGAGGATTCCAACTAAGAATCTCTTGGGCTTTAGAAATATCTGAAACAAAGTATTTCTGATCTCCTTCTCTCCATCCTTCAAATTTATAAGATATTGATTTATTCAGCAATTCTTCAAGTATATTAATTAATTTCATAGGAGATATTGTATTTTTTATCCCTCCTCCAATAGAAAATACTTCATTTTTAACGTCTTTTTTAAAAAAGTTTTCAAATAAATTTATGAGATCTGTAATATATAGAATATCTCTTGTTTGCTTTCCCGATCCGTAAATTTTAAGCAATCTATTATTTAAAGCAGAAATAATAAAATGAGAAATCCATCCTTGGGCTTCCATTCCGATCTGTCGAGGTCCATATATACAAGACATTCTAAAGATTCCCGTCTTAAGCCCATATGTATATCCATATTCTTGAAAGTATAAATCGGCCCCCACTTTTGAAGTTCCATAGGGTGTATGTTGTGTTTGATCTATTTTAAAACTTTCAGTAATTCCTTCAAATCCTTGATTTTTTAATTTATATTCAAGATTTACTTCTTTTAAGGGTAATTCATTTATCTTATTTCCATACACTTTATTTGTTGAACAATATATAATTTTAGGATTAGTTTTGGATATTCTAATGGCTTCTAAAAGTTTAAAGGAGGCTTCTAAATTGTTTTTAAAGTCTATATATGGATTTTTGATTGATTTATCTACAGCTGTCTGTCCAGCAGTATGGATAACTAATTCAAAGTTATTCTCATTAAAAATTGTCTTTAAGAGTTTATAATTATTTAGATCTTCTTTAATAAATTGAATATTTTCGAAGTTATGGAGGTATTTCCAGTTATAAAGAAATTTTTCTGATATTTCTTGATTAAATAGAAATGCTCTTGAGAGATTATCTATTACGATTATTTTATTGTTTTTATCTTGTTCTGCATAAAACTCCGCAAGATGGGAACCAATAAATCCGCCCGCACCAGTGATTAGAATTTGTTTCATGTTTTATATTACATAAATCCTTAATAGATAAAAAATGAATTTTTTATTAAATCAAATCCTTTGAAAACTAAAATTAATTAATATAATTATTTGAAAGAGTTTTATATATGGATAAAAAAAACTTAAAATTAATGTGTTATGTAGGGGGAATATTTACCGTTGCTTTTTATTTAATTTTTTTACTGATTTCGTGGTTTTTATTCCCTAATCCCGCAAGTCCTTTAGATCATTGGCTTTCAGATCTCGGAAGATATCAAGTCCCTGCTGATGGGGGTCTAGTCTGGAGATGGATTGGTGGTGAATGGAAACTTTACAAGGAGTTAGCCATTCCTTCAATTATGAATCCAGGAGCAATATTTTATAATCTAGCATGTATTTTAACTGGTATATCAATGTTTCTGTTCTTTACTGGGATCTTGGCTTATATAGATAAAGAAGATAATAATTCCAAGCTTTTGACTTATGCTTTAATGCTAATTGGATATTTGGGGGGGCTCTTTTTAATTTTAGTAGGTATCTTTGCTGAAGATGGCATATTTCTTCTAATGATTAATGAAGATATAAGTTATAACTTCCATCATCTTTTTTCGATGATTGTTTTTATTTTATTAATCGGGATTAAGGTGTTGTCTGGATTATGGGCTTGGAAGCAAGGCTTAAATCGCCTAGTAGCAATTTTTGCATGGGTAGTAGTTATTTTTGATATAATAGTAGTAGTGACCGGAAATAATATAGCGTGGGTAGAATGGACCTCGGTGTTATTGAGTTTGGCAACTATAGGTATAGTGACAGTAGCATTAATGTTAAAAGATAATATACTTCCATTTAAAAAATAAGATTATTTCTTATTTTCTTTTTTTTAATATTCAAAATAATAAAATTTAGTCGAAGAAAGTATTATTCATCTTTTTTTCTTTTTATGTAATTTGGAACGTGTCTCTTTTCACAACTCCTTCGCGATGCCCAATTCTCCCATACTTTCTCAAAATAGGAATCCTCTCCATCGCTTTCTTCCTGTTTTTTATCTTTTTCCTTTTCAGTCATATTAAAAATTTTTTAAATCTTGAATCCAATTAAACTAAATAATTATAATTTAATTAATTAAGAATTCAAATTATTTTTTATCACATTCTTGCCAACTTCTAAGTACCTTACTATCTACTTTTAATAAAAGAATGCGGATTTTAGGAGGGCAATAATATAAAACTTCCCTAACTGTAAATAATTTCCCCTGAAATTAATTCTACTTGATTTATTAAAAATTTGTAGATTCAAACTTTAATGATTGTATGCTATCAATTTGCAAAACCTCATTTGGGTTTGAAGGGATGAACTTTATAAGTGGGATATTAAATCCTAAAAATAGCGAAATTGTTCTCAATTTAATGTTCCCCAGATACATCTTGTATTTTCTGAATCGATAAAAGTAAAAATTATCATATCCGTCATATATGCTACCAATCTGATAAGGGCCAAAATGGACATACTGTCCTAGATGTCTCATATTAAATGTTTTATTATGTAATACAATACCATTTTTATATATTGGAATCCCTCCATCCAAAATACAGTGGTTTTGCATCAAGTCCCCTGCAATTCCAATAATATTATCGTACTTGCAATAATAATAATGAGGAAAGGTCCCTAAATAGTAATTAGGATGTAATTCTTGTATCTTTATCTGAATATCCTCGGTCTTTTGATGTTCTTTCTGTGTTTTTAGGAGCTTTATAGGTTTTTTCAGAATATGAAGGGGTATTTGCTCTCCGCCACGTGCTCGAAATGGATTTTCATTTGTTCGGATTTCCAAATGAATATGCGGGCTTGACCAAGGAGCAAAATACCCATTTTTAATTGTAGTTCCCAATTCTTCACCTATGCTCACAGTTTCTCCCACTTCTTTTTCAGGTTTTACATGAAGAATTTTATAAAGGAGATTTGGATCTTTGGGATTTTTAATTAAAGTTACATATTCTCTTGATATCCCTCCTTTAAATCGAGGGGAAGGAGCCTTCAAAGACTTGGTTGCTATTATCTTTCCTTCTACAGGGCTCAGAGCGGCGAAATTCCTAAGAGAAAGATCATGATAAATATCTAAAGCCACACCATGCTGATGTGCATAATAGGGTGAGGTGCCAAAACTAAAATAAGCATCTCTTGGGATTTGGATCTCAATATTTTTCTTTTTTACTATCGGAAAGAATTGAGAATTATTCATACTATATTAAATTTGAAATTATTATAAAGAATTATTTTTAATAATGATAAGAGTTGAAGTTATCAGAAAAAACCAAATCATATTATTGATTTACTCTTTTTTAAAAGAATTTTAAAACTCTTGGAAAATAACATTATTTCAATTTTCAGAAATAAATTCTCATCTATAATGATAATCGTGAAACATAAGTTTCTCGAGAAATTATATATATTTAGATATTACTAGTATAATTATTAAATTAATTGGATAAATTACTTCATATTTTCTATTCTTAAAAACCTTAATTAATAAATATTATCCTATTAGAGCAAAATATATAATTATAATTTCATTTTGCATCATTCATTTTTATAATATAATGATCGATAATCATTAAAAAAAAACCATTACTATTGCTTTTTTATATTTAATTATGTAAATTTTTTTTAAAAATTCAAAATTTATAATATTATGTCAGATTCGTTATTAAAAGAATATGAATGTGAAATTGCGATCATTGGAGGCGGCCCAGCAGGGTTAAATGCTGCTATTTACTGTGGTCGGTCCAACAGAGATACTATTGTCTTAGATGGAGAATCCCCCAGCGCATTAGAGCGAACGAAAGAAATCGATAATTGGCTTGGAGAGCATAATATCGAAGGTAAAGAATTAATAAAAAAATTCAAAGATCATGCTAAAAAAATAAGGGATATTCGATTTATACAAGGTGAGGCAATTTCATTAATGTTAGGTATGGGGAAAAATATGATCTCCACAAGATCGGCGAATATTACTGCTGATGCAGTCATAATTGCTACAGGTAGAGGCGAGAGAAAGGATATTATTAAAGGAGAATCGGATTTAGTTGGTTATGGAGTTTCTTATTGCGCATTATGCGATGGGCCACTCTATAGAGACAGAAAAGTATTTTTATATGGAAATAGTGAGGAAGTGTTAGAAGATGCCTTAGTACTTGATCAAATGGGATGTCAAGTAAATATTATAACTGAAAAATCTATTAATGAAATGCCAGAGCAGATTGAAACGGTTAAACAAAAAGAGATACAAGTTGTTAATAATATGGAGATTGTGGAAGTCGCGAAGAATTCAGGAAATTTATTGGATAAAATTATTTGTAAATCTACGAATAATGGAGAAACAAAGGAATTTGAAACGGATGCTCTGTTTATTTTCACTCATGTTCCTTCTAATTCAATCTTTCAAAAAGCAGGAATCGAATTAGATGAAAAAGGGAATATAAAGGTGGATGAAAATCAATTAACAAATTTAAAAGGAGTATATGCCGCAGGCGACGTAACGGGAGGGATTCTTCAAGTAATATTTGCAGCAGCCGAAGGGGCAAGAGCAGGTATCAATGCGGCACGATATATTCGTCATATTCAAAAATAATAATAGAATTCTCAACAAGTTTCTTTATCTTTGCCGAGAATTTCATCAAATTGGTATAGCTTGAATATAATAATAATCTTTATAGTTCCTTTATTTATTTTAATTATTCTTTGTTTTATTCAATTCCTCTCTTATAGCTTTTTTTGCAGCTTTCTGCATTCTTCTTTCTTAAGTAAAAATTCAGGATCACGCATATTCACCTTCATATTTTTGAACCATAAATTTAGCGACATCCTCTGCTTTTCCATTTTTCATTTTTCAATCATTATTATTTGATTTTTCTCTTTGGTGTCGTTTTTTCAAGATTTTAGCCCTAACCTCATCTTGTATTTTTTCTTTATCAGCTATGAAATTTGGGTCCCGCATATTTGCTGCCATATTTTTAGCCATAGCGTCGGCTGTCTCTTTTTCATTTTGTTTTTTCTTTTTTGATCTGCGTGAATTTTTGTTTTTCATTGAATTTCTTATTAATTTTTTTTAATAAGCCTTAGTTCTTTTTTATATTATACCTTTTTTTGAATATAAATTTATTTAAAAAAAGAAGAAATTGATTAAAAAAAGAGATACCTTCGAAAATTTTGAATATTGGAAATATTTCAAATTTTCATTTGGTTAAAAATTTATTAATTTCGCGAGGAAATAATAAGAAATAAAAACCATTTTAATGATAATGGGTATATCACACAGATATTACACGAAAATATGTATTATCTTGATCATATATTATTTGATTGATATGGAAAATTATAAAATGTCTGAATTTTTTACTGATTTTTTAATTGCAAAGGAAGTGGAAGAAGGATGTAGACCTTCTACAATTGATGCCTACCGTTATGATTTGGAAAAGTTTGTGGAGATTGTGGGAGATATTCCAGTTAATCATAAATTAATGCGCCAGAAAATAAGGTTATTTTTGAAACGTCTAAAAGATATGGATTACACCAAAAAATCATTAAGTAGAAAGATTGCTTGTTTGAGATCCTTTTTCAAATTTTTAAATCTTAATGAATATATTTCTAAGAATCCCATGACCACCATTCGTAGCCCGAAAATCCGAACTGAAGAAAGTCTCCCAAAATTCCTTGATTTAAAGGATATTAAGCGTATTTTTAGAGATTTGAAGGATAGAAATAAATTTAACTCCAAAAAAAGTAAAAGATATTATTTAATGATACGATTACTTTATTCGACAATGGCTCGTGTTAGTGAATTATGCAATATTAAAATTAAAGATGTTAATTTTGAACGAGGGTATATAAGATTAAGAGGAAAAGGAAATAAAGAACGGATTGTTCCAGTGGATCATAAAACATTAGAAATAATTCGTAATCATCTTGAAAATCGATTACGATATGAAGATGATGACTACTTATTAGTAAATACTAGAAATGAACAATTGACACCCAGAGTTGTTCAGAATGATATCCAAATAATTAAAGAAAAATGTGGGTTTCCAGACTCTAAAAAATTAACCCCTCATGTATTTAGACACACAGGAGCTACACATCTAAGAAGATCTGGGATGGATATTAGTGAATTACAAGACATCCTTGGACACAGCAGTCCCAACACTACTAGAATCTATGCGAAAAATGATATTACAAAACTGCGTGAATCATATATTCATCAACATCCACTTTCAAAGTCCGAAGAATTCTAACCAAAGTTTTCCTTTACTATACTAATTATTTTTCTTTTTCTTAATCTTTTTCATTATTAATATTGCGAATAATTGAATAGCTAGTTTAATTTTAATAAAAAGAGTCTTATCGGTATTCCTTATAATGTAATAAAATTCTAATTGCTTAATTCATTATAAATCTTCAACAAATAAAAGAAAATTTAAAGTAATAATCAACTATTATATATAATAAAAAGTATATAATTAAACACTCTCTAATTTTCAATATATTTATAGAATAAAATTTAAACGTAAAGCTAATAATCAATAATATTGATCACATAATAGGGAAGAAAATTTATGGATGAAGATGCATTTCGAGAGGAATTTAGTAGGAAATCAGTTTTTAGAAAAGCAAGTTCATTAGATTTGAGTTATGTACCTGATAAATTATATTGTAGAGATGAGGTTACCAGGGAATTAATTCATAATTTCAAGAGAGTTTTACAAGAAACTGATCAACCCTCCATAACTGTTTTATTAACGGGAAAAGGGGGAGTAGGAAAAACAGTAACTGCTCGATATTTTGGGAAAAACTTTAAAAAAATATCTTTAGAAAACAATCTTAATGTTTTCATAGAATACTTTAATGCCATAAATTTTCGTACTAAAAGTATGATTTTGCGGGAATTACTTAGCAAATATACCCATAGTTCTGGACGTGGGTATTCTGATGATGAAGCTATTAAGTTAATTCTTTCTCAGCTTATTCGGGAAAAGGGATATATGCTATTAATCATTGATGAAGTCCATTTATTAGATCCAGAAGAAATTTGGGCATTTCTAGACATAGCCGAAACATTTGGTCATCAAAATGCAAAATTATCCGTTATATTAATTTCTAGAACCAAGGATTGGATGAGAATAGAAACAGAACGCATTCTAAGCCGATTAAACTCGAAAATTAAGCTAGACCCTTATAATTTCGAAGACTCTATGAAAATCCTGAAATATAGGAGCGATATAGCCTTTAAAGATGGAGTTATAAGCGATAATATTTTAGAGATGGTAAGTCAAATTGTAGTTGAACATGGAAATATGAGACATGGAATAGAGGTTTTAAGAAAATGTGGCCTCCATGCAGATAAAGAAGGATTTGAAATTATTAGTCCTGAGATGATTCGGGAAGCTTCCAATGAGGTATACCCAACATTTCGGGGAGAAGTTGTTGATCGGTTAAGTGATCATGAATTATTAGCTCTCTATGGAATATCTCAATCATTATCTTTTCGTGAAGAGCCTTATACAATCATCAATGACGCGTTTAATGAATATAAAGCTATTTGCGAAACGTATGGACTCGAACCACATGTAAAAATGAGTTTTAGAAAATATGTACGACAGCTAAATGATTTGAAAATTATTGCTACGAGGGGTGTAAAAATCGGTGAAAATAAACGAGGACGTCATTTACAAATTACCCTATTGGATATCCCCTCTAAAAAACTTCTAGAGTTGTTAGAACGGATTTTCTCTCGAAAGTTCGAATAGATTTCTTATATTATTTTTAATCTTACTAAGTTAATCAAAATCTAGCTTAAAAAAAAAAAGATTGAGAATTATACTATTTAATTCTCATAGATTTAATTTTATTTGAATTATTTCCGTTGATTTCTACTATTTATTTTAATAGTGATACTTATTAATGAAATTATGGAAATAAAAAGAATTATAAATATGGAATAACCTGGAATCGATGTATCTCCATTTCCCCCATTGGTTTCACTAGCTGTATCAAAGTCCAAGAAAAGATATGATTTTCCTGCTGAGGTTCCTCCTTCGTCATTATTATATGCTCCAATAAGAATATCATCATATCCATCATTATTAACATCTCCTGCCCCCGAAACACAATATCCTGAATAATCCCCATTCTCTTCTCCTATAAACGAACCATCTGCATTCGAAATACTTATATCAGAATTCCAACCTGTTTCTTTTCCAAGTATTAAATAAGTCTGTCCCGAGGTAGGACCCCCTTCACTATTAAAATATGCCCCAATCAATATGTCATTATAAGTATCATTATTGACATCGCCAACTCTAGCAGCGGATGTCCCAAACTTATTATTTAGAGATTCTGAGACAAATGAGGCATTAGCATTACTCAAATGCATTCCATTTATCCATAAATTAGTTTCTCTGCCAAATATTAGATATGCTTTCCCACCTTCTTCAAAGATTTCACTAAAATTATTGGCTCCAATTAATATATCATCAAAATCGTCTCCATTCACATCGCCTACTCCAGCAATTGAAGTTCCTGCAAAATCATATGGATTCTCACCGATAAAAGACGCATTTGCCTTTGAAACTGAAAGGTCACCAATATAACCCGAGGAACTCCCAAAGAATAAATATACTTTTCCTGAACTAACTCCTCCTTCATCATTCAAATTTGAACCGATTAATATATCAGAATAAGTATCGTTATTCACATCTCCTGCACTAGAAACAACAGATCCTACCATATCCAAGCTTGCCTCTCCTGTAAAACTTGCGTTTGCGTTTGAAAGATATATATTATTCAACCAACCAGAAGTCTTTCCATAGATTAGGTAAGTTCTTCCTTGAAATGATCCATATTGTGGCGCTCCTATTAATATATCATCAAAATCATCTCCATTTATATCCCCTGCACTAGATACTGAAAAACCAGCTTGATCAGATGATATCTCTCCTACATAAGATGCATTAGATACTGAAAGGCTCACATCAGTTTTCCACCCAGTATTTTTTCCAAAAATTAAATATACTTTTCCCCGGGAAGAATTTGCTTGATATGCACCAATTATTATATCATCATATGAGTCATTATTCACATCTCCAGCACCAGTAATAGACCAACCTGCCCAGTCGATGTCTTTCTCTCCTATGAAAGAGACATCTGCTTCAGAAAGATTTAGTTCCATTGAAAATCCTGACTCTTTCCCCAAAAATATATAGACTTTACCTTTTGAGTTATCATGTCTAGAAGAAGCAATAGCAAAATCATCATACCCGTCTCCATTTATATCTCCCAGCCCCGATAAACTTCTTCCGGACCAATCGTGTGCTTCTTCTCCAATAAAAGAAGCATTAGCATCAGATAAACTAATATCCATTTTTGGTGGAGTTCTGGTACCGTTAGATAAACTAAGATCATATCTCGTCGGGTAAATATTTGGTAAAGTTATTGTTAAATACGGTATTGTCAAAGAAATTATTAGAATTATTACTATAATTCTATTTTTATTCATTGATTTTTCACTTTTTTGAAATTCAATATTGTGAAATCATATAAGATATTTTAATATATAAATATATAATATTTAGTCAAATAAGTATAAGTTTCCAGAAATAGATCTCTTTTGATTCTGACATCAAATAAAGATTATTGCTATATGTAAAGTTTAACGAATTAGAGATCTCGAGGTTTTACTGTTTTTCTATCATTTTCTATCGCTCGACATACTGCTTTATCAAGTAATTCTCTAATTCGTTCATTTAATATTGAAGATTTGAATATAGATTTACTTGAGCGAAACCCTTTCCCCCTAATATAATCTTTGATTCTACTTTTTACTATGAAATCTAACCTTTCTGCATTGGTGGGCGACTCTTGTATAATTTTTTCATCGCTTATATCATACCCTGCATTTTTAGCAAGCTTAAATGCCAGCTTTGCAAAGGCAGTATTCACATTTTCTCCGGTCTTAGCAGAAGTTTCCAAATAGTGAGATTCAATCGATTTCGCAAATAGATTTGCTTGTTTTCGGATCTCCTGATTTTTTGAAGCCTCAATCAAGTCCTTCTTATTTCCAATTAAGAGCACTGGTACATCCTTTCCTAATATTTTCATAACTTGAGAATACCATTCACTTAATCTATCCAAAGAATCTTTACGAGTTAAATCAAACATAAGAATTGCCCCATCGGACCCACGATAAAAAGTAGTTCTCAAATCTTCAAACGCAGGATTAGATTGTCCCATAATATCCCAAATGATTAACTTTATTATTTCATCCTTGCGTTTTCCTGATTTAATTTTAATTTCTTTAGAAAGAAATTGAGCTCCAAGAGTAGCAATGTAATTCTCATTAAAAAAATTATTTACATATCTATACATCAATGAAGTCTTCCCTACCATCGGAGGCCCCAATAATAAAATTTTATAAACGTACCCAAACTTGTTGCTACTCATATTCAC
>SDNL01000166.1 GCA_004524365.1 Promethearchaeota archaeon | reverse complement strand
TATTAGCTCTCATGAAATATTTTAACATTCCTGCTGGGGAATTATACATTTTATTCACAGCACTAATATTACACGGAGTTCCAACGAACGCTATAGATCGATAATCTTCCCTTATTGCATCCATTAAAGCTTCTACTGTTTGAGAATGACAATATACAGATCCAGATGCTTTGATTGCTTCATCTTTAGTAGTGATAATTTGAGGTACTGGAAACCAAGGATGATTAGGATCAGTCATGGTGACTATTGCTGCGTCAATTAAGTGTTCATCAAATAAATAGCAAAGAAGGCTAGTAACTGTTCCACCGTCTTGTCCACCTATGACTTCTGGAATATTTGTGTTTGCCACATAACCCGTTTTAAACTCTCCCATAAGTTCATTTGGGTCAGTAATCGTTCTTGGGCATTGATTATAACATATTCCGCATCCTGTGCATTTTCCGACCAGTTTGGGTTGACCAACCAAATGATCCCACTCTAAAACTGGACATACTGCGGCACAAGTACCACATTCCGTACACACCCCGGTTCTAACAATTTCTTTCATCAATTTTCCAAAGGAATCTTTACTTCCTTCTAATTTGGATTGGATGTAATCAAAGGAGTACTCATATTTTTTCCGTGCAGTTTCGGTATTATTTTCTGTCATTTTTTTTTAGACTTAAATCTATTGAAATTTATTAATCTAAATTATAAAACTAATTAACTAAATGGAATTAATTAAAAAAAATTTATTAAGTTATCATAAAAGGATAGAGTGCTTTTTTGCTATTTTTTGAAAGAATTGAAGTTATTAGTGAGTGTTTATCTTAGTGAAAATTCTAATAGTCCTATGATAATCAAATCATTTAAACACAAATATCCTAAAATTTGTTCTTAAACTAATTATTATTCTCTTCTAATCGTTTACTAATTGTTTTAATGGCATTTTGGGCAGAGATTTTCACAATTCTATGAAAATCGTTTACAAATCGAAAAAGAACATCAACCGCGGATTTATCACCAAATTTTTCCAAAAATTTAATTATTGCGAGTTTCACTTTAAAACATTCTTTATCCCTGCTTTTAAGATGATCCATCAGAGATGCTCGTTTCTTATATAAAAATCTCCGTATCTCTTCGTCTTTTTTAGTTTTATACCAATTTTCATTGAAAATATTAAATATTGCATCAATTATAATCTTTTTTAAAAGCCAATATTCTCTTGGATCTTCCACATAATTCAATAAAGGATCGATCGCATTGATATTACCAATTTTTCCAAGTGCAATAATGGCATTTTTCTTAATATCAATATTTTCTTTTTTATTCAATAAGGAAAGTAAGGGGTCCACAAATTCATCTTTCCCAATCTCTCCCAAAATATAGGCAATACTTTCTTTCAAAATCTCATTAGGTTGTTCCAATTCTTCTATTAGTATATCATAGGTCACATTCTCATCATTAAGATAAATCTTTTTTATTGTTTCAATAATATACCACTTCATATCTATATCTATATATTCAAATTCAATATCTTCTACGTCTAATGTATTCAATAGCTCTGGTATGATTGAAATGTCTCCTATATTCGCTAAAGCCCTAATTGAGGCAATACTAATATCACTATAAAAATTATCTATATTTTCTAATAATAAATGCATTGCATTTCTGAGTTTAAGCTTTCCAATTAGATAAATTGCATTTTCTTTTGCGATAAAATCTTCATCATTAACAATGGAAATCAATTTATCTTCAATTTTATCTTCTAAAAGCTTGAAAATCGTTGTTATCTTTTCCATTAAATTTTCGTCTTCTTCATCTACAAAGGATAAGACAGAAATGAGATTATCGATATTATCAGAAAGAGTGGTTATAATTTCAGGATGTTTCACTTTTAGATAACTTGAATCAGCAAAACTAACGTTTAAACTGTCTATATAATAGCCAATTAGCCTGATTATTTCTTTTTTACATATATTAGAAATATTATTGTTAAATGATTCTAAAAGAATTTTTATTGCTTTATTTGGAACTAACTTTAATAATTGATCACTTACAAAATGTTTTATTGAGTTATATTGGGAATCTAAGTATTGAATGAATAATTCTATTTCTGACTTCTCGAATCTAATATTACTGATTGCTTTTAATATTGTTTTTTCCGTTTTATAATCGGCTTGACAATTTTCTAAATACCACTTCATCGGTTCAAGTGATTTCTCTAACTTTGTTTTACCCATACAGTTAGCAGCCTGGCATTTTAGTTCTGTATTATCTTCCGATATTAGTATATTTTCTAAAGTTTGAAAGCACTCATTTTTTACATCATCAGGTATGTCTTCTATTGAACCTAAATATTTAATAGCATCCATTCTAATAGGCGTTGGATTATCCTCATTTATAATATCGATTAGCATATGAACTGAATTAGTTATACCAAGTTGCTGCCGATTATTATAGACCTCTAGAGGGGTGAATTTTCTGTTTGACATGTATAATATGTATGATTATCCGATCTAATTCTTTAGAATTTTAATTATTATTATTTATGATCATTCAGATTAAAAAATTATTCTTCTTATCCATTTAAAGAAATAGAAAAAAATTCACGAATTATGTCGCCTTTAATAATAAATATAGTTATTTGAATAAAGAGAAAGAATTTTAAATAAGAACTCCAATAATTTTTTTAACAACAATATCAATTAAGAGTAAAATAGTTAAAATATAATACACCATTAAAGATTTTTATAGAATTTAGTAGTAATCTATAATTAAAATAAGTTAATTGATATATTTTTTAAAGTGTAAGGTGATGTGAAAAAAAAGATGGAAAATTCTAATATGCAACGGATTGGGTACTATGCATGTCAATGAGGCATAAATATTAAAAGTAAAGTAGATTGCGGAGAACTAGTAAATTTTGCGAAAGAATTTGATGATGTGGTTATATCTAAAACTCATCCTTTTCTATGCACTGAAAGTGGTCAAAACGAAATAATGAATGATATTCAAGAAAAGAATTTAACACGGATTGTTGCGTCTGCTTGAACACCTATAACGCATGAGCCAATTTACAGAGATACTCTTTCAAAAGCAGGATTAGATCCTTATTACTA
>SDNL01000057.1 GCA_004524365.1 Promethearchaeota archaeon | reverse complement strand
TGCCATTGTAAGAACTGTTCCATTAGAAAGAACAAGGAAAATCCAATTAAGAGCCAGACTGCCATTAATAACATATCTCCCTCCTTATTAATACTTTCTGGAATAAGATGAAGAAATGCCCCCCCTAATAATGCTCCCGCCGAAAATGCAACTAAATAAAGCAATATCTTTCTTAAGAGATCTTCCTTTACTGATAATGTTATTAAGCCCATCCAAGCGATTAAACTCATTCCTAAAGTTGAAATTATTATCCAAATTAAAGTTATCATATTAAATATCATATATCATAAGGATGCGATTATATATAAAACTTACGAAGGATCGTAAAATCCTTCCAATTTAATATAAAGATTATAATAATAAAAGTTATCCCATATTAGAATATAAGAATTAAAATGACAATATGGTTAATAATTATTTTTAGTATTTTAGGAAGTATCGGAGCAATTAGCGCTGCGGCTTCTTTTACCTTATTAAGCGAAGATCGTCAAAAAATTGTAGTCCCTTCACTCCTTTCTTTTGCTACAGGAACTCTTTTAGCAGCAGCCTTGTTAGGATTGATTCCGAAAGCCCTTCATGAAGCTGGACATGAATTTTCTCAGTATGTGATGATTACTCTTTTAGGTGGAATTCTTTTGTTCTTTTTTATAGAGAAAGTTCTGATTTGGCGTGATTGTAAAGATATTGAATGTGAAGTGCATGGAGCAGAAGCAGCAGGACCGATCGTGTTGATAGGAGACGCCCTTCATAATTTTGTGGATGGGATAATTATTGCATCCGCCTTTCTTACTAATTTTGCTATTGGAATTTCTGTTAGTATCGGTATTATTGCGCATGAAATCCCTCAAGAGACAGGAGATTTCGGTATTTTACTTCATAGTGGGTTTTCCAAAAAGAAAGCATATATTTATAATGCACTATCAAGCTCAACGACTATCCCATCAGGAATAATCAGTTTTTTTATCTTAAATACTTTACAATTTCTTGTACCTTATATGCTAGCGATATCTGCAGCCAGCTTTCTTTACATATCGTTATCCGATCTTACTCCAGAATTACATAGAAAATGGGAAGCTAAAGAAACCATACAACAATTACTTTTAATCTGTGTTGGAATACTCTTAATGTTTCTAGTAATGAATCTCGTTCCACATGGACATTAAAAATAAAAGTAAATAATAAATTTCGTTTTTTTATATTTATATTAATTCTTTTGATACAAAAGCTTTTAAAATTTTTCCATAGAAATAATGATGGCTGGATAAATTAGATTTGCTGGTATCAATAATACGGCATTCATAGTTGAGAATGCAATCCTTTAAAGTAGGAACTTGAATCTTCTCACCTGGAATTGTCTCTAATCCGGCCCTTTCAAACTTGTCCGTGTCTCGACCAGAATATGAACCAGCAATACTAATCGCATTATGTATCTTATTAGATGGGATATTGATAGTAAATTCATTTATTCCCTTCGTAAGAAGTTCATATGTATAGCGACTATATGCAACTTGAGCCCGTATTACGGGATATCCATCAATCTCTTCCATCTTTTTCCAATCTAATGCCATCACGTTTTTTTCGCCATCGGGACGCATAGAAACGATTAATGCGGTATTTGCTATAAAATGATCAGTATATTCATTAGGTTCTATTTCAATTCTATTTTCAGACATATTAAATTGATCCTCGTTCTATAATTATTGTATTTATGAAAAATATATTATCATTTAAATTTTTAGAATCTAAAGCTAAGAATTCGAGAAAAAAAAAAGAAAGTTAAAGATTATAAAGTTTTTTTGCAGCTTTTCCCATGAAGATTTCAATCTCATTTTCAGTAAACTCAATGTCTGTTGATTTTGAGGGATTTGCCGCCGCTTTTGCCCATTTTTTAGTTGAAAGAAATACATCTAGCATGCTTCCATCAGTGCCGAATAAAACTCTCCATGGTCCTAATGTATCAAATGCCATCCTTAAGGGTCTCCAAAAGTAATCTGGATTTACTTTTAAAAGAGGTTGCCAGCCTGAAAAGTCCACATATAAATTTGGCTTCATTATCGCAAAATCTAATGCTTGACGCCACCATCCATGCCCACAATGTGCGATGATTATCGTTGCTTCTGGATACTCGGCAGCAACTGTATCAATATACATTGGATGTGACCACTTAACGCCCATAGGAGCTGGTTCTTGACCACTATGGATTAAAATGGGTAACCCATAGTCAATCGCACGTTCGTATAGGGGATAACAGAGGGGATCATCTGGATAAAAACCTGCTGTAGGATGAATTTTTAACCCAACAGGTTCCCATTTTTTCATAGCTTCATCCAACATTTTTACTGCATCTTTTCTTCGTGGATCCACTCCAAAATGAGTCTTTAACCTGTCGGGATACCGTTCTACGACATCTGCATAGATGTTATTCTTTTCTTTAATAGACATTCCTTGATGCTCTGTTGTAGGATATTTTAACCAAAAATCCAATGGAAGCATAATGGCTTTTTCAATATTTGCTTTATCCATTTCACTTATCAATCTGCTTCCATCCTTATCAGAGAGAATTGCCATTTGTTGGTCATACAATTGACTCGCATCTTGACGCTGATCGGGCGGTTTATCCTTTCCAAAAATATTCACACCTGCTCGGGAACATCCAAGGAAAAACTCTTCTGGATCACTTCCTTCAAAAAAGAGATGGACGTGAGAATCTATAAACATTTTTTATCTTTTCACCTTTTAGTTTACCTTTTAGTTATTTAATTTACTTAATTGTTTCTTGATTTAAATATTCGACTAATCTTGGACCCCCATAGGCAATCCAAAGTCCATCTAAGAATCCAATAATAATTCCAATCCATAATAACGCATCTGGAAGGGCTAGGGAACCAAAATAGAGTCCAAATAGCACAAGATAACTAAGAAATATAGAAAGAAAATATTTCCCTTTAGTTTGAGTAGTATCTAGTTGGAAATTGATTTCTCTCGGATAATCTAGCAATGCTAATCCTAAAAAGCCCCCGAATACCATCATAAACATTCTGATATCTAAATCTACTCCCTGTGCCGCCCTACTAACAAATACAGGTCTTTGTATCCAATAGATCAAGAACATAAGTCCAAAGACTCCTATAGCCACTATTGTTTTCTTTATTCGATTATCAAATATTACTGATTTTCGTATAGATTCGCCATATTTATATACAATTAAACCCATATATATTCCAATAATTAAGCCACCGATATTCGCAGAGATATGATTTACTCCAACATAAGGTCTGGCAAAAACCATTAAGCCTACATAAATAGGAAAAACTATGGCTTTCCATTTTTTAGGATTTCTTAAATAAAAATACACACTAAATGCGGCTGGTACTAAAATACTCTGTCCTGGAAAGTCGCTTGTTTCTGAAGTAGTCGGTAAAAAATCACCATAGATTGCAGGAACCCAACTTGATAACTCTTGTGCGGGTCTCCCCAAGCCAAATAAACTGAAAAACGATTTTAACGCATCTCCAAGAAAAAGCCCTCCAATAACAACTATAGCCAACATAGCAAGGCTTAAACCCCTCTTATTAGCAAATACAAAGTATACTGTAATTGATAAGAAAAAAATAGCAACCGTAGGCCAATATAAGACGAGCCAGAATGGATCGCATATTGGACGCAATAACTCAAATCGTAAAACTTCAGATATGAAACTCTCATCCAAACCAGGTAGTAATAATTGAAAAAAGAATGCTCCGATGAAGATTCCAATTAAACAAATGATAACATAAGGATTTAATAGAATATCTTCGAATTTTGAATCAGATTTTTTAATTTCTTCTTTAGCAATCATACATAAAAGTTATTTTCAAAATTATATAAGTATTACTAAGTTTTTTCTTGAATTTATTATTGATAGTATTCCTAAATATAGACATAATAAAGAATTCATATGAAGGAAATTACTAGGGATTTATTTAAGATTGTATATTTCAGAATAATATAAAAATAAGGGTAGCAATTAAAATAAATCAGAAGGAAGATTGGAATGTGTCCAGAAATAATTGCAATTGGTGAATTATTGGTTGAGATAATGCGTTCAGAAGTTGATGTTCCTCATGGTCAGATAGGAGAGATATATAAAGGACCTTATCCTAGCGGGGCACCAGCAATATTTATTGATTCTGCAGCACGCATGGCAGACGCTTTTGGAATATCAACGGGATATGTAGGTGTAATTGGAAATGATGAATTTGGTGTTTGTATTAAAGAAAAATTGGAGAAAGATGGTGTTGATACTTCTGAAATCCAAATCGATACAATAAAGGCCACCGGTATCGCATTTAATCAATACAATTCAGATGGCTCAAGAAAATTCATATTTGCCCCAGGAGCAGCTGGGGAAACTTCACCAGAAGACATTCATCCTGATTACTTTGAAGATATAAAATGTTTGCATATAATGGGAAGTGCACTTTCTATTAGCGCAAATTCAAGAGACGCGTGTTATAAAGCGATTGAGATCGCAAGAAAGAAGAATCCTGAAGTAATTATTAGTTTTGATCCCAATTTAAGACCAGAAATGCTGGATATAGAGACAATATTAGAAATATGTAAGCCGGTATTAGAAAAAACTAAAATATTACTCCCTAGTGGAGAGGAAGCAGAAATGCTCGCAAGAGTTAAGGGAGAGAATAAGGCCTGTAAAAAACTTTTAGGACAAGGGCCAGATATTATAGTTTTGAAACGGGGGGCTGATGGTTGCAGGATTTTCACAGATAAAGATAAGGAGGGAATACAGATTCCCGCCTATCAAGCAAAGGAGGTTGATCCCACTGGTGCTGGAGATTCTTTTGGAGGTGCTTTTGTTGTAGCCTATTTACAAGGGTGGCCAATGGAAAAGATTGGCAAATTTGCAAATGCCATAGGATCTTTAAAGGTTCAAACATTTGGTCCAATGCCAAGCACCACCTATGAGGATGCTATTCGATTAATGAATGAAACTTAGATATTTCGATTCGTTTATAACCAAATTTTTTAATAAGAATTAAGATTTTTCTATCTTACTAACTTAATGGAGTAATTTAAAAGATGACAGAGAGATTATATCAACCCGATTTTTCTTGTATTTTCTCAAAACAATTTAGTAATGCATTTCTCTATGACCGAATAGACAGTCTTGTTTGGCCAGTATTTGAAGGTGTTCCCAAATCTGAAAAATTAGAGAATTTGCTATCTTTAAAAGATCATCATGGTCATCAAATCTTTTATAGGAGAAAAATAAACCTCAATGATTACAAGGTTGAATTAAATTGTTCTAATCTCGGTCTCGCGTTCTTGCAGGCGATGGACCTTGGAAGAGAATATGGAATTTCCAATCAAGATTTGATTAACTTAATTGAGAAAGCACCAAAACTCTTTAAAGCTATTGTTTCTTTTGATCTTTCTAGTAAAAATGAAAATGATAAATCAATAGACACGCTTAAAAATCTTCAAGAACAAATAGATGTAGTTGGTGTGGCACTTTATCCAAGTTATACTGGTTTAGATTTAAATAAAAGTGATAATAAAGAGTTAGCGAATCTTTTGAATTATATGTCAGAAAATAATTTATTTTTAAAGCTTGATATTGGTAATTCAAATTTTCCCGAATATCATCATAACTCTATTTCGAAGGAAATTTTACATTCTTTTTTATCGAACCATCCTGAAAATATCGTAATATTAAGTGGTTTAGATGTTTCTGGAGATTTTAAATTTTATTATCAGTTGTTAAAATATTTTAATAATCTTTGGTTAGAACTAGAACCTCGTGCTATTGGTGGTATGCCTCCAACAGCGTATTTTCAAGAACTATTTAATATACAAGGGTTTATCCAAAATGCTTGGCATAGAATACTTATTGGGAGCGCAACTCCAACATTAGAATCTTCTCAAATGAATAGAGGATTACTTGAGGCAACGGAAGATTTATCATTTTCACAAAAATGCCTTTTAAGAACATGGGGTTTTCGAAATGCAAATAGAATTAAACCTGAATTATTCAAACCATCTAATCTTGAAGACTTAAATACTTTTACAACAATTCAAAATATTGATCAACAAAAAATTATTGAAACTCAAAATGAAATTAATATAGATTATAAAGTGAAACTTCGAAGTTATAGTATTACTCAGTTAATATTCTTAACTGATTTAGTAAAAGAAATCCTAAAACGCACAATTGATAAATTTCCACAGTATAACAATGGTGAGTTATTTTTCCGTTCTTATCACACGACTACATCCTTAATTGTTAACGAACATGAAATAGGAAATTATTTAGATTTTCACTACAAATTTGCTGAGTTATCTAAACAAGACTCTTCATCCTATTTTCATACCGTTTCAGCATTGGAAAACCGCGCCGATTTTAATCGATTTGATCACGATTTAGCATCCTTTAATGGAAGACGGCAAATCACATTACCTATTTTAGATGGAAGGTTAGAAATTGGTGGTCGAGAAAACTTTTATATATTAGTTACATTTGGACCAAGGACCTTTAATATTCATTTTAAAATCAAATTAATTAAAACTTAAAAAACTTGGAACCCTTTAGATAGGTTTTTTAGAATGGATTATTTTGTTCGATTTTATAATATGAATAATTTGAAAAAATAATATTTAAATAGAATCAAAGTGTTTAAATATTAATCAAGAACGCTTTAGAATAAATGATTTTGATGAATCGATTAAGAAACTATTTGAAACCACTTAAAAAACCATCAAATTTAGATGTTAGTATCTATTTCTATTTATATAAAGATTAAATGAGTTTATTCTATTAAAAAAACTAATTATATTTGGAGGATTTAAACTAAATGTCAGAAGAGTCCAACGAAGATAAAAAAGATAGTAAATCCAATAATCAAGTTGAGAAACTAGATAAAGATTTTCTCACATCTGCTAAAGATTCCAGAGATCTCATTGATAAGCATCTACAAACCTTTAAAGAAAATGTTGACGCTTTGGAGGAAAGATTACGAGAAGAAAAAGAAAAAGAAGAAATCTCTACAGAAGAATTGGAGGTTGTCAACAAAAAATTAAAAGATGCAAAAGAAGATTACCAAGCCATTATGGATCAAGTAGAAGAAGGTAACAAGTATCTTAATGCTTTAAGGGATGAAATTTCTAAATTAGAACAAAAATATACACAAAAAGCAGATGAATTTCAAAATCTAGAAGACCGATTAGATATTACTAAGGAGAGCAAAAAAAACTTAGAGCAAGAATACCAAGAGCTTCAAAAGAAATATGAAAATATAGAAAAAGACTTAGATCAGAGACATGTTGATTTAATGGTATTATCTGATGAAGTAAAAGATAAAATTACAGAAAAAGAAGATTTAAGAAATGATATAAAGAAATTTAAAGAAGAAATAGAAGACAAAAGAGAAACTCTTGAAAAAAAGGAAGAAAGCGTTGATACGATGGATAAAAAGCTTAATAGTCTTAAAGCGGAGATTGAAGCTGTAAAGGTATCTATAGATAAAAATAAAGTAGAATTGGAACATTCTAATAATCTTATTAAAGCAAAGGAAGATGAATTAAAAACTTTAAATGAACAAGTTGAAAAAAAGAAAAATAAGTTAGAGACTTTAAATGAAGACATTGAATCTTTTAAAGATGGTTTTCCTGAGTTAGAGGAGCAAAAGGAGACATATCAAGAGGTTATTGAAAAAAGTAGGCAAGAAATGGCGGAAAAGCAACAAAAAATAGTTGAATTGGAAAACAAAATCGAGGAAACTAAGAATAGGCTAGAGAATCTAAAAGATCAAATCTCCAATAAAGAAGAATTAAATGAAGCAAATGAGAAAAGACTTGAAGAACTAAAGAGAAAGAATGAAACGGCGAAAACAGAATATGATGAGAGAGAACAAAGAGTACAAGCAATGGAAGAAAAACTTGAAGATGCTAAGCAAGAATATGACAAGTTGCAGAATAGTAAAAGCCAAATTGAACAAAGTTTAAGTGAATCAAAAGGACTGTTTCAAGAAATGACCGATCAACTTGAATCCCAAGAAAAAGAAATAAGGGATAAAGAAAGTAGAATTCATCGATTAGAGGTTTTAAGTGTAATTTACCGCCTTTCAAAATTCTTTGGTGGGATTTTAATCGGATTTGCAATTCTCTTTTTAATATTGGCCTTAGGACTGTTTTTGAGATTTTTGGATTTTGGAATCGATACTGCATTTATAGATTTAATCGCCTTATTCTTGACAATTAGTTCTGTTTTGATGCTAATATCTGGAATTTTCCATTTGGAAAAATCATAATTTATAATCATTTAATTGATTAAATAATCAAGAAATTTAATTTAAATTCTGATAAAAAATCTTTCAAAAAATGAGCGGCAACAAAACAGAACAAAGAAAAGAAGAAGTTGGGGATGAAGTGGAAGACAAGTTTGAAGGCAAAATAGGTCTTTTCCCTCTTATCGTTTTGGGACTCTCATCCTTAACGGGGGCAGGAATATACTCTCTATTAGGGCCTGCAGCCGAGATTGCAGGGCAATCAATGATAATGTCCCTTTTTATAGGTATAATACTCGCTTTCTTTATTGCAGGATTATATTCTGAATTAATTGCGGTCAATCCTGAAAGCGGAGGATCTTTTGTATTTGTTGAAAAAGCATTTGGAAGAAAAGCTCTCTATATGGGTTGGACCACATGGCTGGCAAATATGTCATATGCCGCTTTAGTTTCCCATACAGCGGCCTATTTTATTACAAGTTTATTTGGGATTCATACTGGTTATAGCATACTCATTGCGATAGGATTTACAATTCTGATGGCTGGAGCGAATATACTTGGTTCAAAATTTTTATCACAAATTCAAATTCCCTTAACATTTGCCCTCATATTTTCCCTTGTTGTCGGCTCAATATATTTATTTTTGAACCCAAATCCTTCCTTTAGTTGGAATATTAATTCTTTTATGCCTAATACTCTTATTCCCACATTTATAGCCGCAGCAATAATGTTTAACATCTTTATTGGTTTTGAGGATGTTTGTGCTATATCAGAAGAAACAAAAGAACCAGTAAAGAATATCCCAAGAGCGTATTTGATAATGCTTATTATTGCTACTATAATGTATTCTATGGTTATATTCTCATTACTTATCTCAACCTCCATGGAAGCCATAGTTGGTGGAGAAATCCCATTTTTGGAGGCTGTAGAAAGCAATCAAATTATTTTTATTATCGTTTTTTTTGGGTCAATTTTTTCACTTATCGCAACATCAGGCGTAGCTTTAATGACGTCGTCTCGAAATGTTTTAGCGCTTTCTAGAAAAGATTTTATTGATAGGAGATATAGTAAGATAGATCCAAGAACAAGAACACCCATAAAAGCAATTTTGTTATCAACTATAGTAACTATTTTAATTTTAATCAGCGGTCAAATAGAGTTTTACGCATCAATTTCAGCATTAACTTACATGATTGACAAAATAGCAATGGGTGTAGCAATCTTTAGGTTTCGTAAAACATTTGACTACCCGAAAAAAGCTTTTAAGATACCGGGGCATCCTATTAGCACAATTATTGCAATTGGAACTACTTTTTTATTGATAATTTCTTTAGGGGTAGATACCCTTCTCGTTTCAATATTTTGGTTGTTAATTGGATTGATTCTTTATTTATTCTTCAGCAGTAAGAGAAGGGTTTATGGTACGATCTTTTTAGTCTCAGCTTTCTTATTTACCCTCTCCAATATAATATTAGGACTCATAATTCTTTTCATAGGCTTTATTTATTATCTATTAACTATAGCCGATCGACACTCAATAAAATTCGTATTGGCAGGTATTAAAGTCTTTTTTATAATTACTGTAGGAATATTTGTGTGGGCTATCAAAAATATCGGCATTTTAAATGCTTTTGATTCAAATTTTATTCTAATATTTGATAAAATTATATTAAATCTTATAATATTTTTTTGTATTATATCATTAGGGACGGTTTTATTTGATATTATACCCCTAAAGGAATGGGTATATTATTTTATTAGGAAAAAAGATAAAAAGAACGTTGCGATAATGGTTGGCCCAGCTCAAATTATTGAATTAGAACAAAAGAAACTCAAAACAATCCATATTATTAATGACTTTTTATCCCTAATTCAAATTATAGCCTCTGCGTATTTTGGGATTCTAGCAACTTTAATAGCATTAGATGTGTTTTCCATTCAAATAATTATTTCAGAAATGGCTACCGAATTAATTTTTATTATAATTTTAATTATTTCTAGTTTGACTCTTTTAGCCTCAGGATCGTTTAAACTTTATATTACACATGAATCTAAAAGGATTGGCGTTTGAAGCCTCCCCTCCCTAACTAAAGAAAGGGGACTTCTTTCGCAATTTAGTTAAAAAAGAAATGTATTTTTCTCTTCTCTTTTAATAGAATCTTTTTTTTGAAAAATTATACATAAATTTTTATATTATCTTTGAATTTTTGATATGAATTTTAAAACGAGCGAATTTTTAAGGATAACTTGTACTAAAAACTAATGATATAATGAAGATTAAAATTAGAAATTAAAAAATTTCAAATATAATAAAATATTCATTATTTAGATTTTAATAAGGTGCGATGAAATGGAAAATAAACTCGAATCTAAAAATAATATGGAAGAAGAAAGGTATACCGAAAAATTTAAAAAGATAGGACTTCCCTCAGTGGTAATTCTTGGAATATCTGCCCTCACAGGTGCAGGGATCTATTCTTTATTAGGGCATGCAACTGAGATTGCTGGACCCGCAGTCATTATTTCTCTTCTCATAGGTGCTCTATTTGCGTTCATTGTTTCTAGTTTTTATTCCGAATTAGTCAGTATTAAACCTCTTAATGGTGGCGGGTTTATTTTCATTAAGGAGGCATATGGACAAAAAGGTTTATATTTAGGTTGGTTAACTTGGTTGGCTAATATGGCTTATGGTGCCTTAGTAGCTCATACTACTGCATCATTTGTAGTAATTCTTTTCGGGATAGATCCAATTTTTATCCAACCACTAGCAATAGTATTCATACTCCTTATGGCTGGTATTAATATTGGCGGGTCTAAATTCCTATCAAGAGTTCAAATTCCCCTCACATTTGCCCTTTTAATTTCACTAATTATTAGTTCGATATATTTATTTATTAATCCAGATCCATCAATTTCTTGGAGTTTAGATTACTTCTTTGCCAATGGAATAATTAATATAATACCCGCAGCGGCGATATTATTTGTAGTATTCATAGGTTTCGAGGATATTTGCACCATCGCTAACGAAACAGAAAATCCACGTAAAAATATTCCACGAGCGTATTATATAATCCTTTTCATCGCAACGGTGGTATATCTTATAGTCTTAATCTCTTTATATTATTCTACAAACGTGTCCCAGATAATACAAAGTGAAATAGCCATTTTAGATGCTGTATCACAAAATTTTATTGTGTACTTTATAGTGTTACTTGGCGCTATTTTTTCTTTATTAGCAACTTTGGGTGTATCATTAATGGCACAGTCCCGAAATCTTGTAGGCCTTTCTATAAACGACTTCGTGGATAGAAAATATGCTAAAATAGATGAAGATTCCAATGCACCAGTTAGAGCGATAAAATTATCCGCTTTTATCACTATTTTAATATTATTAAGCGGACAAGTAGAATTCTATGCCTCAATTACGATAATTTCCTATATGTGTGTTGTGACTGGATTAGCCCTAACAGTATTTAAAAATAGGAAAACGAAGGAATATGATGAAGATACTTTTAAAGTCCCCCTCCATCCCTATAGTACTATTTTTGGGATTGTTTTGTGTGGATTATTGATAATTACTATAGAAATGATGGTTATTTTTGTACCTATCATCTGGTTGCTAATCGGATTAATAGTATATTTATTTTTTAGTAGTAAAAGAAGGATTTATGGAACAATCTTTTTAGTTACTGCTTTTTTATTCACTTTAACGGAAATATCTATTGGATTTATAATAATTGCTATTGGAATCGTAATCTACTTGGTCTCAATAGCAGACAGATATTCCAGTATTATCGCCTTGTCCGGAATTAAATTTGTTAGCATTATCGTGTTATCCTTCCTGATTTACTTTCTTTCTTACTATGGACAAGTCATCTCGCCTGTTGTTGGTATTGCATTTTTGTTTAGTGAGATGGTTGTTAAAGTATTTTCAATTTTTATTATTGCTTCTTTAATTACTATTGTTTTTGATATAATTCCATTGCGAGAAATCGTTTATTATCTTGTAAAATGGATAAAACGGGAAGAAGTTGCCATAGATGTGGGGAAAATAGAAATAGTTGAGTTGAATAAAAATGAAAAACTAATTATTTTTATTCTTAATCTTGTAATTGGAATCGTTCAAATCCTATCTTCTATATTTGCTTTCAGCCTCTATATTTTAATAGCTTTAGATTATATTTCAATCCAACAAATTATAATTTTCAATCTTGTTATGAATGAGTTCGCTTCGGAATTTCTGATAATGATAAGTTTAATCTTATTTGGGACATCTACCCTCATTAGTGGATTAATCAAAATTTTTATTGATTTTGAAACGAAGAAATTGAGAATCTAAATTATCCTATATAAAAAAAGCACACATAATAATTGAAG
>SDNL01000056.1 GCA_004524365.1 Promethearchaeota archaeon | reverse complement strand
TTATTAAATGATGCCGATTTATCAAAAAAACTAATAATTGCTTCATTTCCTTGGAAATCTATTAGCAGATTTAAAACTTTATATCAAATTTCGAAAAAGTTAAAACGAACTCTGGCAATTCAATCAAAATTAGCATATACCCTCCATTCGCTACAAGATTTCGATTCTCTGGAGATTAAGGGTATTCTTTCCAATGAAGATATTAAAATCTATTTACCCCGAAAATATAGTATGATTTATTCTAACGATGACTATAAAAATACAAAATATAATATCTCTCATAATACAAATTGGGTTAAAGGAGAACACATTGATTTATATTCAGATATATATGGAGATAATATTTTTATAAAGGCTTATGAAATTAAACCAAATCCAAGTAAATTTATATTACATTTAAATTTCTATGATTTAAATGAACTGATCGATGTACAACCTCCTCGGGGAAGTTACTATTTTAATTTAAAAACTGAACCAATTGATGAAAGCGGAGAACTTGAAGAGAAAGTGCTCTTAAATTGGATTTCTATGTTTGGATTACAATATGAAAAAGAGGATTATCATGCTTCGGGACATGCATCTAGAAAAGATATTATTGAGATGATTAAAAAAATTAATCCCAAACATCTTTTTCCCGTTCATACAGAAAACCCTGAATTATTTCCATTTCATAATACTGAAAAAAATATAATAAAAGGGAAAAAATATCAAATGTAGTCAACTTTTTAGAATTTTAAATTTGAACAAATAATAAATATAAAAAATAAAAAAGAAACTCCAGTAGAATCTACTGGGTTTAAATGATTAATTCTTGTGAGATGTTCATTTTTTTTTAGTCTCTTTTACAAATATTAAGGGAATTATTGCGAATAACATAATAATAGCCGCAACTATAAAAATCCAAGGAGTTGGTAAATATCCGGGAATCCCATCAATCAGAACAGTTTCCCCTGAAGATCTCGAAAGTAATGCGCCCAATGGAGATCCGATGACCATCGGAATAGTCGCAGCAAATACCGTATAATAACCACTAAATTCAGCTGTGTGATTTTTAGGAAAGAGATCTCTCATCCATGCATTTGCCCCTACATTCCATCCAGTCATAAAAAACTGCATCAATACCGCTCCAATAAGTAGTAGGATTAGATTTTTTCCACTTAGAACAAAAAGAAGTACTGCAAGACCATCCCCGATGACACAAATAATCGTAATAATACGGCGTCCTATTTTATCGATATAAATCCCTAATGGATAAGCCATTATCAAATTAATAAAAAATCCAATGAACACAATTAAAGAAGCCGTTGTTAAATCGAAACCCAGATTATGTTCTAAATATACAAGAACATAGGGGAAGAATGTATAAAATGCTGTTGCCCAAATAAGCATTCCGAAAAGAATTAAAAAACAATCCCTATTTTCTGTAATTAAATCCTTTCGAAATAACTTTTTTAGGTGTTCTTTTAAACTTAAACCAGAAGGTTCTAATCCCTCGGGTTCTTCGGCAAGGAACGCTCCAATTACTCCTAATAAAGCAAATCCTCCCGTGATAAAGAAAAATATCTCATATCCGAATCCTATAGTTGCTTCAAATCCTTCTATGACAAATCCAGATATCCCGTAAATTACTAAAGTAGAAACAAGCATAGTAATCTGGAGTATGCCCATTGCTCTGCCCCGGTTATGTTCGGTGGTGATATCTGTAATATATCCGTTAAATACAGCATCATATCCTGTTGACCCAAAATAGGTCATTACACAATCAAAAATAATCGCAACGGTTACTGCAACCAATATCGGTTGGAAGAATCCTGCAAAAGGATATATGGCTGTTGTAATTGCCCATAAAAGAAACCCGTACTTCATAAATGGAATTCTCTTACCTTTAATATCGCTGATTGCGCCCATTAAAATTGCGGTAATTCCTGCCGTAATAGCACTTGCTGCGACCATAATCGCAATAGGTAGAGGATCTGGAACAATTTTATTATACATAAAGACATTATAATATTGATTCTCAACCGCCCAAGCAATGTTTCCTGCTAATCCCACAAAAAAAATAATGAGTGTAGTTCTCCTCGATACTTTATTTTTCATCTTTTCTTTTGATGTATTTTCTGTCAAAGTCTTTTCACAATGTTATTAGTTAAACTTTGTATTATTAGACTTTATTTTAATTTTTTCAAGAAAAACTTTGATCTTCTATTATTCTAATGAACATTTGAAAAAGTATTATTTAAAAGAAAAAATTGTTATTCCGTATTAATAAAGGTTTAACATTTTGGAAGCTATATAATCTCATCCAAATAAGGATCCAAATGTTGTTTAAGATTAGTGATAACCTGATTAGAAAATGGTGGAACTTTAATACTTTCGATCGGATTAATGGGTTCAATTATTTCATAGGTTTTTTGTTCAATTAAAACACTTGATACAATTTTCGAAGCTTTTAAATATCGGTCCCCTCTATATATATCGATTTTAAAGGGTTCAATAACAAATACATAGTCTAAGTCGGATATGGAGTTCCACGGAAGTCCTATATTAGCATAACTCTCGCATATTATTGTTTCCACTTTTTTACTTAAATTTTCTATTGCCCAATTGTCTGCTTTCTCATATAAATCTGTTAGCTGTTCTAGGTCTGCTCTTTTTTCTATCTTAATAATTCTGCTCTTATTGAATATTTCATTGAAATATTTTTTATCTATTGGGATATTCACATTAGTATTCAATGCGACAATTTGCGTTTCCTCAATAGTAATTCTATCTAATATAAAATTCGGAATCTCTTCTAGGTATGAATCGTTGAAACTTGGCATCCAAAGCCGGTGGATGGGATTTATTGTTGTAATCGGGATTTGCCTATTACATTTATCATAGTATTTTGCAGCGTCTCTACCATATATAGTACCTTTATCCAATCCTTCCTTAACCTTTTTCCAATGATACCAAATATTATTGCCCGATTTTGGTTTAAACCCACAAACGGCAATTCCATGTTCTTTAAAATACTTGATTAAACTTAGAGTTAAAGTGGATTTACCTGAATCCTTTTCCCTTAGTCCGGCGCATAATATTTTCATAGTTTTTTTCTATCTTCAGTTCAAGAATTAAGTATTATTTTTGTTCTTATTATAGCAAAGTAAATACTTATAGTAAAATATTTTCTCAATTTAAATGTAAATAAGTATTTTTTATAGTATGGGGTCTAAAATCTATTAAAGAAAGAAAAAGTAATAAAAAAAAGCGATTATCTAATGTAATATTTTGAATCGCTATCGAAAGTTGGATCTGCAATATGTCCTCCCCACGCTTGGATTCGAATTCTCTGGTTTCCAGTATGATTCACTAATAAAGTTCGTTTGTCTTCTCCCACAATATCTCCTCCACTCGTAAGATTATACGCAATACAGCCACTCAATGAATTTATTGTCGCGGGATCTGGACTATTTCCTACAACTTTATAAACATTAGAAGAGTTTAGATTTAAAATTCCCCCAGCACAAATTCTAATCTGAGTTGAATTATATTGATCATATACTATACCTAAAAATTTATCCCATTCGGACATTGGATCCTCATATTCGGTGATATTTTCATAGAACCAATTGCCAACAATATACCCCTCTTTATCAAAATCAAGAATCCCAATTTTAGGAGGTTGTTCTCTATGTAATTTTGCGGTGATGTTAGCCCTCAATTCTCCCTCTGTTCTGTTGGTTATACCGACTGTATATGCTTTTCGATTATATCTAGACGGTTTAATGAAATGAGGATCTATGGTATGGTCAAAGATTTTCCAATCCATTCCTACCGCAGGGCTTGATTCCCCTCCAGCATATCCTATAATGTCGCCTTCTTGTATTGGAATTTTAACAAATTTAAATCCATTCTCAAGATTATCCAACTGATTTATAATTGCTTGACTTAACTTAGAGACATGACCTACTGAACTATGAACATCCGTAGTGTGTGCCATTAAAATGCTAATATCGCCATATCCTGTCGATGTATTATAGTTATCTATTGAAATCTCAACAATAAATCCTCCCGCAGGAGCTTTTACTGCATAAGGTGGAATTACTGATTCTATATCATTAAACCATAGTCCAGAATGAGTCGTTGGAAATGAGTGTCCCATTTCTGGATTTAAATTTCCTAAAGGATCAATCTTCTTGATTGCATCCATTGCCAACGGGCAAATTGAAAAATTAATTGTTCCACTCGCTAATTCAGGATAATCATAAAATATTTGATATCCATAATCTTGATCTCCATTTGAAGGTTCCTCATCGAATATGATAGGTCCTCCAATGAAAATAAAAAGGGAAATAGTAACAAAAAAGACTATTATAATACCTATTATCTGTTTTTTATTTGCCATAATACTTCTTTTTAACTTTTTTAAAGTAATGAAAATCATTGCTTTAATATTTTAGCGTTTTAATAATTCTTCTTTCATTGGAACTAACATTTATATAAGGGAATAATTATCTTTTTATACACGAAGTTAACAAATTTAAACCAGAGAGAAATATTTAAGAAAAATAATTACAATAGGAGGGTAAAATGAGTTGAATGCGACAGTTATCCAAATTGTGGAATCCATATTCAATAATCCATTGAACTTTCTTAAACTAGATACTGCTCAAGTCCATGAAAACATTACTATTATTCCTATCATTGTTCAGAATGATAAATATATAGATTTTATGAGCATTAATAAGGCAGAAGACTTAGGAGCAGTTAAAATTATTGAAACAGATTCAGTAAACGAATTCGAGGTAATTAATCAAAGCAATAAGCAAGTATTAATTCCTTTTGGTGTCACTGTGCATGGGGGGAAACAAGATAGAACCGTCTGGGAACCAATTTTGCTACCTGGTGGAATGAAACAGAATATCTCACAACAAACCACTATTACTTCAAGTACTGCCGATTTCCATGAAGATCAAACCTCGGAAACGTTAAGATATAACATCCCCGCAAAATGTATAGAACAATCCCGATGGACATTTCGTAATAATGAGGGATTTAAAACATCACATATACGACTCCATCCTAATGTTGCCTATGAAGCTATGTCTTCTGGTAGTCAATATGATGTTTGGGATGAAATTCAATCGCATAGAGCCGAAATGGATTATTCAACAGAGATCGCCCCTACAGAAAGTTATCTTAAGATGACTAAGACCTCTCAAAAGGAAATAAATGATATCTCAGAGAATTTTGAAAATATTCCAGATCAATGTGGTATTGCAGTATTTATTAATGGAGAATTCATTGGTATTGAATTTTACGCAAATCATAAGGCTTGGAATGAGATGAGCTCCGATATAATTCAAGCCTTTTCTATTGAAGCCTTGAGGACTAAAGAAAAATATAACAAAGAAAAGATAGAAGACTATAACCGAGCTTTTATCGATGCTATGCAAAATATAACATTTGATATCTCAAGTAGAAATGGTATTGGACTGGGACATATAGTTGAATTAAATTCTGGTGAACATAAATGGCGGGGAATTACTCTTATAAATGATGCAACTCCAATACAGTTTTATCTTGTTTCGAAACGAGGGGGTTCCAAAAGACTTGCACCTAGACCTGATCTATTTAGATCTCAAAGCAATAGGAGATTCTAAAAAAATTATAGTAATGAGGACTCTATTAATTCTTTTCATAACTAATATATATCTTTTTCTTATCTTCTTTTAGTTTTGCCTAATGAATTCTTCTTTCCTTAATATGATTGGCAATTTGAAAAATTTAAATATTTTTAAAATTTGAATAATATATGAAAAAACGCTATCTATTAGTCGTTTATATCATCCTAATAATTGCTGCAGTGCTAATCTATTTTTTTACACCCTATGAATTGATTATTAAATGGCTAATCGTGGTTAACATCATCATCTACTTGATTCGTACACCAATTATAAGAATTGTTAGTTCAATCTTCAAGAAAAAACCTGTTATACGGATTGTAATTTCCTTTGGAATTAATATAACATGGGCAGTCTTTATAATGTGGCTAATATTAGCTTTCAGTTACGAAACATTTATTGCTTTGTTGTCGTTCCTAATAGTTGCTATATCCCTTACATTTAAGGAGACGATAAAGAATATCACTTCTGGTTTCTTTATATTAACCACAGAACAATTTGAGGTGGGCGATTTTATTGAAACTAATGATATTCAAGGTATAGTCCAAAAAATTAATTTGAATTCTACTAAAATTAAGGAAATTGATGGAGTTACCGTATTTATCCCTAATAAAAAAGTCTTTAGCTCTACACTAATAAAATATACCCAAAAACTGAAAACGTTGCTTGATTTTTCTGCTTTACAAGAAGATTCTGAAAAAGAGCAACAAGAAAGAAATTACTATAAAGACATGTTGAAACTCTCTGATGGGCTCTTTAGTGAAGATAAAGAGATTACACGATACGATAAAAGTATTGAAATCACATCTGCCGTTGATCCTGAGGAATTAGAAGAATATCTCTCGGAAATATTTGATAAATACGAGTCATTATTTAAATATCGACCCGATTATGTTGTTGATCTTGTCACTGTTAATAGATGTAGGATAGATCTGCTTATTACGGCCAAAAGTCCCGAACTCCTTTTAAAACATTTAGACGCATTTTTGAAAGATGTCCTTTTTAAATTACATTCTCCAGCTATTTATGATGGATGGACAGATTATCGAAAATCATTACTAAAGGAGGCTGATAAATAATATGGCTCTCTTTGATAATGATTTAATTGCATTAATCGTCCTTCTTATTGCTATAGCAGGATTTATTGGATTAAATAAACTACTTACGACTCTAATGATTAAGACGAGCAAAATAACAATTGAAACAAAAAATAAAGTCAGTTTTGTTGTTAAAGTTATTTCTGTAGCTATAATTGTATATTTAGCCGTTGAAGGATTTCCAATATTTCAAACAATTCCAGAAGAGATGAGAATTGTATTGACTGGTGCGATTTCTACTGCCACCGCATTCCTTTCATCTGAAATTTTCGTGGATTTCTTATCTGGTATACTACTTTTTATAATAGATCCATTTGACATTGGGCATGTGGTTAAAATACAAGGAAAGAAAGGAGTTGTCAAATCAATCACATTGACTAAAATTATTATCGAGACATTTAATGCCATCTTAGTAGAAATAAAAAATAGTCAAGTTATTGATTCTAAAATCGTAAATTATACTGTTGAACTTGAAGATGTGGAAAACTTTGGCGTCTTTAAAAAACGGATCCAAGCCCCTCAAGATAGAGGGAAAGCACGAATAGATCTAGATTTAGATGATAATTATAAGGGTTATGAGGAGGAATTTAAACAAATGTTCGAGGAGTTTGAAACTAAAAAATATGATGCCATTCATTCCTACACGTTTCGAATGGGATATCAATATAATCAATTCCGAATCAGATTGGATTTAACAAGCAGATTGTGTGAAGAATATATTGAATATTTTGGATTTAGACCCCGATTTCATGTTGTATGGTTCGGTAATAGGATTGAATTAAAATTTCAGATTCTTACATTTGATATGAACAAATTAAAGAAATATCAACCAAAATTCGCCCATGGCTTATATGAAATTAGTATGGGCAATTTAGATTTTTAATTCTTTTTAACCTTCCTTCTTTTTTTTATTTAATCAAAAAGCTTTCTAATTTAATTTACCATTATTTCTAATTTTTTTTACCAAAATCCTTATTATTCTTTAACTCTCCTTAAAAGAGAAGATTAAACCTATAAATCTGAATAATAAAATTCCTTATATGAAATAAAAATAAAATTAATAAATAATCTTAATGTGTAATTATATTATAGAGTCAATTTTAAAGGGAAGAGAAAAAAACTAATGGAACAGTTAAACGAGAAGAAAACTGTAGAAATAACCTTCAGATGCGATTTTTGCTTAAAAGAAATTAAGTTTTTATTAACCCCAGAAGAATATAAGGGAATAAATGAATTTCCTATTATTAAGAAAAATACACATGGTGAACCTGAACATACCCTCATTGTCCAAATAAACAAGAACTTAGAAATTGAAGACTTTAGTATCGAGAATACTGAGACTTCCAATTCAAGGGGCATTCCTGAAGATGTACTAAAAAAGATACTGACGGATATGGGTCTAAATAATGAGGAGCAAGAGCTTTATTTCCTAACTAGTGATCGAGAACTTATTTCTTTGAGCGAATTAAGTATTATTGCTGACAAACCAAAGGATAGATGTGAAAAAATTGCAAATAAATTTATAAAAAAGGGCTTATATAAAAAAATAATTAGCGGAAGTACCTATTATGCGCCATTACCTCCCTATGCAGCACTTTCAGAGAGATTAAACGACTTTTATAAGGAGATTTCGGATATTAAGGAAAATCTTGTCTTGATGAGAAAACTCTCTTCTAATTTGAATGATACTTTACAAGAATTAGAAACAAATCAAGATGAGCAAACACATATCAATGATATAAAAGAAATCATGGTAAATGTTAAAAATGAAGTACTTGAAAAGTTACAGACAAAGGAAATAACACCTAAAGTTCAAATAAAGGAAGTTCCAGAAGATGTTGGAGATTTAGAAGAATACACAGAAGAATTAATGCAATCTCAAATATCTGTTATTAAAGAACAATTTAAAGAAATAAACTCAAAATCCGTTGAGATTATCCAGGTTCAGATTGAGGAATTAAGGGATAAATTGGATGAAATACAATCCATAATTTCAGAAAATTTAAAAAAATTACGATTAGGACTTTTAGAACAGACTATCGGGAATTATATTGAAAAATTGTTGGTTAAAACCGTTGAAGAAATCCGCGATGATCTCGATATACAATTTAGTGTGAATGAAATGGTTTTTAATGATGAATTAAGTGAATTTATTGAAGAATTCAATCAAGAATTTATCACAAATTTTAAAACTACACTCTCAGAAACAATTAGACAATTAGATAAAATAGATTTGGATTTTGAATACAATGAAGACAAAATCATTGATAGCATAACTAATCACTTTAATGATTCAATCCAGAAAGCTGAGCAAAAAATAACTCAGATATGTTCGGGAAATATTAATTCATTAGCAGGGGTAAAGGCGCTTCTTACCTCAAGGATTGAAAATCAAATTGAGGATACAATTGATGAATTCTTGGATATTGTACAAATGCAAGATCAAATGAATAAATATTTTTGGGATCAAACTAAAAAAAAAACACCTTTTCCAATGCGTAACATATGGTTTGTTAATTCTATGGATGCTGCCAGAGCTCATATTACAGAAATATTATCAAAAGCAAAAAGAGAGGTTCTATTAGTTGCTCCCAAAATTACAGATTTAAATATGGATTCCTTGAGTGAGTGTCCTACCACCCTAAATATACGAATAACCGCTTTTAGCGATCCTTCTCTTCCAAACCATATAAAAAGACTCAACATTCTTAATGAATTGGATAATATTAAATATAAAAAACGAAACTTGCAGAATCTATGGGGGGTTAATAGGGATTCTGAAGAGATTTTAGTATGTATTCTATCTAAACCCCTAAAAGAACCTCATAAAGAAATTGAAATTGCAGGAATAGGAACAAATATCCAAGAAAATATTAAATTATTTGCCCCTATCTTGGAGGAGGCGTGGAAAGGCGCCGATACACAAGAAACTTCTATATCTCACGAAAAAAAACCAAAAGATCTCATAAAGCTCATAAAAGAATACCGAAAAAAGGGTAAACTTGCCTTGAAAGATGGCGCATTAAAGAAATCATATTCCTATTATGAGAAAATTGCTTCACTAGTGAAACAAACCGGTCTTTAAATAAAATTATTAAGTAATTGAAATGTAGCTTTAATATGCCAGTCGGTTATAAAGCCCAAGTCTCAAAATTAAAAGATGAGCTTCCCTTTATCCAAAAAGTTGCTTTAATTGAGATCGATGGAACTATTTTATATTCTTCAAGCGATTGGAATCTTAAAAATATTCTAAAAAAGCTTGTCTCTTCTTGGAACACCCAAAATATTTCATCCCTAAATCTCGCTGGTATGGAATATATCACCAAAACGTGTCAAAATAATAGACTAATCGCATCATCAAGGCAGAAAGAGCATATTATCGGTGTCAGAAATGAAAATAGATTAATTATCGCACAAATAGAATCAGATGGAATAATTCCAATTGCAATAATGGAACTTTCCAGATTGCTTACATCAATAAAACATGAGAAACCATATAGGATAAATAACGTTAGATCTATAGAAAGAAGAAATCCGCACCAAATAACAAAGAAATCAAATTCTATACAGAAAAATGAAATGCTAACAAAAAATAATTTTTCAAGTATCCCATTTACTGCTCGCTTAATGGCTCATTATCGAGCTGAAGAAAGTAAAAAAGAAAATCCTCTTATTATAGATCCTTTTGCAGCTCAACTTGCTGGGAATCTTGAATCTTATTTTAAAAAACATATCCGTTTCTCAGAAATGGATTATCCTATAATCCGAACCCTTTATGTTGAGGAAGAATTACTAACAAAATGGTGTACTACTCTAAAGAAGACACAAATCGTTATGTTAGGAGCAGGATTATGTACTCGAGCCTATCGTTTTAAACCATTAAAAAAAAATCATCATCTTCTCTTCGAGATTGATCTGCCAAAAATAATAAAGTATAAAAAAAGGATTTTAAAAGACGAAAAGCCCTTAGTAGAATTAAAGCGGATAAGTGCGGATTTATCTCAAACTAGATGGTTTGATAAATTAAAGAACGCAGGATTTAATCCTAATATCCCTACTTTCTGGGTCCTAGAAGGCTTACTCTATTATTTAAACCGTGAGGATGCAATCTCACTCCTTAAATCTCTGAATATGTTGAGCAAAAAAGGCGATAAGATATTTTTAGATCTAATGCAACGCTCCAGATGGCTGAGATCAGATGAATCACTCTTTATAAGCTCCACTACCTCTTTTACGAAACATTTTAAATGGGGGATAGATATTAAACAAGTTCCAAGCTTTTTTTCTGATTTAGGATGGAATATTAATGCCACTTTTGCTGATAAACATGATAAGGGACGTGATGTTGGACAAAAAGCTATGATATTTGTTGAAGGATTCATTATTGATTAAAATTAAAATAGAAGTTAATTTTAAATTCGCTTTCTCCCTCTTATTGACCTCGATTTAAATTTCCTTATAATAATAAAAAAGTAATTTTAAAAATTGGTCTCCATTTCTTTCTAATAAAATCTAATATTAACAAAAAAAATTTTTAAAAAAAAATAAAATTCAAATAATTAACGGTGATTCTATTACTGAAACAGTATTGAAATTAAATGAATTATCCCATTATTATGGAGATCTCAAGGCAGTAGATGAGATTAGCTTAGAAGTACAAAAAGGCGAAATTATTGGATTAGTTGGGCCGAATGGTGCTGGAAAAACTACAACAATTAAGATGATTGCCCATATATTAAGACCTGACAACGGAGAAATACTAATACGAAATAAACATGGAGAACTTCAAAATCTTTTTAAAAACCCTCGAAATTTAATTCAACGTGGGTTCTTAATAGATATTCCTGAGTTTTACAAAATGACACCATACCAATTATTAAAATATTTTGCTAAACTCGCAAATTATCCTAAGGAAAAAATAGATGAACGAATAGATGAATTACTTAAAATGTTTAATCTTTTCGAATGGAAATATAAAACAGTTGATAAATTTTCAAAAGGGATGAAACAAAAACTGGGACTCATTCAAGCAGTAATCCATGATCCTGAGATAATTATTTTAGATGAACCACAGACGGGATTGGATCCAAAAGCAAGGATTGAAGTTCGAGCTTTTATTAAAGATATGAAAAGCCAAGGAAAGACGATTTTCGTAGCATCTCACCTCCTTCATGAAATATCAGAGGTTTGTGATAAAGTAGCTCTCCTTAACCGGGGTCAAGTAATTGCATTTGATACGATTGAAAATCTTGAAACGAATTTAAAAACAAATGAATTAATAGTTCAAATTCTTGAAAGCCTTGATTCTGAGAAGATTGAACCCATTATCAAACAATTAATACAAAATTTGGATCCCTATTTAGCTAAGGATGTAGACCCTAATATAGCTCCGCGACCAGTTAAATATGATCCTATCTCAAAGGAATTTATATTATACTATGATGGTAAAAAACGCTCGAGAGCAGAGATATTAAAAATATTATTTTCTCAATTCAATTCGGAGTTCACAATATCGCTCTTTTCTCAACCGAAATCATCGCAATTAGAACGTATTTATGAAGAGTTAATAAAAGATAAAACCCCAATTTCACAAAAAAATTCAGTCAAACGAGGTGTTATATAATGAAACAAAAAAATCAATTCATTTCAAGTTTAGAACCTCTCATTAACGGGATCAAACCCATTTACTACACTTATATCTTTGAATTTAAAAAACAATGGAAGAAATTTGTTGTATTCTTGGTAATTTCCGTGCTTATCCCCGTATTACTCGGGACACTTCCTAATTTAATTCCAGGGAATCCGCTTGCAGCGACGCAAGCAGAATATTTCTCCTCAAATCAATCCTTTCTTACGTTTCTTTTAATCTTTGCAAATTGTTTCTTTTTTTCAGGGATTATTTGTAGAGAATATGATAAACAAACGGGTTTTATCATCTTTCCAAAAATAAATAAATATAAATTAATCTTAGGAAAGTTTTTGGGTAATTATACTCTTGTGATGGGCATAACTTTCGCATATTATTATGCATTAGGAGTTCTTGGAGTTTATTATTATGGAT
>SDNL01000165.1 GCA_004524365.1 Promethearchaeota archaeon | reverse complement strand
GGAGATGTGCTGATAGAGGTGAAAAAAGTTTTGGAAAATAGTGGCTTTTATAACGGAAAGATAGATGGAAATTATGATGCTGATACTAAGGAAGCATTAACAAAATGGCTTCATACTAATAATTTTGAAGCCAAAGAGCGAAATGATGAGTATATTTGGGGAAGTATTTATCGCTATATGACAAAAACAAATTAAAATTATTATTGAAGAATTTTAATATTATCCTTATAATTTAGAGAAGAATCTAGGATAATTCATCATTTATGAGTTTCGCCACTTTATATGCGCCTGGCATTACATTATTTACTCCGCCTCCAGTTTCACTTTGAGCACCGATAAACCATAATCCCTTGATTGGAGTTTTATGGGAAATTCCAGTGGTATTTATATATGGGGCAATACCTCCGAATGCGTGATGATCTGAATAGGTGCGCTCTCGAAAATCTTTAGGGGTTAGAATTTCTTTTAAAATAATTGCATCACTCAAATTTGGATAGTATTTTTCCGCGTATCCTATCAATTTTGCTGCAAATTCTTCTTTTCTCACTTCCCATGATCCTTCTTTTAATTGATCAGGACAGATAGTATAAATTGTCATTGCATGATTTCCATTTGGAGCCATTTCTGGAGTATGGAATGTAGGAATGTGGACTACAAATCCTTTTTCTCCCTTATGATAACGTCCATTTCGTTCATATTCTATTTCCTCCTCAAGTTCTTTAGTGGAATTAATACCATAGTAATATCTCACGGTATAACCTTTATTATATTTTGAAAGCTCATAAGATTTTTCAATCCCTAATTGAAGCATAAACACTGATTCCATAAGCATCAAATCATTCACAGATTGAATAAATTCATTTGGCAAATTTTCTTTTCCTATTAGATTGAAAAAGGTCTCTTTAGCAGCACCTGATGCTATAACAACATCAGCTTCTACTTTATTTCCCTTTCCATCGACAGCACCTTTTACTTGATTATCTTGTAAAAGAATTTTTTTCACAGGGTTATTCAATAAAAGTTTTCCTCCAAGTTCTTCGATACGAGAAACAAAATTATCAACTAAATTACTAATTCCCCCTAAAATATCATAATGGAATAATTGGATTGTATTCTTATCAATTTTTTTTGGTATCCGTTTATCATATATTGCTTCAGGGTTCAAACTAAACACACCTAACCCTAAAAATTTACTAGGCGGTGTGAAAAAGTCCGCAATAATTGAAATAAATACTAACTGAAGATTTTCATTAGTGAAATAATAATTCATTAGTTCTGTGGCACTCCAATCTTTCTTTGAATATAATCCCGACCCTAATAGTTTTGCAAATAACCGTAATTTCCAATATAATGACTTTAATCCACTCGAATATTCCATACGCCGTCCATATGTCATTAGGCTCGTGAAATGTAGAAAATCCTTCCAATATTTATCTAATCCTTCAGAATCTTCGGGGAATAATTTTTTGAGATATTCAATACGCCATCTTATACCTTCATATTCTTTCGGTTTGTTGATTTCAAAATTTGGAAAGACATAGCCTCTATCTTCTAATTTAATTTCAATCCCTTTAATATTTAGTTCAGTTAGTATTTTACCCAATGGTTCATCTGGTCCCAGGCCTTCTATTATTAATTGTCCTAAATCCCATTTATATCCATTTTTTTCATATGGCGCAGTCACGCCCCCAGGACGATTATATTGCTCGTATACACTTACATCATGCCCTTCTTGACATAAAGATGCTGCGGCAGTTAATCCAGATAATCCAGATCCAATAACTATTATTTTCATTTAAACCCTCATCATAAATAATGCTTTTAAATACATAGTTTTATTTCTTTGATTCTTATTAAAGTTTTGCTCCTATTATTGAGTTTAGATAATTATTAAAAACTTTCACTCCTAATTAGATAAAAAATTAAAGTATTAAAAGAATAGAGTGAAATAAAAAGGTAGAATATTTTTAAATCTAATATTCAATAATTTCGATAATAGCTTTCATAATTACAAAAAATAAATTCTTTTAAAGCCTCACTGAACTCCCTTTTTATTAAAACATTATTAAGTAGGTATTTATGTGGGTAAAAGGTTAATTATGTTTAAGAATATAATTAGGATTTAGTAAATGTCAGAAAACCAACAAATAGAACAATTTAGGGAATTAATTGAGTATTATCAAAAGCGGCTTGAAATTCAAAAATTACGTCTAAAGAAACAGCATGATTTAAGAAAAAATGCCGAAAAATTGTTTCATAAAAATCTAGAAAAGGAATATCAACTATTTTTAAACCATATTCATAATAAAATAAACAATCATAAGCAAGAAATAAATAATATCAAGAATCAAATGAATCAATTAGAATCATAATCTCATAAATATATTAACTACTCATTTTAGATTTATCTATTTATTATGCTTTAACGAAAATATATAAATTTACACTTTATTACTATCAACTTCCCTCTCTTATTGAAATTATTAAACAAGTAATAAATTTTGACTTAAAAATTAAATAAAAAGAGATAAATTATGTTATAAAAAACACGGTATCCTCCTCAACTTCACAATAAGCATCTTCAGGTAATTTCTTATGAAATAATTTGCAGTAATGCTTATCATGATCATAATTGCCACAAGTACCGCATCTGCGGCTTAAAGTTTGTTCATACATTTGATACGCTCACCCATACCCATAAATTATTACTTGTGATACAAGCCTTCGTTTTAACGGATCAATGTAAGCATTTGGTAAAATTCATTTATTGAATATAATGTATTGAATGAATGGAAAATTCCTTCTCACATAAATAATGGATAATGATCTATTTAAAGATAAGGAAAATATTTCATTAGATTGGTCTTTTACCTAGAAAAAGATTTGAATTAACAAACAAATCAAAAACCAAATAAACGTCTTATTAAGAGATTGATATAGGTAAAATTCTTAAACTGATATCTAAAGAAATACTTCAAAGATGGAAAAAAATAGAAAAAAAGAATAAAAAGAAATCTACTTAAAAAGGTATGTTATTATCCCTATGATCAGTAGAATTGTAGCGATAATATACATGATTCTACCAAACCAAATGTGGAATGAGCGTAATTTTTTGTCCTGTTGTTTATTTGCAATGAATCCCCCCATAATTGAGAAAAGCAACAAAATTACAGTTATCACT